>JADGCS010000001.1 GCA_015228875.1 Deltaproteobacteria bacterium | reverse complement strand
GCAGTCCCGCCTCCAAAGCCCGAAGAAAAAAAGGCAGAACTCGCAAAGACCGAAGAAGAAAAATCAGAACCTGCCAAGACCGAAGAAAAGAAAGCTGAACCCGCAAAGACCGAAGAAAAGAAAGCAGAACCTGCCAAGACCGAAGAAAAGAAAGCTGAACCCGCAAAGACCGAAGAAAAGAAAACCGAACCCGCAAAGTCCGAAGAAAAGAAAACCGAACCCGCAAAGACCGAAGAAAAGAAAATAGAAGCATCAACAACCGAGGCAGAGAAAACAGAAGCCAAAAAGCCATCTCTGTTAGACTCTTACAAAAAGGCCTATACTCTTATTAACGACATGCTCCCGGCACTTACACCGCCCCTTGTAAACAAAACAGACAATGCAAATGTACCGGCTATCGAAGCAAACCCATTTGATAAAAATGTTGTCCTGGTTAGAGGGACCATGACCACTGTCAGGCTCAAATCAAAAGACGGCAAGACCGCCAGTGTTACCGACGTTTTGGCAGAGGTTTATTTGCGGCAATACGCGGCAAAGCTTGCGGCAGGGCAAAAGGCCGTTGTCGAGCAAGCGATGGCAGAGGTTTTAATCAAACCCTACGAAAGTGAAACAGCGGGAAAAAAGACCCTGGTTGACCCGATTGCCGAAAACATCGCGATTATTGAAATTGTAGCCAGATATTTAAGTCTTTACCTCGCAGCGGTACAGCCAATAGAAAAGGCGACATGGGCCGATATGATCGTAACAGAACTGAACAGGCTTGCCGAGCCCCATGTTGTTCAGGTGGCCACAAAGTTAAAGGGCATCCTCATAAAAAAATACGGTGCAAAAGGTCTCCTTGTCACACGGCTCGATAAAAACTTACGTGAAATCGCCGAGGCAGCCGCCCAAAAAATTGCTGCTGAGAAAAAAGCCGCGGAGGCAACAACAACAACAACAACAGCTCCGCCCGAGGCAAAGCCCGTAGAAAAAAAGGCAGCAGCACCAAAGATTGAAGAAAAGAAAGCCGAAACACCAGCGACCGATGTAAAAACATCCGACGTAGCAAAAGCGGTAGATGCAGGTACAACCGCTGCATCAGCGGCCCCGGCAGCAGCATCCATCCCCAACAAACCAAAAGATTTTGATATTACAGTGACCTCCCAGCCAGGTCATCAGCCTTTAATAGACCTTGATGCCAGCAAAGTCACAGCTGTCAAATTCATTGAGGGCGGGAAGGTTATACAATTCGCCAAGGGTCCAAATACTGGCGAAGATGTGACATTCGATTTTGCCAACGAGGGTGGGAAACTCAGGATCACAGGCATACCTGCCCTATACAGCACTGTTGACAAGGTTCTGAAGCTTCAGGTGATCATGGGCGATGAGGTAAAATATGTCTGGGTCAAATTTACAGCCTCGGCAGCCCCCGCACCCACAGCAGATACAAAGACCGAAGAAAAAAAACCCGCTGCTGAAAAAGCGGCAGATGCAGGTACAACCGCTGCATCAGCGGCCCCGGCAGAGGCACCAAAGTCCGAAGAAAAAAAGGCAGCAGCACTTATTCCCGACAAACCTAAAGATTTTGGTATTAAAGTTTACCCCCAGCCAGGTCATCAGCCTTTAATAGACCTTGATGCCAGCAAAGTCACAGCTGTCAAATTCATTGAGGGCGGGAAGGTTATACAATTCGCCAAGGGTCCAAAGACTGGCGAAGATGTGACATTCGATTTTGCCAATGAGGGTGGAAAACTCAGGATCACAGGCATACCTGCCCTATACAGCACTGTTGACAAGGTTCTGAAGCTTCAGGTGATCATGGGCGATGAGGTAAAATATGTCTGGGTCAAATTTACAGCCCCGGCAGCCACCGCACCCAAAACAGATACAAAAAAAGATGCTGATGAAGACAAAGGCAAAGGCAAAAAGACTTTTGAGCCATGAGGTTTAACCAAGTGTATTACTAAAAAAAGAGCGGTGATAAACCGCTCTTTTGCTCCGTGGTGGTTTATGATCAATAAAACAGTGTATCTGGCGCTCAAGGCCGAAGAAGGCCGTGCCCTTGAGGGGCTTGATTCTTCTACAAATGCGGTCGATCGTGTGCAGGACACAACGGTCTCGTTTCATTACAAGGGAGAGCGCTCGCACGACCTCTACAGGGTTGACCTTAAAAAAATAGCAAAGAACGATCAGTTCTCGCAGGGATTTATAAAACTCTTTGGTGATTACTGTCAAAATGCGGCGGATCGTGTTTATACCGGCGATGTTATTAACGCCGTCAGGCGTTTCGGCGAAATACGGGATATCGCCTTGATGGAGGATATTTTGTATGACATCCCCGTGCAGGCAGGGGACATAGACGCATGGAGAGAGATTTTTCCACAGATGGTGAACTCCGGTGAATACGCAGGGCAGGAGTCAGAGCCATCCCCGCAAAAAAGATTTAACCATGTCAAACTGGATTTTACAGACAACATCCTGCTCGACGAGGAAAAGTCGCAGCTCGCCCGATTTTACGCTTACGTTAATGAATCCCTTAATCTGGGCACGCAACAATTGACCGCCGATCAGAAGGACAAAAAAATCGCGGAAAGATTTGGTGCCGAGGCCCTGACACTCTACCACGATGCCCGTCAATATGCAGAAGAAAGCACACCAAGGCCCGCGCCCGATGTTGTTGAGGGTGATGCAACAACATTCGACCCTGAGTCTGCGTCAATCGTGGCTATTGCCGATGCGATCGAAGAAGACAAGCCGGTTGTGAATCTCGATGCGATCCCCGAGGCCCTTGTCAAGGCACACCCTCAATATCAGGGGTTGCGAGAGGCCCTTGGAGAGACCCTGTACGGTGATCTTTTTAAGGATGGTGTTTTACAACTCTCGGAGATCAACGACCGTCTGACAAGCGATGATCCCGCCTTTTTACACAACCCCGTTACCCGGTGGCTTGTGAGTACCTTTAGTTTTCTTGGAGGGCCAAAATACGTTTATAACTCACCCGCAGAAAGACAAAAGGCCTTAGACGCGCTCTCTGCGATAAAGGCGAATTTTTTTTGATTAACACGCCACCCCTCACGCCCTGACCGGCCTCTTAACCCTGCTTAATGCCTCTATGAGGTGCAGATATTCCTCGCCTGTTGCACCCTCTTCCTGAAACTCGCGGGCGTAGAGCCCCTGAATGCATTCCTTATCGATCACACCCTCCATAAAACCGTAATAAAGGTGTTCCCCAAGATCATAACCAATGGCGTGCGTGAGTGACAGAAAAAGATCCGGAGAAAAGCTTGATATTCTGTTCGTGTGAAAGAGTTGTCTCTTTTTGACCATCTGGAAATGCCTGATAAACAGGACGCAGGTGTCGTATTCGACATGTCGTTTAAGGGCCATCCCACCCTGCTCTAAAAACAGCTTTTGATTCTGGTAGTCCTTGTACCTGTAGCACTTGCGTTTGTTGTTGATGAGTTTTGAACCAAAAAAACCCAAGGCCTCGTGCAAGACATTGGCATAAAAGGCATCCCTGTGTGTGCGCGGAAACTCACTGCCTGTCATGAGAAACTTTAAGTAGTGACTGGCCTCTTCAGCGGCGTGATTGATTGAGACGTTGGCAATGTAGACAATCCGTGCGCTGGGCAGAAAATAGGATTCGGAGTCTGCAATCTGCCGATGAATGAATTTGAGTTCTTTTTTTGAAAACAATTTTTTAAACGACGGCCTTTTCATAAAGGCAAGATCCCCGCAGGTGTAGACGTGCACATTGTCGTAACCGGGACTAAGGGCCATGCCGGTTACCTTGGCGATTCTTTCGACGATATCAATAAAACTGGCCTTTGCGTCAACCCAGTCAAAACGCCCTTCTTCGTGGTAGAGCCAGTTGATGTAGCTTTGCTGGACAATAATCGGCGGCGTGTGCATGCGGCAGTAGGTTCGGTCGGCAAGTTTTACAATGATGGCGTGATCTATAACTTCTTTTTCTGATAATTTAAAATAAATTTCGGGGCTGTTTTGATAAAGCGTGACAATGGGAAGTGTGAGTTTTTTCTTTTTGCACCTTAAGGTAACCTCCCGTGGCAGGTGTTGTGGAGCAAGGTGCAGGTCTCCGACAAGGACAAATATTTTTTTATTGGGATAAAGCCCCGCGAGCCGCACAATTTCCGCGGCCATAAACTCATCGCGTTCTTTAAGAGTCTTGTTAAGGTGGTCATCGGCCTCTATACCAAAAATGGGGATCTCGTGGTATTTTAAAAAATCAAAAATCACCGCGTAGTTGTCCCACAGGTCAAAAAACCAGCTCTCTTTGAATCCTATTTTTTTTATTAATTGCTGGTCTGTGATCGCGTCCCGCGCAAAGCCATCGAGGTGCCGTTGATGCTTCTTTTGCACGGTCTCCAACAGAACAATAAAATCCTTAAACCCGCCGCGAATAAGGTGTCTCATCACCCTGACAAAGGATCGTTGCGATTGATCCAGCGTGTGATAGTCGCCTACAATAATCACACGCGACCTGTTGAGATCGGTCTCGACATCCTCGATGGAGGCCACCCTTTTGTAAGTCTTGATCGCGTTTTTGTAATTGAGATGATATCTTTTAAAGTTTTTGTCTTTGACGTCGGTGGAATCCTTGATGGTCTTTCTGTTCTGCTCAAAAATCTGCCGCTCAATTTTAAGCAGGGCCTGACGGGGCTTGGATACAATCTTCTGGGCCATCGTGGGGCCGTTTATCACTTTTTTAAATAATTCTAAAGGGTTATTTTTTTTACCACTCACTCCACGGTTGACTTCATGAAAAAAAAACGTGTAGATGCGTTGCTTCGTCTGACAAGTTACTAACTTGACTTTGACGCGGTTGAATGCCTCTATTTTGCGAGGAATGCATCCGCGCTCTGTCAACTTTGAAATTCCTATACATTGAACTATCGTTGAGGAGGAGAGTCTATGAAGATCTGCATTATTGGCACAGGGTATGTAGGCCTTGTTACCGGCGCCTGTTTTGCACAGGCGGGGAATACTGTTTACTGTGTCGACAACAACAAGGACAAAGTCGAACTCTTAAAAAAAGGTTATGTCCCCATTTATGAACCCGGCCTCGAAGACCTCATCTACCGCGCCACTCAAAAGGGACACCTGCATTTTACCACAGAACTTGCCGAGGGTATCAATCAGGCAGATGTTTCCTTTATTGCCGTTGGCACACCGCAGGACACGGACGGTTCGGCCGATCTTAAATACGTGCATCAGGTCTGCAAAGAAATCTGCGCCGTGGCTCAAAAGCAGGTGATCATTGCTACCAAGAGCACAGTCCCCGTAGGCACTGGCGATCAGATCGAAAAAATTTTTAAAGAAGGACTCAAACACCCGTACTGTGTTTTTTCCAACCCCGAATTTTTAAAAGAAGGCGATGCTGTCAACGATTTTATGAAACCAGACAGGATTGTCATCGGGACCAATGACGACTCCATCAAGCCCCTGATCGAAAAACTCTACGCGCCCTTTACACATCAAAAAAGAAGACTGGTCTTTATGAAACGTCGTTCTGCCGAGATCACCAAATACGCGGCAAACGCCATGCTCGCCCTGCGCATCTCATTCATGAATGAGGTGGCCAATTTCTGCGATGCTGTGGGCGCAGACGTCAACGATGTCAGGGCCGGCATGGGGACCGACCCCCGCATAGGTCCCGCCTTTCTTTATCCGGGTCTTGGGTACGGTGGGTCCTGCTTTCCAAAGGATGTCAAGGCGCTTATCAGGGTCGCCGAAGATGCCGATACCCCGTTTGAGACACTTAAGGCGTGTGACAGCGTCAACAGCAAACAGGTGTTAAAATTTTTTAAAAAAATCTGCGCCTCTTTTGGTTCAAGGGAGAGACTCAAAGGCAAAAAGATGGCCCTGTGGGGACTCGCCTTTAAAGCCAAGACCGACGATATCCGCGAGTCTCAGGCCCTTAAGCTTGCTGATCATCTGGTCGACTCGGGGGTTGAACTCCATGTGTACGACCCCGAGGCCATGGACAACACCAAGCTCGCCTATATCGACAAACTTCATTACCACAACGACCCGCTGGAATGCACCGTGGGCGCTGATGCGCTGATTATTGCCACCGATTGGAACGAATTTCGAAGCCCCGACTTTAATGCTGTGCTCTCAAACCTTAAACAACCCAAAATCTTTGACGGCCGCAATTTGTACGATGCCCGCTTTTTAAAAGAGATGGGGTTTGAGTATACAGGTGTCGGGGTTAAATAGCTTTTTCACAATGGATCAATCTGCCACTTTATTTGATGTCATCATCATCGGGGCGGGGGCCGCAGGGCTTGTTTGTGCTGTCACAGCGGGAAACCGGGGCCACAAGGCGCTCATTCTCGAAAAAAACACCTCTGCAGGAAAAAAAATACTCGCCTCAGGCGGTGGACGCTGCAATTTTACAAACCTTAAAGTATCAAGTGCAGACTACGTTTCCGAAGATCCTGATTTCTGCACTCACGCGCTCAACCGTTTTAAAAACACCGATTTTATTAATTGGGTGCAATCGGCCCATATAGAGTTTTTTACAAAGGACAAGGGGCAGTTGTTCTGTAAAAAAACCTCACGCGACATTCTTAACATGCTTGTCACAAAACTGGATAAACAACGTGTGACGTTACTCACCAGCACCAATGTCCTGTCTGTTCAGCACGACCCTGGTCGGAAACAAGTTACCAACTTGACTTTGACGCGGTTGAATTCCTCCGTCATGCGAGAAATGCACCCGCGCTCTGTCGACTTTGAAATTCCCATATTTACCGTAAAAACCGACAACAACACCTTCTCCTCAAAGAATCTTGTCATTGCCACGGGGGGCTTGTCCTGTCCCCACCTGGGGAGTTCCGATTTGGGTTATCGGTTGGCAAGGCAGTTTGGACACAAGGTCACCAAACGGCATCCGGCGCTCGCGGGAGTGATTTTTCCCGCCGCACTTAAAAACCATTTTTCAAAACTTGCGGGCGTCTCCCTTGATGCCGTTGTGACTACGGCGGGCAAAAGCTTTGCGGGCGGTATTCTTTTTACACACACGGGACTGAGCGGCCCCGCCGTCTTTAACGCCTCACTTTTCTGGAACCCGCACGAGTCTCTATCCGTTGATTTTGCCCCGTCCTGTGAGGATTTTAAAAATTGGCTTAACGGCAGAAAAAAAACGGACAACAAAAAACAGGCGTGCACGGTGCTTTCAAAAATCATGCCTGCAAATCTGGCAAAGACACTCTGCGCTATTGCAGGGGTCGGCAAATTAACCACAGGCGCCGTCTCTCACCATACCGCAGCACAACTCTCAACGCTTGTGAAGGAGTTTTCTTTTGTCCCTGTTGCAACAGCCGGATTTGCTCAGGCCGAGGTCACGCGCGGCGGGGTCGCCACAACACACATTGATCCCCAAACAATGGAGTCAACAATTGTCAGAGGGCTGTTTTTTGCGGGCGAAGTCCTTGATGTGACGGGAACCCTTGGCGGGTACAATCTGCAGTGGGCATGGTCATCGGGATACGTGGCAGGTCTGGGCACGCTTAAAAATCCATAACCCGCATAAAGCTGAAAATACTGCGCGGGGTGCATTGCGTTCAAACATGAATGATTTCATGTTTGACGAAATGCGCCAAACCCCTGCGCGTAGAAAAAACATAACTCGCATAAAGCGGAAAATACTACGCGGGCGGACACCATGCAAAAATTGATGCCGATACGCGTAGAAAAAACCTTCCAAGGTTCTACTTAGGTTCTAAAAAAAACTACACACCCACAAAATGTTTGATCCTGTTAAACAGTTTGTTCACCCTGCCGTTGATCTCTGAAACTTCGGCAGGCGACAGATGGGCCTTTTCCCTGACCTCTTTGAGTCCTTTTTTGCGGGTCTCGATAATTTCGGCCATTTGTAACGCAATCTCTGTTTTACTTTCGAGGAGTGGCTTTAACGCGCCGGGATAAATCACAAGAACGTCCATATCTTGCTGGGCTGTGACAAAGGCGGAACGCGGTTCTCCTGTGAGCAGGGACATCTCACCAAAAAAATCACCTTTTTTGATCCTGCCGACAGTCTGCATCTTGCCGTGATCGTCGCACACCTCAACAACCGCCTCGCCATTGATAATCACATAAAAGGCGTTTCCGGGATCACCCTGCCTGACAATCCTTTCGGTTTTACCGTAGTGTTCCGTGAGCGCGTTGTCAGCAAGTGTCACAAGATCTGCCTCCTCAAGAGGTGAAAAAATGGAAACAGCCCTGAGAAGATTAACAAGTGACGGTGACGTGTGCGGTGCCTTGCGATGCACCTGCGTCTCCCTGTGGATAGTCCTGATCGGAAACGGGATCGTGAGCTTGTTTCTTTTGGCGAGGTACCAGACCTGCGATAAAAAGTCGTCGCGGATTTTTAAAAGGTGGTTGAGGTCGCTGAGGTGCAGAAGGACGCGGTAGTCTATTGCAGAATCGTTATAACCCATGGTTTGCACCTCTGGAACTGGGTTTGGCAGAACACCCTTTGTGGTCAGTGCCGCCTGTTTAAGAAGTTCCTTAACCTGATTGGGGGGATCGTTGTATGAAAAACCAATATTGACGATCTCGGTATGAACCGTGGTTGGTCTGTTAAGATTTTTAATGATCTGATTTCCCATCACAGAGTTGGGGATACGCACCAGGTCGTGTTCACGTGTCTGCAAGCTCACGGACCGCCAGTTGACATCGACAATCCTCCCTTTTGTCTCACCAATCTCGATCCAATCGCCCACCTTGTAGGCCTTTTCGGACAAGAGTGCGATACCCGCAAAGAGGCTCCCCAGTGTATCCTGCAGGGCAAAGCCAACCACAATCGAACCCACACCCAGTGCAGCAAAGAGGGCCTTGAGATCCTGTCCCCAGACAACCGAGAGAATAAAGGCAAGACCAATGAGGATCAAAACAAGACGTGAGAGATTGACAAAGATTTTTGGAACCTGATCGCGCCAGGATCCCTTGTGTTCCCCAACAAACAGGATAACGTTAAGAAGGGACAGGATGATATGAAAAACAAAGACCCACAGCAGGGTGTTAACAAGCCTGACAGGTGTTGAGGTGTCAGGATAGTTGAGAATTTTAAGCACAACCACAAGGGTGATGGAGGTCGGCAGGACCAGATTTCTAAATGCCCGGATGAGGGATGCGATGTGCCTGTTTTTTTTGATTACCCTTGTGTCAATGACCTTGAGTATAAAATGCAGCAGCACAAGTGCAAGGATGATGGTGTAGGGTGTTTGGTTTGAGAGAAGGTGATTGAAGATGGTTGACATTGAGAACCTTTACCCTTTCACAGTCCAGCTCGTTGTGCCGTCGGGGTGATCCTTGAGCACAATGCCGTTTTTGAGAAGTTCATCCCTGATCTCGTCGGAGCGTTTAAAGTTTTTGCCCTTGCGTGCGCCCTGCCTCTCTGCGATGAGACCCTCGATCGATTCGGGCGACACGGCCGTTTGCGTCACCCTTTTGTTTTTTAGTTCGGTCAAAAACACATCTGGATCTGATCCAAACATGCCAAGGGTCTGGTGGATCTCTTCTATAACATTAAAAAACACCCTGATGTCATCACACAGCGCTCTGCCTTCGTCGAGCAGTTTGTTCCACACCCGCACCCATTCGAAGACCGCACCCACAACCTTTGCTGTATTAAAGTCATCGTCCATCGATGTGATAAAATCGTTTTTAAATGCGGCGATCTTGTCCCCCAATTTTTCAGGGCTCGCGGGATCAAGACCTTGTGCGCAATAATCTTTGAGTCTCTTTTTGGTCTCATAGTATCTTTCGAGGCTTGTGACGGCGTCGAAAATATTTTGATCGGTGTAATCGAGCGGTGAACGGTAGTGGGACGAGAGGATAAAAAACCTGACAACCTCGGCGGGAAATTTTTGCAGAATATCCCTGATGGTTTTAAAGTTACCCAGCGACTTGCTCATTTTTTCCGTGTTGATGTTTACAAAACCGTTATGAAACCAGTACCGCGCAAATGGCTTGTCCGTAAAACCCTCGGACTGCGCGATTTCGTTTTCGTGATGCGGGAAGATCAGGTCACGCCCCCCACCGTGGATGTCGAAGGTCGCAGAGAGGTATTTCATGCTCATCGCCGAACACTCGATGTGCCACCCGGGCCGGCCCTTGCCCCAAGGCGAGTCCCAGCTTGGCTCGTTAAGCTTGGCGGCCTTCCACAGTGCAAAGTCAAGCGGGTCCCTTTTGGCCTCGTTGACATCCACTCGCGCGCCGGAGCTCAACTCTTCGATATTTTTTCCGGAGAGTTTACCGTACCCCTTAAACTTTCGCACCGCATAAAAGACGTCGCCATGCACGTTGTAAGCAAGGTCTTTATCGATGAGACCCTGGACGAGGGCTATGATTTCGGCAATGCAGTCCGTCGCGCGGGGTTCGTGATCAGGTCTTAAAAGACCAAGGGTATTTGTGTCTTCATAAAAATAACCGATGTATTGTTTTGTGAGGTCACGATAATCAATTCCCCTCTCATTGGCGCGGTTGATGATTTTGTCGTCGATGTCGGTGATGTTGCGCACAAACAGGACCTGATAACCTTTATATTTAAGGTAGCGGGCAATGATATCGTAGGTGAGCAGCGCCCGCGCGTGTCCCAGGTGGCAGAAGTCGTAGACCGTGATCCCGCAGGCGTACATTTTAACCCTGCCCGCCTCCAAGGGGATCAGGTCTTCTTTTTTTCTTGTGAGTGTGTTGTAAATCTGCATTTATTTCTCCACTATTGAAACATAAGCCCAGGCCTTGATCCCCTCACAGCGGCCTGTAAAGCCCATGTGTTCCTCGGTTGTGGCCTTGACGGAGATCTGTGTCTTGTCTGCTGCTAATATTTCTGCAAGGGTGCTGATGATCTCCTGCCTGCGGGGCTTTATTTTTGGGTCTTCGCAGACGATGATGGTGTCGAGGTTGTTGAGCACATAGCCCCGGTCTAAAATCATCTGGTAGGTTTTTTTTAAAAGAATGCGGGAGTCAATATTTTTATACCTGGGGTCTCTGTCGGGAAAATGATCGCCGATATCACCCAGGGCAAGTGCTCCCAAGAGGGCATCACAGACCGCATGCAAAAGCACATCGGCATCGGAGTGGCCCAGAAGTCCGTGCGTGTGATCAAACTTGACACCGCCTATGATGCAGTCCCTGCCCCTGACCAGTTTATGGACATCGTAGCCGATACCGGTATGAAATTTCATGGCAGCCCCCCCCATGTCCGGCTCAATATCGCCTCTGCCACCTTAAGATCAAACTGATTAGTGATCTTGATGTTCTCCCTCTCCCCATCAACCACCGATACTGTCTGGCCCGTTTCTTCTACAAGCAAGGCCTCATCGGTGTACCGAGGGTCATCAAAGGCAGGGAACCGATACGCCTTATTTAAGATTCCGTACAAAAACCCCTGCGGGGTTTGCACAGCCCTTAAGTGTTCGCGGTTGAGTGTTTTAATGACGGTCTTGTGATCATCGACCTCTTTGATCGTGTCGGTCAGTCTGGTAACGGGGATGGCCGCACCACCCTTGAGCGTCGCCTCAATCACCGCATCGATGAGGCACCTTGATAAAATGGGCCTCGCGGCGTCGTGGATGAGGACCACGGTGTTGTCATCTGTGTTTGTAAGGTGACTAAAACCCTTATGGACAGAGCTGCTTCGCGTACCGCCACCCTCGACCCTGCGGATTTTTTTATCATGGATGATCTCGGGGTGATCAAGGTCTTCTTTGGGGAGACAGACCACGATCTCTGTCACAGCGGGGTGATTGATAAAGGCTGCAATGCTGTGGTTAACAACAGGTCTGCCGTTGAGTGTGACAAACTGTTTTTTTTGCCCGCCTCCAAAACGCAGGCTTGCACCCCCCGCAGGGATAATGACCGCCGTTTTGTTTTTGATGACTGTGTTGTTCATAATGATTCACACACATTCAATAAAATTTCCCAAGAGCCTTTTGCCCTCATGAGTCAGAACAGACTCGGGGTGAAACTGCACACCCTCTGTTGGGTGGTGTTTGTGTCGCACGCCCATGATGACACCGTCATCAGTTGTTGCAGAGATTTCCAGTTCACTGGGCAAGGCGTCCCTGTCAATCACCAGTGAATGATAACGTGTCGCCTCAAAAGGCACCGGAAGCCCTTTGTATATAGTTTTCCCGTCATGATAGATTTTGGATGTTTTTCCGTGCATCACCACTGGAGCCTTAATCACGTGGGCACCAAACGCCGCTCCAATACTTTGGTGACCAAGACAAACACCCAATATCGGGATGCGGCCCGAAAATCTCCTGACCACTTCAATTGAGATCCCCGCTTCGTCTGGGGTTAAGGGACCGGGTGAAATAACAATGTGATCGGGTTGCAGGCTGTCGATGTCATCGCAGTTGATTTGATCGTGCAGTTTGACCACAACATCGGCCCCCAGTTCCCCAAGGTACTGCACCAGATTGTAGGTAAAGGAATCATAATTGTCGATTAAGAGCAACATGGGGTATCGTCCCGTTTATAATTTTAAATCCCCTTAATGTAAAACTCGTTTGAATTCTGCCACTGTCCCCTGCCCTGAAGCCTCAGTCTGAATCTTCCAAGGGGGCTTTGGGATGTCATTGCGCCCGTGACATCACGTACAGTGGTCACTATCCCCACCTGTCCAGTGGCCCCGGCCCGTTTTTGGGCAAGGAGAAAAGAGCAATCACCCGCTTTTACAAAATGACCGCGGTAAAATTTTTGCAAAACAAGTTTTGTCCCCCCTGTGGGCACGAACCCTTCCATTGATATGCGCAGAGCCGCGTCTTTACGATAATACAACCGGTCGGTCCTGATTTTTATCGGACCCTTTGAAAAATAACCGATCTCGGTATTGTCTTTAAACGCACCGCCCTGCCATTGACGAACAGGGCCAAGGTCCATGTGTACCATGAGTTCTGGCCCGTAGTAACCCACACCGCCCATCCTCAGTGACAAGAGATAATCACGCAGGGTTGTTTCACGGACCTCGTCGATGTGAATATCCATGGCCATGCCTTTTATATGATAACTCTTTTCTCCCACATTGCGGCCCGCATCTCTGAGGGCCTTGTTAAACTCGGGGCTGCGGTAGGCGCTGATGACCTCTATGGTATCGGCCTTAAAGTGATCCTGCAGGTGATCCGCAAGCTCAACGAGCGGTTTGCTCATGTTGATCTCCTGATTGTCCTTGCGTGATCTGAGGATGTAATTTATTTTTTTGTAGGCACTTTCAATCCAGCGACCCTGTTCATCGAGGTACTTTATATGGAGAAATTCGTTGAAGTGGTAGGAGTAGAGATTAATCACACCGTCGTGAGGGATGTTGTGTCTTTTTGTGAGTTCTGCAAAGGAATGTTGCGGAATCAGGACCATAAGTAGTAAAAATATAAAAACATGTTTCAATATCATAGATGACCTCTTTAGACTCCGCAAAATATCGCCATTTGACTGTCTTAGCAACCCTGATTTTATCCCTCGGTGTGCAGAACTGTGCCGTGTTATCGCCCGCGGTGGAGTTTATCGGCTCCGGTTTTAAGGGAAATACCCAGAGGGACCCGCAAAACTACACGCTCGAAGAAAAACGTGCATACAAAAGACACCGTAACCAAAAAAAACTCGAAGCCAAACAACAAGAACAGGAAATCATAAAAAGGATGGAGGAGCAACAAGGCCCCCAAAAAAACAACACGCAGGTCATTTGCCATTGATTATTTTTTTAAATCGTCTTGCTGCTGTGGCCTCCTGCGCCCGCCGGATTCAAAGGTGAGACTCACAGTCATAAAGTCACCAAGCAGTTTAAAGAGACTGCCCTGTTGTACGGGACGCACATCCTTAAGGCGTTCTGCAAAAAAGACCACCGCAAGGAGTCTTAAAACAGACGAGAGAGTAAACAGCAGGTAATATACAAAACCCTGCGGCATCATGTGACATAAGTCCCCCAGGAAAAAATCATAGATCCTTGTGATGGCGCCGCCACACAAGGCGCCGATAAAAATGGCAAAATTCCCCATAAAATTAAAGTAGGCAACACAGCGCTGCAGCCTTTTCTGCGAGACCGCATCATAGATAAAATTGGATGAGGTTAAAAGATAGCCTGACCAGGTCACACCTGCCAAAAACTGAAAAAAAATGATGCACCAGAAATTACGGGTGAGGACCCACAAAACAGGGATGACAGACAGCCCAAGTGCTGTCACCTTGAGGACGCGGATATTGCCATAACGATCTGCAATGATCCCCCAACTGTGATAAAAAAAGAATTGGAAGACAAGGCATGTGGCATAGATTGCCACAAGCTCAATGTAACTAAAGTGCAGTGTTTTGAGCATGTAGGCCGTAAAGAAAGGGCTTGCGAGAAACGACCCCGCGATCAGACAAAAATTAAACAACACAAATCTGCCGAAGTTGTTATGGGGAGCCTTTTTTAAAAACTCAAGAAAGGTAAACTGGTCCTCTGCCTGTGGTCTCTGGTAAGTGGGTTCTTCTATTTTGTGCAGAAACAGGGCAGACACGCCCCTTGCCGCAAAGGCCACGCAGAAAATAATATAAAATCCGTCAAGCGAATCATCTGTTGACATAAATTGCAGAATAAAACCGCAGATGAGATAGGCAATGACCTCAGACAAGGCACGATATTTGTTTCGTGTGCCAAAGTAATCCCCCCTTTTTGCGGGGTCCACAAGGTCCGCCATCCACGAGTTCCAGACGGGTGTGGCTAGATGGATACAACTGTGGTAGAGGATCAGCAGAAGAACCACCACAGAGACCCTGTACGCGGGCAGAAGGGCCGGAAGGACCATCAACGGAATCCACATTGCGCCCTGCAGCAGTGCCAGTCTCACAATAAAAAACCTGCGTGAGGTGATGTCCCCGGCCCGATTGACAATGTAGAGCTGTGAACAAGCGGCAATGAGGAGGGGAATAGATGCTGTCAGACCAATCGCAAAATTACTGAACCCCAGGGCCACAACATAGGCCATGAGATAACTCTCACCCGCCCCCACCATGACCGCGTGGGCGCTGCCGTCGTAAATGGAGTATTTGAGTGATTTGTAAAATGATGTGTTTTTGTTCATGACAAACGCCTGCAGGACTTAACACCGCTATAATGTATTGAGCCCGTCTGTCAAAAGAGATGTGGCTCAGCTCCCATAACCCGCATAAATCCGAAAAAACTACGCGGGCGGACACCATGCAAAAATTGATGTCGAAACGCGTAGAAAAAACCTTCCAAGGTTCTATTGCAACAGCGTCATTTTTGGTTTACAATAAGGCGTTGTGCATTGGCTCGCGGGGGAAAAAATCGTTTTTTGCGTTTTATCCGCATGTGTGATAGTGGGCTCCTATCCGATCCAACCTATAAACTTAATGCTGGCGTTCTCTGCTGTCTGCAGTGTTTAAAGCACTCGGCGCAAACGTGGGCATAAAGGAGTAGCCATGAAAAAACACCAACAATTGTTGAGCCTCGTCATCGTGTGTCTGGCCATGCTCATCCTGCACTGTTTTGGCGGCGGGGGCAGTGCCATCAGTACTTCGGCGACCACCGAAGGCGGCGCGGGGGCTGTGGGACTTGCCTCGCAGTCACTCACCCTGGCAGAACAGGTCAGCGTTGTCGATGCCCAGACCACAGCGTCAACTGCCATCAGCGCGGGTCTTGCAAAGACTCTCACAAAGCTTCAGTACGCCGTAGCCGACTTGCCCGCCGATTCTGACTATCACAACGACATAACCTTCACTTATGTGCACGAAAGATCGGCAGAGGTTTTCGATCTCATCAACCAGATCCTCTGCATGACAGACCAGACTCAATACTATGCCATGCTCAACGCGGGTGATTATTTGGCGATGATCGACACCACACAGTGCTCGTCAAACAAGGATAATGCCCAGTCGGCGGGACAAAGCTCACAAGATCAATCCTCAAGCGGCTCAGCACCGGAGTATGAACTCTGGACCGTCAACTCCTATCGCGAGACGGACACATCAGGACAGGTTGTCTCGGTCTGGTTTAAGCAAGAAGGCAGTGGCGACGAATTTCATTCAGAACCAGCCATGTTCATTGATGCCAGACTGGAGATCGAAGAATCCGCCTCCGAGGCAAACCCCCTTGGTATCTTCACCATGAACTTTGCCGGTTACGATGTTTTAGATGATGGTTCAAGGGGGCCGCAGGTCATGACAGGTCACATGCGCACATACGACGACGACGGCCAGATCATGCTGCAGTTTTATAACACGGGTTCTTTTGGTTATGCAGAATACACGCAGGCAGTGACCATGGCCCGCAACACCAATGGTTCTGCAGGTTCGGGGACTATCTCCAACACAGAGACGTATGATTCGATGGACCTTTTTAAAACTTTATACAGCACCAACAAGTCCGATACATTTAATCTTGCCTACAACGACAACTATTTTTACAGGTCCAATGCCGCCGATAGCTCCGAATTGTGTCTTTCACGCGCGGCTTATCACGACATTGTCTTTAGATACAGTCTTTACCACCATGAAACATCACAGACTCCCGGGGCGCGTCTTGAACTGGACTCAGGATTCCCGATAAAATACAATGATGGCATCGAAGACCACCACGGTTATGTCGGTTACTGGGGGCTGTGGGTAAACGGCGATGTCAGCCTCGAATCGGGTGATACCGTGCAAAAAATGTCGTGGGGTCCTGGGGGCGAGTCTGCAGAAGAGGAGTACGAACTCTTTGTAGCAGGGGGCAAGCTTGTCAGGCACACAAGGGACACAGTCACCCTCGATGAGATTGCCGGTGTCCCCCTCAACTGGGGAAGTTGTGATCAAAACGGCTGCACCAACTACCGGGTCGAATGGAACGCCACAGAAGACAAACTCTACAAGGTCGCGCAGATGAACGAAACCACTTGGTACTGGGAAGACATCACACCGGTAGTGATCACCTTTACTGATAACGACTGGGACTTTGGCTTTTGGGCCGAATCACTCGGCGGTCATGGGCGCGTTAAATTGAGAAACGCAAATAACGAACTCATCCCCCTCACCGGTTTAACGCAGGTCATCTTCTACCGCAATGAGTACGTCATGCCCGGTGATACCGAAATCCCAGCGTCCTTTGCCTGCTTCGAAAACTGTATCGATCCCACAGCGATCACAACCGAAAATCCCTACTTTGAGGCAAGCACATGGGCCGCTGATGCGGGGACGTCCTATCAGGACCTGGCATTTAACACCGCACCCGGCAGCCTCGCTGCGGGTACAAATTACGCAAGCTACAGTTTTAACGAAGACACCATGCAACTCATCCATGGCACGAGTGATGTGGTCCTCTCCAGTACCAACGCGGCCTATCCTTGGGGGATCTGGATGGGGACGCTCATCGACCCCGCATCCTTCTCGGGCCTTGCCTGCGACTGGGACGCAAACCAGACCTGCACGTTTAAAATCTGGGACCTCGATGAATACTACACATGGGAGACAGGCCCCGAGAATCACCAAAAGCTGTCCCTTATCAAAGATGCCAATGGTACATTTGTGACCTTCGATCACCCCGTCATGGTTGAATACACACACACCACGGGGGCCAAGTACTATCTGAGTTACGAGGGACACGGTGACCTCTGGGGGATCCCGGGCAAGTGCATCAACGAAGACACGGGGACCGAGGTAAACTGTGCCGAGGGTATGGATGGTGACGTCTTTATACGTTGGGTCCCCGAGTTTGCGATTGCAAACGGGGCAGCGGTAACAGACATCGCAACCAATACCACCTACTACGTTAAGGCCCTTGAGAGAGAACAACAGATGACTTCTGTCGCAACCTCCGAGTGCACAGGCGCGGGTTTAAGCCTCACCACATACGACCTGCCGGATGCCTCGCTGTATACAGTACCAAATATCGGGACACAACCAACTGTCACAGATGCCCCTGCAGTGATTGGTGGTGTCTTGCAGGTGACAGAATAAACCGCGCGGTAACACCCCACTAAGTACTTCGATTCGCAAATACGGTAACGTAATTTGATTACCATTGAATTATATTTTTGCTCACTCAGTACTGGGTGCCGAGTGAATAAATATGTTGCCATGTTTATGAATCGAGGTACTAAGGCACTAAGGCAGCTTCTTGACCGCCCATTCTATAAACCGGCTGACTTTGAGGGAAAACGTGCGGGCCTCGCCTTCTTGAAACAGGCGTGGTGTGTATTCGACCTCGTTTTTAATATTAATCATTTCAAAAAACTGACCGGCGCGTTTTTTTCCTTCGGCCGTGGGGTAAGCCTGTTGAAGCAGTTTTGATGCGTCGGTATGAGAGCGCCCGGTGCTCCTCTGCCCGAGTTGAAAAACGCACAGGGCATCACTGATACTGATCACCGCGTGCAGGCCATTAAGAAAAACAGCGTCCCATTCTCGGTCTTCGAGACACATGTTCATAACCGCAAAGAACTGGTCGGCCTTTTTTTTGTAGCTTTTGTATTCGTTTTTTATAACAGCGACTGTGTTAACTTTTGTGACCATATTTGCTTATTAATGCAGTGACTGATAAACCCGCAATGCTTTTACCCTCTTTTTTAATGTGCCTCATCAACGCCTGGTGGGCACTGTCTGGCGACAGAAAGTCAGACAGTCCAACACATGTGATCGACGGGAAATTGCCGTACATAAGGGGGATGTCTTCAAACTTTTTTATGAGTACCTTCGAAGAAGGGGGCCGGTCTCCAAAGACAACAAGGAGGTCCAGATCGCTCCTCGCCCCCTCGTCTCCCCGCGCGACACTCCCGTAAAGGATAATGGCCAGAGGCTTTGGGGAGAGCCTGTTGGTCATCATGCGCCCCATGTTTTTTAAAATGTCTTTCTCAGACTTGAGCAGAGCCATCATGGCACTTTTGATAAAGACGTGTTCGAGGTTGAGGCTGTAGCGATGGGCCTTCCCCAGGACGGTTTGGATAACAAGCCCCTGTTCAACCAGATATTTCAGGACCTGATTGATCTTAAAAGGCGAGGTTTCAACGATCTGGCCCAGTGCCCTGCCGGTCAAGCCGACAGTGTGGAGAGATAATGCTTGATACACACGTATTTTGACAGGGTCGGCAAGTAAGTTGATGAGGTGATTGCGAAACTGCATGGCGAATGGCCTTTTTTATGATTTTACGATATATCATATGTTATTGTCAAATATCGTATGATATTTTAAAATATCACATGATATATTTAAATATCATAAATCTGTCTGATCCGCTCCATGGCCTCTGCGATGTCCGCACGCGAGCCAAATGAGGAGAGCCTTAAATACCCCTCGCCGCAGGCCCCAAAACCGGCCCCGGGCGTGCCAACCACATGGGCCTTGTGCAAAAGCTCGTTAAAGAAACCCCACGAATCTGTGTCGTGTGGTGTTTTAAGCCAGATGTAAGGCGCGTTGATGGCCCCGTAGACCGCAAACCCCATCTTTGAAAGGGTTTGGTGAATGAACTTGGCATTTTCCATGTAATAAGCGATCAACTCCCTGATCTCTTTTTTACCCTCGTCCGAGTAGCAGGCCTCCGCCGCCCTTTGAACGGGGTAACTCACACCGTTAAACTTTGTAGACTGACGCCTGTGCCACAGGGCGTGAAGCGCAACCTTTTCCCCGCGGCTATTGCGGCACATCAACGCCCGCGGGACCACCGTAAAGGCGCACCGCGTGCCGGTAAAACCCGCAGTTTTGGAGAATGAGCGGAATTCAACTGCGCATTCGCTGGCCCCCTCGATTTCGAAAATAGAATGAGGGATGTGCTCATCGGTGATGTAAGCCTCGTAGGCCGCGTCAAAAAAAATAACGGCCTCGTTTGCCCGTGCGTAATCGACCCATCTTTTAAGCTCGTCCTTTGTGGCGACAACGCCCGTTGGGTTGTTTGGAAAACAAAGGTAGACGATGTCGAATCTTTCTCGGGGAATTTGGGGAAGAAAACCGCTCTCAGGACCCGATGAAAGATAATGAAGCCCCTCGTACCTCCCCTGCCCGTCTGCACTGCCTGTCCTGCCCGCCATCACATTGGTATCGACATAGACGGGGTAGACAGGATCGGGAATCGCCACCCTGCAGTTTTGATCAAAGAGCTCCTGCATGTTGGCCGTGTCGCACTTGGAGGCGTCGGAGATAAAGATCTCTTCTGGATCAACAACAACCCCACGGGGTTTAAAATCGTTTTCTGCAATGGCCCGTCTTAAAAACTCATAGCCCTTTTCTGGACCATAGCCCCTGAATGTCTCGGCCCGTGACAGCTCGTCAAAGGCAGCCTTGCCCGCTTTGACCACAGCATCGGGGAGCGGCCGTGTCACATCACCAATACCAAGACGGATGAGACGGGCTGCAGGATTTTTTTGAGCAAATTCGCTCACCCTGCGACCAATCTCTGGAAACAAATAACCTGATTTGAGTTTTAAATAATGACTGTTGATTTGTGCCATAAGCAGCCCCCAGCCCTTAGCCGGGAAACATCAGCCTCGACTTACACGGCCCACTGCCAACAAATATCCCCCAGCTCACCGCTTTAACCCTGTCATGATCCCCAGGAGTGATTTGATGTCGTCGTCCGTGAACGAAAGACCGGCGCCCAGAAACCAGGCCAGATCCTGATTGGTGTTGATAAAGTCATCAACACCGCCCAGAAAATAAAAATTGTGACTCACCTGCGTGCGCCCCATGGCCTTAAGGTGCGGCTTTTGCCCTTCATCGCTCTTAAAATCGAACGCAGAAAAAGAAAGGCCAAAGATGCCTTTGTCGTAATCAACCCCGATACCGCCGGACGATTCGATGAGCCCCCCCCTGATGGTGAAGTCGTGTATTTTTTTTGCGATCTGCGCCGAAAACATGAACCCATCAAGTTTTTTTGTGCGCGTTTTTGTGGTGATTTTGTTGCTTGTTGCCCCGGAGGTCACAATGGTCTCTTCGATCCCCGTTTCAAAACTGGGATCGGGGTCGCTCATTACCTCGAGTAGAAAATATTTATCGGGCCTTGGCTTTAAACTTAGGGAGACATAGTTTTTAAAATCTCCCGTCCCGGCAAGGTATTCGGAGTGCATGCCCAGATCTACCTTAAGCCTGTTGGCCCCGCCCAAAAAATCGTTGATGCCTTCGAGCGTCTCGTTGAGTTTGTTGATCGTTTTGTCGTCCTTGACGAGCTGTCCGATAGTGCCTTCTCCGCGGGAGATGGTCCCTGTAATATCGTCGAGGTTGTAAAACGTGCTGTCGACCCTTCCCATGTTGCGGGCCACCATGTAATTAAGGTTTTGCGACAGCGCCTTCATGTTGGCAATGATGACGTTGATGTTGTCTTCGTTTGCTGAGGTGACATTGGAAAGCGAGTTGGAAATTTTCTCGATGTTCTTCATGGTGTTGTCAAAAGTGGAACCGTCTCCCGCCATGAGTTTACGCATTTGAGCGGTGATCGCTTTAACATCGGTCGCAATGGCAGCAATCTGGCCCGTGACTGAATTGATATCCCCGAAACTGGTCACATCGGTGATCACATCGCCATCTTTAAGTGTCTCTGTCATGGACTCGCCCTGCATGATCTCGACATAGGCATCGCCCAGAATACCCGTTGTCTTGATGTTGCCCGATGCCTGTCTGGAGATTCTTATGTCGTCCCTGATGGAGAGTTTTAATCGAGCCGTGTTGCGGTTTGTGAGCAGGATATCCTCAATAATCCCGATATCCACGCCGGCAATCTGGACAGGACTGTTTTTTGCAAGGCCCACGGCAGAATTGATGTCCATGTAAAGGTAATATGTCTTTGAAAAGATGAGACCACCCTGACTGATCTTGAGGATCATGATCACAAGAAGGACCATTGTGATCAGGACAAAAATGCCGGCTTTGAAATTGTTGCTCTTCATGTTGGCGTTTATTGTGCGGCGTTTTGAGACGCGTTACAAGTCTTTAAGCTGCTCCCCCGTTGCCCTGCCCTCAAGAAAATTTTTAATGACCTCGTTGTTTGTGTTTTTAAATTCATCGGGTGTCCCATCCATTAATATTTTACCCTCATGCAGCATGGCGATTTTATCGGCAATGGCATAAACAGCAGAGATGTCATGACTAATCACTACCGAGGTAACTTTCAATTTTTTTTGTGTATTTAATATCAGGTGGTCTACAACGTCGGTCATCACGGGGTCCAGCCCCGTTGTCGGCTCGTCATAGAGGAGTATCTTGGGCTTAAGGGCTATCGCCCTGGCAAGCCCCACCCTTTTTCTCATCCCCCCAGAGAGTTCTGATGGAAATTTTTTTAAAACAACCTCATCCATCCCCACAAGGGAGATCAGGTCGTTCACCCTCTCTGTGATCTTATTCCCCGAAAGAACGCTGTGTTCGACCAGGGGAAATGCTATGTTTTCAAACACGGTCATCGAATCAAAGAGGGCCGCATTTTGAAAGAGCATGCCAAACTGCTTTCTGTTTTCGTTGAGTTGAAAGTCATCAAGCGTGAACAGCGAAACGCCGTCTACAACGACCTCGCCGCTGTCGGGGCGGATGAGTCCCATCATGTGCTTTAAGAGAACACTTTTTCCCTCACCGCTGCGGCCTATGATAACAGTGATTTTGCCGTCTGGGATCTCGAAAAAGAGATCATCAAGGACAACCTGGGCGCCAAAACTTTTTTTGAGTCCCTTGATACTGATCATGTGATGAACTCCAGAATGAGTTGTGTGAGAAAATAATCGATAATCAGTATGGAAACGGAGGAGATGACCACGGCCCTTGTGGTTGAGATACCCACACCCTTGGCGCCGTTTTTGGTGCGAAATCCCTCAAAACAGGAGATGCTCGCCAGAATAAAGCCAAAAACAGCCGCCTTGACCACACCCCCAAAAACGTCATCAGGGTCGACCATGTTTTCGATGCGCATCATAAAATAACCCTTGGGGATCCCCAAGAGGATCACGCCGACAAAATACGCACCCAGCACGCCTATAAAGTCAAAAATAACGGTGTGCAACGGGACCATAAGTGTGGCTGCAAAGACCCTGGGGACAACGAGGTACTGGTGGGGATAGACCGCCATGGAGTCGAGGGCATCGATCTGTTCTGAGACCTTCATGGTGCCTAGTTCTGCGGCCATTGAGGAACCAATGCGTGCCGTGATCATAAGGGCAGCAAAGACAGGGGCGATCTCGCGCGTGAGCGACAGGGCCACAGTGGCCCCGACGAGACTCTCCGCATTAAACAGGCGGAACGCGTATGTGGTCTGCAGGGCGAAGACCATCCCCGTAAAGATACTGACAAGGACGATGATGGGGATGGAATCGACACCAACCGTGTTGACCTGATCGATAAAAAGCCGGTGCCTGAAGGGGCGTCTTAACAGCCACAGAAAGCTGTTGACGCAGAAGACAAAAAAATCCCCCAGATAATTAACGATATCGTAAAAGAACCGCATCACGCCCCTTCGTACACCCTGGGGACCCTGACTGACAGGCCACAGATGATTTCGTATGAAATGGTCTCGGCCCATGTTGCGACGTCCTCGACCCGAATGATCTCGCTCCCGTCTTGTCCGATAAGGATGACATCGTCGTAGAGTTCCACGTCTTTGATATCCGTGACATCAATGGCCATGAGGTCCATGGATATATTGCCGACAATCGGGGCCTTTAGCCCCCTGATAATGGCGTGTCCCCTGTTTGAGACGAGTCTGGGATAACCGTCAGCATAACCAATGGGCAAAAAGGCGATTAAGGATTCCCTGTCTGTCACAAAGGTGCCGCGATAACCAATGGAAGAATTGACTTGATATTTTTTAAGGCTGAAAATCCTGGTTTTAAGTTCGACCACGGGTTTGAGGTCGATCTTTGTATGCTGTCTTGGATCGGGATAACAACCGTAGAGAATAATGCCCGGCCTGACAAAATCGAAGTCTTCGAAGCGCTGGTCCACAATGGCTGCCGAATTGCAGATGCCGTACTTTGCGTTTTTGAGCCCCCTCTCTTTAAGGATCTCTCTTAGTTTTCCAAACAGTGTGTATTGTCGGGCAGTGTGTTCTGTATTGTCGACATCGGCCTTTGAGAGGTGGGTCATCACGGCAACAATTTTGAGTTCGGGTGTCCTTTTGAGCATCGCAACCACCTCGTCGACCTGTGCCGGTGCAAAACCAAGTCTGCCCATGCCGGTATCAAATTTAAGGCTTGCAGAAAATTCGCGCTGTTCACGAGCAAGATACTCATTAAGTGCCTTAAGATGTTCCATCTCGTAGATAACCGGGTACAACCTGTTGGAATGGTAGTCTTCGAGCGGGGCCATGATCCCATCGAGGATGTGAATCTCGTGACTGATCCCCTGTTTTCTTAATTCGAGACCTTCTTCGAACGTGGCCACACCAAATTTTTTAATCCCGCAAGAACCCAGTGCGCGTGCTGTCATGACCGAGCCCAGCCCATAACCATTGGCCTTGACAACGGCCATGACCTCCTGCCCCTTGGGGAGCAGGGCAAGGATCTGTCTTGCGTTGTGTCTGATATGATCAAGATGCACCACTGCAACAGTGGGTCGTTTTACAAAATCCATGATGATTCTCCGATTGTAATAATCTCAAAAGCGGATCCTTTGACAAGAATCCAACTTGTTGTTACTACATGCGTCGGTTGGTCAAATCAATTGTTTTCGCCCCTATGACAGGGCTTGGCTTTAGAGCCCTAACCCATTATGAATGAATGCAGCATCACATTTCTCGGACACACAACCGTGTGGCTCAAAACGTCAGATATCAGTCTTGTCATCGATCCCAACTTTGACAAAAAAATGTTCTACCTCAGGAGACTGGATGACCCGTCAATAAACACCGAGGACCTTCACAAGGTTAACTGTGTCCTCTTAAGCAACGCCCATCATCATCGGATGAATCTCGATGCCCTCAGGTATTTTAAACAGACCGCCCAGATTATTCTCCCCATGGGACTTGGCAGGATCATCAGCAGGTTCCACAGATTCCCCATCAACGAACTCAAAAATGGAGCAGAAATGGGGATCGGGTCGTGTCAAATTATCGGATTAAAACCCCTTCATAGGGGATTTAGAAACTGCCCATTGATCCCTCAGAACAGTCTTCACTACATCATCAAACTCCCCACAGCCACGGTCTTTTACTGTAGCGATACAAAATACGATGGGGCCTGTTTTTTCGATATTGGTAAAAACTACAACATCGATGTGGCTATCCTTCCCATCGATCACTTAAATCCCGATTTTATTGCGGGCAAAAGATACATGACCCCTGCAGAGGCAGTGCAGGCCTTTAAAGATTTGGGGGCCAAAAAAATGATCCCCAATGCGTTTGGATCCTTTAATTATCACGGCCGAACCTTCGAAAAAATAAGCGAAACACTCTCACAAGAAATGACAAAACAAGGTGTGACAAGTGAGGTCTGCCTTTTAAGACCCGGGGAAAAAATAGACCTCAAGTTACCAACTTGACTGTGATGCCCCGAAGGAAATCCCCTTGGGGGACGCGATTGAATTTCTCCATTTTATTTTGCGAGGAATGCACCCGCGCTCTGTCGACTTTGAAATTCCTGTATATTATAGTTGCTTGATTCTCTCTATAATGTCGTTTTTATCCCAGCCCATTATGGGTCCCACATGTTTGTAACTGACGACACCGTTTAAATCGATGATGTAGGATTCGGGCAGTTTATAAGTGCCGTAAGCATCTGCCACAGCAAAGCCGTTATCAAAATACACAGGAAAGTGAATGGGTATTTTTTCCTTAAATCTGTTGAGAGCCTCGTGTTTTTGTTGTGCGTCCTTTGTCTCATCAAGCATGATAGAAACCATCATGAATTTTGCACCATCAAGTTCTGACTGGATTTGATTAAGTACCGGGATCTCCTCGCGGCAGGCGGGACACCATGTGGCCCAGAGATTCAAAAGGATCACCTTTTTGCCAATATGATCTTTGAGTTGAAATGGCTCATGCCCTGGTGTCTCTACAGTAAATAAGGGGGCCGCCTTACCAATGGCCAGCCCCGACTGAGAAAACAGGGCAGAGTACAAAAAATATCCCAACAAAAAAATGACAACAATAAAAATAAAATTTTTTTTCATGGATAATGAGCACATGATCAGCCTGCTTGATGTCCAGGAATCTCAAAGTCGACAGAGCGCGGGTGCATTCCTCGCATAACGAGGGAACTCAACCGCGTCAAAGTCAAGTTAGTAACTTGCCAACCCATGTGATTTACGTTAAGTTCATAAGAAGGTTTCATGGTTTTGCAAGCAATGAATTACTGACAAATCATGAGAATTGCAATCCCTGTTACCTCGGTCCTCATGGACAACCTATGAAAATCATATCATGGAATGTTAACGGCATCCGTGCCTGCATTAAAAAGGGTTTCTGGGAATGGTTTTACCAAACCAACGCGGACATTGTCTGCCTGCAGGAAACCAAGATCATGGCCGTCGATTTTTTAAAAATAGCGAGGGAATATAACTTGATCCCCCTGCTCAATGACCCCGAAGAACTCCCCTTTGACGAACAGGCATCATCAAAAGGACAACGCCCCCCCATCTACTATGCCCTCGCCTGCGCAAAAAAACCGGGTTACAGCGGCGTCGCCATACTTACAAAAATACGACCACAACTTGTCACGATTGGTTTGGGCAGGCCCGAATGTGATAACGAAGGGAGAACCATCATTGCGGACTTTGACAAATTTACGCTGGTCAATGTTTATGTCCCCAACGGCGGGAGGGAGCTCGAACGCATCCCCTTTAAACTCAAGTTTAACGAGCATCTGTTAAAAGTGCTGCAAAAAAAAAGAAGCACACAAAAGAACATTATCTGCTGCGGTGACATGAATGTAGCGCATCAAGAGATCGACATTAAGAATCCAAAAAGTAACGAGAACAACAGTGGCTTTACACTCACAGAACGCGAGTCATTTACAAAATTTCTCGGTCATGATTACATCGATACCTACAGACATCTTCATCCAGACACCAAGGATGTTTACAGCTGGTGGTCCTACCGCCCGGGTGTCAGAGAGAAAAATATCGGGTGGCGTATTGATTACTTTGTGGTCACTCCCGATATGCTCGGTCGGGTAAAAAAGGCAGAGGTACATATGGATCAATGGGGTTCCGATCACTGTCCCATCAGTCTGGTCTTGACATAAAATCACAACGCCGTGTAAATACCACACATCAGGTTCCCCTCGGGGATTAAACGGGAAGCCGGTGCAAATCCGGCGCGGTCCCGCCGCTGTAAATGGGGTTGTAGGGCGTATAACCACTGTGTGTTGGTGTCTGGGAATTTCAAAGTCAATTGAGCGCGGGTGCATCCCGTGCAAAACAGAAGATTTCGTCGCGTAGTTGCGCCAAGCGCTAGCTTGCCAGACAAAACATGGGAAGGTTGCCTTAATCGTCTCTTGATAAAATCATATCAAGTCCCATAAGTCAGAAGACCTGCCTGAGCTTTGTCGTTGCTGCAACCGTTCTGTGGTTTTAAGTTTTTCTTTAATAAAGACCATCAAGACATTGTAGGACAAAGACTTTTGCGAGGACAACCCCATGTCTATCCGTTCCCCTAAAAAAACTGTTTGTGTTGCTTTATTCATTTGTTTGTCGGTCTGCTTTTTGCTCTCTTGCGGCAGTATCTCTGTGGAGCCTGCAAAGGGTGTCGCTGTTGATCCATCCATAGGTATCGAGGATGAGACTGATTTCGACCCAGAGGACAGCGCAGAAGACCGGCAAACTGTTTTTGTTTTTGCAACGGACTACCAGTCTAGCGGTCAGCTTTATGCCGCCCAAATCGAAGACGGAGTTACAGTGCTTACCAACTCCGGGGTCACCCTGCTAGGGACAGAGGCAACCGTGCGGTTGCATGAAGGGCTTTTATACGTTCTTCACGCCGGGGCCATGTTCAACTCGGTCAGTTCGGATAACCTTCAAATCATCGACCCGTACGACCCACAACACCCCTTTAAAACCCTCAATCAATTCTCCACAGGCAACGGCACCAACCCGCGTGATTGTATCATCGAGGGCAACAGGGCCTTTATCTCCCTTTACAATCCGGGGAGTGACCCCGACAATATCGATAGTAACGGCGACCCTGCCGATGTCATCGAAATGAATACCAACACGGGCGAAATACCCCATCGCTATTCTTTTGCCGCATACCTTAATGACGATGGCGACCAAAATGGCAGTGCGTACAAGATGCTTATCGTTAACAACACACTGTACGTTCTCTTGCAGGATCTTCAGAGCACATTTACGGCGAACTCAAACGGTCTCGTCGGGATGATTGATGTCAACGAACATCACATCACCGGCACCATCAAAATGCAGGGGCGCAATCCCTCCGCCCTTGCGGCCAGTGACGACATGACCCGACTCTTTGTTTCACACACTGCGGATTATTCCTTTAACACCTCGTATGGCGGGATCGAGGTCATAAATATCGAGGCCCAAACCACAGAATTATTTATCCACGATTCGGGGCTTGGTGGCTACGTCGAATACCTCAAACCATCGGGCGATAAAATTTTTGCTGTCCTTGCCAGATACGACATCAGCAGTTTCACATTTGAATCAAAAATTGTTTCTTTCCCGCAAGATTTAAGCGATTCATCTGCGATCACAACCTTTCAGGACTACGCAACAGATATCCGCGACATCCATGTTCACCCCCCTTATCTCTGGGCAAGTTACCGGGTGATCAGCACCTCAGAAGGGGACGCAAACCCTGCCATCAAGGTTTTCAATATTGAAACAAAAGAGCAGGTCGGTGAGACGCTCACCCCAATTGTGGCGGGTGTTTCAATCACGGGGGAATAATATGCGCGTACTCCCCTTGCTGCTTTTTTGCCTGCTCCCTGCATGTTTTACTCCAGACAGGTTTGCAACCCCTGCCCCGCCTGATCAGGGCACTACGCCGCCCGCTCCCTCCGTCAATGAGGAACCGGCCGCAACCTACGTAACCATTGACTCCATTACTGTGATTCAGGGCACAAGTATCACGTTGACCCCGGGGCAAAAGAAGGGGCTCATGCTCAATGTCCAACTCTCCGACGGCACAGTTTATACAAATCTTACAGACACCTTAAACTGCCCTTACCCGCTCTTAAGCGGCAAAATCATCTGGTACTCAAATGACAGTGATACAGTCACCGTGAACCACAAAGGCCGGCTCTTGGCCGTGCAAGCGGGGACAACAAACATTCTCGTCACCCTGCAAAACATATCCACTGCGGTCTTTGTCGAGGTGCGCAACAACACGCCCGCTCAGGCAGAATCTGAAACAGCCATTGAAGAGACCTCCAATGAAGACACAGAATCTCTCATGGCAGTTGAGGAGACTCTCATTGAAGACACAGAACCCGCGGAAGTGATCACAGAGGAAACAGACGAACCTGTTGACACCCCCTTCTCTCCCCTCCTCCCCGAACCACCGGATGATGAGGCAGATTATTTTTTAAATGACGACGACATTTTTACAACAAACTTTGGACCGGACGCGGGTTTTGGGTTGAGTGATTTTCCAGGGATCATCTTCGGCCCACCCGGCGGCACATACGATGTCGTCTCTCTGGGCACTGATGGCGAGATCAAGATCGAACTTAACGGTTATCTTATTGTTGATGGCCCAGGTCCCGATTTTACCGTCTTCGAAAATCCGTTTCCGGGCTGGAGGGAGTGTGCAGAGGTCGCTGTCAGCGCCGATGATGTACACTACGCGACATTCGACTGCACGCAATATGACGCAGGGCTTGTCTTTAAAGGATGCGCGGGGGTTCATCCTGTCAAGGCAGGGCTTGATGTGGAGGAATATCTGGACCCCAGCTTGTCCGGCGGCGATCCTTTTGATATCTCAGACCTCGAAGCCCCTCCCGAGCCGGCAGTCAAGTATATCAAAATTCGGGACATCGGGCTCTGTGCAAAAAACCGGGCAGAAGCCAATACGGGAGGACTGGTCACCAACGGCTTTGATCTGGATGCCGTGGCGTTGATTAATGGGGTGAACGAGTTTTAATCTGCGAGACCGCCGGTGATGATCGATTCAAATTTGACCTCTGAAAAGCCAACCTCATCAAAGATTTTTTTTCTGATCAGGGTATGCAATTCATCCAGTTGAAGCGCGTGTCCCTCAAGGGAGACATAGACGACACCCTCTGCCGCTGATATATCTCTGATAGCTGCAATATCAATCAGGATAGACCTGACACGTGAGGCAAGCAGGATATCCGCGAGTTTTTGTTTTGAATCGGCAGTGGTCTGAAATTGTTTTAATTGAACAGATCGACAGATTATGTCGACGGCGTCATCGACAGAGAATTTACGGATACGCAACACGAGATCATACAATGAAGGATCTGTTGTGTCGATGTTGTACAGGGCAAGCCCCCATTTTTTGCGTTCTGCATCGTCCCTTTCGAGCAGTTTAACAGCCTCTTTTTCGGAGACATGATCGCGCCCCATGACGAGCTTGATCCGGTCTTCGTGATCGGCGATGACCCTCACCTTGAGCACATGACTGATGTCCCTCACAAAAAAATGCCCGGCCAGGCCGTGATAAACAATATTGTCCCTGTTTAAGTGTTTAAGCAGTTCTGTCTGGATGTAGGTGATGTATCTCTTTTTACCAAGGGTTAATCGGTCAAGAAAAGACGGTGAATCGTGAATGGCCTTGATGAGCTTGACCTCTGGGACATGATAATCCCTTGAGGCATCGAGCAGGATCTCTCTGGAGATACACTCAAATCCCAGTTTGCGGGCAACCTTTTCGGCTATCTCTGTACCGTAACAATGCGACCCCCTTGAGATGGTGACTATAGACATAATCTGCTCCTTAATACCTCGTGACTCACAACGAGGTTTATATTTGAGTAAAAAAATCAGGCAGACCTCTATAACATGTGAGGGATGCAATCAAGACAAATGGATACCAGGTATGGGCAGGACAAGACCCTTATTCAGCTGTTGCGACGTTTACCTGTCGCCCCAGAGGCATCTTCGAGCCATTAAGACGTCGCTCGTAAATGACACCCCTGATCATTTTAATGATAATCAGGGCGCTCAAGGCACAGGCCGCACCCAGCATCAGATAGCCAGAATAGTTGTTCCAGGACTTATCCAGGACGTAGGCACTTTGCAAGATATCGGATTGTTGAGTGACCCAACTCTGCACAGCAGGTTTGTGCATCATGATCCAGTCCTTGACCTCTACTTTGTCGGACAAACCACTTGTGCTCTTTGCCCATGCAATAAGCGACGGCTCGTACATATTTTTGTAGTGGGAGGCAATGTGTTTAAAAATAACAGACACACCGGCAAGCAGCATGGTCACAGCAAAATAGAGCCGTATGGTGAGTCCCTTGACGTATTTTGTGGCCACAGTCCCAAACTGCGCTCCCAGTGCCGCACCAAGCAGCATGACAATCGCTGCAACAATCTCCACGCGGCCCTTGTAGGCATAAGAGAAGGCGCCGTATGCGCCGGAGATCATGACCTCAAATAGATCTGTGCCAACGGCTACCGTAGTTGGGCAGCCGATAACGTAGATGAGGGAGGGCATCCTGATAAAACCGCCGCCGACACCCAGAAAACCCGCAAGAAATCCCGTGAAGGTGGCAACAACCGCAATAACCCATAGAGAAATTTGAACACCGGACGTTTTAAGAGTGATCATGGGTTTGAGTTTAAGGCTCTGCATCCTGAGGGCCAGACCTGATGTCTTGGCATCATGAGCCCCGCTGCTCATCGCCCCACGAGTCAGTTTGAAATACTCGTACATCATGTAGGAACCAAGTCCAAAAAGAAGAACCATGTAAACAATACGCACAATGGGGCCTACTCTGCCGATCTTTTCAAGCCACATGATAAGCGTTGCGCCCCCCTCGATGCCTATTGCCGTAAAAATAACCATCAGGATGCCCAGCCTTAAATCTACATTACCGAGTTTGCGATGTTTGGCCGTGGCCACAATCGATTTACCCGCGATGTGCGCCATGTCTGTGCCGATGGCATAGGCCATCGGAAAACCAAATACGTTAAGGGCTGGCGTGACCATAAAGGCCCCGCCAATTCCAAAAAAACCACCGATCACACCAACGGTGAGACCAAGCAACACAAGCTGCCATGCGGCGATCTCAACACCGGCTATAGGTAAATAAAGATCCATGATGATCCTCCTTAAAAAAGTTTACAAAGATTTACACAGGTTGCCCCACCAAGTTCCACACAGCCAGTCAGTGCTGAATTTCAATCTTGTCACACTTGATACCAAGAGCCCTGAAGAATAATTCTGCGATGATGGCAATTGAAATCCCGAGACCAGCCATTGTAAACACAGTCAAAACACCAAACATCAGGCGATCAGATGAATTTAACTCGGTCATCCAGTTGATGATAGTTCCCATAATAACGTCCTTTCTATCTAAGAAATTTGAAGCAGCTTCCACTTGATCCTACTTGATCCTACTTGATCTTATAGCAACAAGTGTGCCAGAAAAGGCATGACCTGCATGGGGCAATATCTTACTGAAATGAGTGTATAATTTCTCTCTGGCTGTCATATGAGACACCTGACTCAGCTGCTTGTTGCCATTTTTTTTTACAGGTTGTAAAAAATATTTGTTGCCACGTTAAGGGGCAGCAACACATCAAGAATTATGTTTTTCAAACTGAGTTTGCGTACAAGGATCCTGATCATTCTCCTTTTCATCATGATCATGGCCATCACAGGGGCTGTAGTGACCATCTGGTACATTCATCAGGTCGATGGCTCCCTAAAAAATATCATAGACAGGAGTACCAAGGCCCTTAATTCGGCTCACGAATTTGATAACGCGCTCGCCATGCAAAAAGGCTACGTTAGTTATTTTTTTCTTGATGGAAACCCGGCATGGCTTGACCAACTCAAAAAATATCAGAACCTCTTTGATACAAAACTGGCCGAGGCCAATCAATTCAGCGAGGGCGAACCAGAAAAAAAACTGCTTGATACCATCAGGGTGGAATACCAGAAATATTCTGACTCAAAGAGCAAGGTGATCACAATGTATCAAAGGGGCGAAAAAGAAGCCGGCGCCAGGCTTCATCAGGATGTCCGCGGCAAATTCTTTGAAATTCAAAAATCGTGTGAGGCTTACAAGGAACTGCATCAACGCATTATCAACGAGGCCATCAAAAAAAATTACCACAAGGCAAATATTGTCAATACCTTTGTCCTTGTCACGATGAGCCTGATGATCTTCTTTACTGCACTGCTTGGTTATATCCTGCTTAATTTTATCCTCGAACCCATACGCCAGCTGACATTCGACGCCCACGCCGCGCCCGCCGAATCGCACCCGTCCGACGAGGTCAAGACATTAAGCAGAAGTGTACACACCCTGATAGAAAACGCCGACAAGACCAAGATCGAACTCGAATTAAGTCACGAGATACTGCAAAAATCAGAGAAATGGATTGAGGTTGGAAAACTGGCTGCCGGTGTGGCTCACAGCGTTCGCAACCCCCTGACATCCGTTAAAATGAGACTTTTTTCCATGCAGAGACACAAAGCTCTTACAGGGGATCAGAAGGAGGACCTTGACGTTATTTCAGAAGAGGTCAGACACATCGACAGCGTGATCAATAACTTTGTCGAGTTTGCCAGACCACCCAAACTCAAGCAAAAAAAGATCAGCCCGTCATCTATTGTCGACTCCACCTTGCAACTCCTGCACCATCGCTTAAAATTGTATAACGTAGAAGTCATCATCAACAGAAAAGACAAATCCCCCGATATTTGGGCCGATCCAGATCAACTGATAGAAGTTCTTGTCAACATCATCACCAACGCCTGCGAGGCCATGGTCAAAGAAGGCAGGATTGAGATTACCGAACACCTTGAAACAAATGCATCGATAGGCCGGGCCGTTGTCATCAGCATCGCAGATAACGGACCAGGCATACCAAGGGCTGTTCAGGAAAAAATATTTCAGCCGTTTTTTAGCACAAAGGATGACGGCACTGGTCTTGGTCTGAGTATTGCCGTCAGGATCATCAATGAACACGGGGGAAAGATACACGTCATCTCCGAAAACAACAAAGGAACAACCTTTGTGATCTCTTTGCCATGTGAGGAAAAATAATGGAAACCATTCTCATAGTCGATGATGATCTGCAGCTTCTCAAGAGTTTTAAAAAAATTCTGATCGCTGAGGGCTATAACGTCATCATTGCACAGACCGGGCAGGAGGGCATCAATCTGGTTGAGTCCCGCTCTCCCGACCTTGTCTTGATGGATATCAAAATGCCTGGCATGAGTGGGTATGACGCTTTTTTGATCATTCACGATATCGATCCCAAACTCCCATTGATCATCATGACTGCGTACGGAACCACAGATATGGCCATCGAAGCGACCAAGATGGGGGCATTTGATTACATCTTTAAACCATTTGATATCCCGGAGATCCTTGAACTCATCAAAGACGCCATTAAGTCGGGCCAGTTCATGAGAAAAAGAATAGACATGAATATCATTGCCGATGGGACAAAGTCCGATGTCATTGTAGGACAAAGCAAGGTTATGCAAAAGCTCTACAAAGAAATCGGGCATGTTGCACCCAACGATGCCACAGTGCTTGTGCGCGGCGAGACTGGCACAGGCAAGGAACTCGTGGCCAGAGCCATTTATCAGCACAGCGAACGATCCAACAAACCTTTTGTCGTCATCAACTGCGTGGCTATCCCCGACACCCTGCTCGAAAGCGAGCTTTTTGGATACGAAAAAGGCGCCTTTACTGGCGCCGTCAGCAGAAAACTGGGGAAGATTGAACAGGCAAACAAGGGAACCGTACTCCTCGATGAAATCGGCGATATGCCGGCAAATATTCAGGCAAAGATTTTAAGACTCCTGCAGGAAAAATGCATCGAAAGACTCGGCGGCAGAGAGACCATTCCTGTCGACGTGAGAATTGTGGCCATGACCAATCGCAATCTTGAAGCGGCTCTTGCGGAGGGAAGTTTCAGGGAGGATCTCTATTACAGACTTAAAGTTGTCACCCTTAATGTCCCGCCTTTACGCGACCGTCAGGGAGATATCCCTCTGCTCACCGATTATTTCATGAGTTTTTTCTCGGCACAAAACGGCAAACCCAATCCAGGCCTGACTGAAGATGCCGTTGCCATGCTCTTAGAATACAACTGGCCAGGCAATGTCAGGGAACTGCAAAACACCATTCAAAGGGTTCTGATCTTCTCTCAAGGCGCCCCCGTTGAGGTCAAGGACCTGCGGCAGGTTATCCTGTGCAAAAAAAACACAAAGACACCCAATGAATTTATGAGCGACCCCGAATGCAGTGTGCAACAGCTTGTTCGTCACATGTTCGATGCGACGACCCAAGATGGCAAGTTTGATTCTTTAATGGACCAGTTCGGCAAAATCATTATCGCTGAAGCCCTCAAATTGACTGATGGCAACAGGACCAATGCCGCCAAACTTCTGGGGCTCACAAGACCAACGCTTCAGGCCAAGATCGAAAAATACAATCTCAAGGTGCGCTCAACGGTCGGGTAGTATTAACAAGTTACTAACTTGACTTTGACGCGATTGAATTCCTTAATTTTGCGAGGAATGCACCCGCGCTCAGTCGACTTTGAAATTCCTATACATCAAGTCCCTCACATGTTCTTTACAACCTGTAAAAAAATCTGACGCTACCGTCCTGTTTGTCACCGCATTCAAAAACAGCTGTTAATAAATAAGTCTCTTTTTTCAACAAGATAGAACAAATGCGGACCCCACTGATTTTGGCATGCTCATTGCATAATGAATTTTTATGAGCTTTCACAGTGTCATCAGTTATTACCCCGCCTTGATTAGAGAGGGGGTGTCTGATCGAAAGGGTGTGTCTTTGGATCACCCACGCACGCGTGACGCGATTTATGCAGAACGCACCAGGGTGTTGTTTGTTAACGATGTCGATTACTACAGGGAAAGGATGATCAAAATCTTTAAGGCAAGAAACCTTGACACAGTGGGTGTTTCATGCCGGGAGGATCTTTTGGCAGCGCTGGCCACTTTTAAGGCCGATGTAATCCTGCTTGACACACAGGCCCCCAACGCTGAGGACATCTACTGCATTCAGCAAATCAAAAAAAGGCACCCCTTGTGTGAAATTATTGTCCTCACCGCTCATGCAGATATGGATTTGTCTATTCGCATTCTCGAATCAGGGGCCTTTGCTTATCTCCTTAAACCCATCAACATGGACTGTTTGATCGCAAGATTAAGCGATGCGCGTGACAACAAAATACTGCACACCCCTCCCACAGACCCCGAGGGACCAAAGCCAGCCTTCACAATCAGATTTAAAAACAAACTTCTTGATTTTTTGGGGATTACGAGTGGTCTCAGACCAGTTTTAAAACATCCGCAATAATCTTGTCCTTGTAGATCTGGATTGATTCTTCTCCCTCCATCACCATGTCGAGTTGTCTTGTGTGGATGGTTAAATAGCCGATGATCCTTAATCGTGACTCGGTAAAGATGGGATCGTGCCCCTTCATTCTGGCATCCACCGAATCTCCTCTAAGCACGGTATGAAAGCCCATCTCTTCGAGTACGCTGGCGATCAGTCTCGCACGGTCGACCCTTTGACGACGGTCGGCAGCACCCCCCTTAAATCGAAAATGAATGTAGTTCTCAAAGGCATTTTCGCCGATAATAGCCTCGGTAGAAGAAAAATGATAACCAAATCTTGACTGAAGGCTGCAGTAATTTTTGGAGACCATAAAATAATTTTTTATCGCATACCTTGAGGGCATAGAGGGATCGAGTGACGTGTCGCCCATTGATCCCAAAATAACAGACATGAAACCCTTTAAATTAACAGGCGGGGAGCCTTTCCATGGAATCGCCGTCATCCCGGCCCAGATCGCCAGCATGGGAATCGACACGATATTTTCAAATTTGACAAAGTTGTTGTCTGCGGGTCTTTCGCGAAAGCCGTCGTCAAGATCAATGACCCAGAACTGCATCGGGATGTCGCAGACAAGCTGCCTGCTCTGATACTCTGTAAACTCCTTGTCAGTCCCTGTTTCAAACATCCCGTTTGATGCCTTTTCGTGACAAAATCGCGTGATGTCATGAAAGGTCGTGCATTTTTCGGGGACAAAATCGATGGCATCGGGGTCAAGCAGATGCAGTGGGGTGATGTGCTGTATCGCGCCACACAGGGCTGCATAAACGGGGGTGCTTTTATAATATCTCCGCTGAGAAACCTCTTGTGATTCTTTAAGTCTGTTTAAAGACTCCCTTTCAATCTTGCCTTCACAGACCTGCCTGCGGTCCGCGTCAACAGTGATCGCCTCCCCGTTCTTCAAGATTTTTGTGGCGTCCTTTAATCCAAAAAGGGCCGGGACATTAAATTCCCTGGCGACAGTGGCCAGATGCCCCGCGATATTGCCCGACTCGGCAATGACCGCGGAGGCCCTGTTTAATACAATGGCCCAGTAAGGCAGGGACTGCTCCGCAACCAGAACCGCCCCTTGGGGGAAATTAAGGATATCTTTTTCTTTTCTCGCCACAAAGACCGGACCAGATGCAATGCCCGGACTTGCTGTGCTGCCACCCGACATAAGAATCCCGTGCGGCCTTGTATGATCATCCTCCTCAATATTGACGGGGTCCTTAAGACTGATTTGCACAATGGGGCGACACTGCACGACAATAATTTTTCCCTCTCTTGTCAATACCCACTCTACATCCTGCGCTGTCTTGTAATAATCCTCAATCTTAAGGACAAGCGCAGCGAGTTCAAGCGCCTTTTCATCGGATAGCGAGGCCTTAAGCCCACGCTCCTCATTGATCCCCACTTCGGACAAAAGACCCGCGGGGTTAAATTTGATTTCCCTTGTTTTTAAAGGGATGTCCCTCTTGACAATTCTCAGCGGTGTTTCTCTCGTCACAACCAACAAATCCGCTGTGTCAGTCCCGTCCATGATACACTTGGGGTGTCCAAAGACCGAATGAATCATCACATTGTCATCCTGTGCATCTACAGGATTTTTTGAATAGGCCACCCCGCCCGCTTCTGCGCTCACCATGGCCATGCAGCCGACGCACATTGTGACATCGTCTTCACGAATACCGCGGTTGATCCTGTACATCATCGCCGGCAGTGAATATTTGCTCGCAACGACCTCCTTGTATGCCTGAAAGAGATGCTCTTGTGTCACACCAAGTACAGTGTGGTACTGCCCCGCAAAGGAGCGTCCTGCCAGTTCAGGCAGTGAAGAAGAGCTTCTCATGGCAACAGGCACGCCTGCCACCAGTTTCTTTTCGACGGCAGAATACCCTTCGGTGATGGCGTTTTTTAGCGCATCAGGGAGATCAGTCTTTAGAACAACTCGCCTGATTTCACGGCACAGATTGTCGTAGTCCTCAAAGGATTCTGCCTCCGCCATTTGCAAAGACTCGTATATGGCGGACTTGAGACCTGTGTCATCCATGAAAGCACGATAGGCCCTTGAGGTCACAACAAAACCTTCGGGAACAGCAATACCAAGTCTGCTTCTGATCTCACCGAGATTTGCCATTTTGTTTCCCGAGTGATCCGCAAGAGTTTTATTGAGTTTCTCCATGGAGAGAATCAAGGGCTGGTCTTTAAGAGGCTCATGACGAACCAGAAAGGGCGAGATGCTGGATTGAATCTCCTTAAATTTTTCATACAGCCTGGTGTATTTGTCACCAGACAGGGCATTGAGATTTTTGATCATCAGATAAACATTAGTGGCAATGGTCGTGCATCTTGACCTGATGAAACTGAGTCTTAACGGGCGTTCCCCCTGATGGGCCTCTTCCATCTCCGTCATGGCATTGAGGGCATTGCTGTTTGCAAGAAGCAGGAGTTTAAAATGATGATATCTCTTTTTAAACTCGTGACGAAGCTCTTCTGTATTTTTTTGAGGTTTTTTTTTTACGAAGGAAAAAAACGGTTTTTTGGGCCCCATAACGGCGTTACGCCTCTTTTTTCATGCCCGGTTTGAGTTTGAGTCCCACACCATCTACGAGATAAAAAATGGCATAACCCCACCACAGTGTGTAGCACACATAGAATATCAGTGAGAATAAAAGAATCCCCCACTTCTGCGAGATATCCTGTGAATTAATTGCGAAAAAATTGTAGGCAACCTCTATCCCCCGTGCCTTGGCCTTTTTTGTCATGGCCGCCTCTTTAAAGCGTTCTGCCTTTTCGAGGGATTTTTCGAGACCGGTCAATACATGCCACCAAATGTAGACCACCCTTTTTGCCTCGGGAATACCGTACTTTTTTACAATCGCGTCCCCGTCATTTTTAAACATTAAGTCTGCATCACCAAGTGCGACGCTGATGATATCGTCGAGGTTTCCCGTCACACTGATCTTATCGCCCGATGGAACAACCTGTATATTGTTTGTGGTCAACACCTTGAGTGTGTCTGCTGTGTCGGTGGTTTTTTGTTCGGAAGTGATGGGCTGGTGCCCCATAGCCCGGACCTCCTTCTCAACACCGGGTATATAATACGTTGAGCCCTTGGAAAGTGAATTAAACAGGTCATCAGCGGACTCAAAGGCGTTTTTTCCCTCGAACAAAGGCATAAACATGCCCACAAGGACACAAACAAAGACAACAGCCATAAAGAAACCGGTATAAAAAGTTTTTTTGTTTACAATAATCATTTTGCTTATCCTCCATACCCCGCATCGGTCCTAAAATACCACGCGGGCTGACTATCATATATTGACGTTAAACCGCACCTCCCCCAAGGGGATTTCCTTCGGGGCATAGAAAGAACCAGCTTTAGGCCCTGAGCTGTTTGATATTAAGAAAAAACTTGCTCGTCACCCACAGCGCAAAAATGGCAATGGTAATATAAAAACTGATCGTGCCAAACTGGGTGAGGACTGCCAGTATTGTCTTGGGGATCGCAATCACCCCCAACTCATCCAGTTTTTTGGGCAGGATAAAAAGCCTGTTAAAAAAACCGGCAAGGATGGCCATGGCATAAAACCCGCGGATATAAATTCCACGGACAACCTTTGTGGTCAACGCCCCGATCTGGATACCCGCCAGCGAACCAATCAGCATCCCCATCGCCAAGGTATAAAAAATAAAACCATAAATGGCATACTGGGTGATCGAGGCGAAACCGGCCGTAAAAATGATCTGTGTGATGTCGGTCCCGACAGTTGTGTAAGAAGACACGCCTAGGATGTACACAAACATGGGGAAGGTCAAAAAACCGCCGCCCACACCCATGATCGCGGCCACAAAACCCACTATTGAACCGCAGATCGCCACAAACAGAGCCGGAATTTTTTTACCACCAGGGACAAGGTCCTGATCAAAGTTAATAACGGGCGGTATATTGGAGGCCTGAAGCCTTGAAGAGAGGGTTGCTTTTTTTAAACTTCCGTCTTTTTCTTTGAGCGAGCTGCCGCTCCGGTGCACATCGACATCTTCCCCCTTTTTTCTGAGCCTTAAAAAGTCCGTCAGGGCATAGACTCCCAGAAACCCGAGCAGAAACACATAAAACAGGCTGATAAAGGTATCGCTTAAGATGGGGTTGATCTCGTACAAGGTACGGTTAATCACACCCCCGCCAACCACACCAATACCGGAACCAACCAGAAAGGCCACAGCAAGTCCCACGCAGACATTTCCCAGTTTTTTATGAATGACAGTTCCCATAATGGCCTTGGCAAAGATATGAAAAAGATCTGTCCCCACGGCCAGGATGCCCTTGATCCCAATGCTCATCAGGGCGGGCGTAATAATAAACCCGCCACCCGCACCGATACAGCCCGTAATGAGTCCGGCACAAAAACCGATGACAATCGAAAGGAGAAAGACCGATGTTGTGTAGAACTCTGGTGTGTAAGTTTCCTTTCCGCCGAGAGATACCGGCAGATTGCCTGTTGCCTGCGCAAGGGACACCAGTATAATCGGAAGCAGGAGAATAAAAAGGATAAGGAGACGACTCTTTCTTTTTAAGATATTGGAAGAGACCTCGTAATCCCATTTTGCATGAGCCACTGATGCCTCCAGCATCATGTCGTAGACTTTTCTCATTTTTTTCATTTTTGTACCTCGCTGGCTTGGTTTGTGTCTGTCGGTAAACGCCCTGTTTCGCAGGAGTCCTGAAAAATCATGTCCCGTGACAAAACATAAAGACATGATTTTTCAGGGTTTGAAATATTTTGCAAGCGGCAAAATTTTCAAACTTCCGAAGAAACAGGGCATTTACCGACAGACACTTGTTATGTTCTCAAGCGCATTGCCGCTCGACACAAACGGCTAATACACTTTTTTTAAGAGCAGCATTTTTTTCTTGCAGGCATCGTTGAGCCTGCAGACAAGATGATCCACACCAACCGGTTTAAGAAGGTAGTCGAAGGCCCCGAGCTCCATTACGTTAATCGCTGTCTGCGCATCTGCGTTGCCTGTGAGTATGATGACTTCAATGTTGGGGTAATTTTGTTTGATCTCCCTGAGCGTCTGCACGCCGTCCTTGCCTGGCATGACCACATCAAGCAGGACGACATCTGCCCTGAAATCCTTAAGGGCTTCGATGGCTTTAAAACCATCCTCGACGCCACGGACATCAAAACCGCGAATCACAAGGCGCCCCGAAAGACTATCGATGTAGCCTCTTTCATCATCGACAAGCAGTATCTTAGAAGGCTCCATTGTCCCCCCCTCCCCATGATTTGCAGGATACGAACATTTACAACGCCATCCCTGTTAATGCAATAAAACTAATGTCATTTTTTTTCGGCAAAAACAAAGACGCATTGAACGCGTCTTCCTTTTTGCATAATTTTCAAGTTAATTTAAAGTGAGTATTCTCTTGATTTCTGCCAAAAATGGTTACATCCGTCAGGGCCGCTTTGCGCCATGGATTTTTGCATAATCTTCATGGTAAAACAGGGGTGCCTGCCAACCCATGCAACGCAAGAAAGGTTTTATCAGACATATGAAACAGACCCTGATCTCGATCCTGTTATTGATTTTTGTCTTTATCTCCCCTTCTGCCATGGCAAAACGGGACTACCTTACTCAAATCACCCCCGAAAACTTCGACTCTTACCACACAGAGATAACGACAAGGTACAACAAACTGATCTCTACCCTTTCGCCCGATCTCATCAGGCGATTCAAAAATTCCAAGGGCAAAAATCTAAACAGGCTTTCTAAAAAACAGGCCTCTTACAAAAAAGAGTACTTTGATCTTGTAGAACAAAAAAAACAAATCGACCCCCTTTATAGACTCAGGGAAGATCTGATCGATCTGTACACTGCTCATTATAAAAACACCGACTTTGACCGCGCCAGTCTGCAAACCGAGGCCACCGTACTGACTGTGGGCCTATTTAACGAGATCAGAAGATTAAAAAAATCCTACAGGTCAATCTTTATTCCTATTGTCCACAATATGATGATCGATGTCGGCGTGCGCAAGAGGGGTGCCTGCAAACACTGGGCGGAGGACCTGCTTGCTTATTTAAGGACGGTCAATCGCGGGTTTTTCTATGTGGTCTGGGGCGAAGCAAACATGCAAAAAATTACCGAACACAATGTGGCTGTCATTATCCCCATGGGACGACCCTTCAAGGACGGTCTGATCGTTGACCCCTGGAGAACATCCGGGCGCCCCTTCTGGATCAAGGTCACAGCAGACACACACTATCCCTGGCAGCAGTGGACCGGGTACGGGGCGTACTATTAGTTTGCATAAACCCAATAAATGCAGTTAATAAAGCGCGGGCCATGTAACTTCTCTCAATAACCCCTGGCAGTTGCGGCCGTCATTGCGAGGGAGCGTAAGCGACCAAAGCAATCTCATGAGTGAACTCGGGGGATTGCTTCGCGTACGCTCGCAATGACGTATGCATGCGCCATGACTTATTGAGAAGTTACCAGACCATAAGCAATTCTGACGTTCCTGCGGATACGTCAGAATTTCTCATGGCCCACGCTTTTGCAAGATATGAAACCCATCCCCACAAAAATTTTCCTGGTGCAGTATCTGCTTTTTGCTGTCGCGATCACTATTGCGGTCCTTGGACTCGTCCTGTCCGCAAAGCAGATCCCGTTCTACCCCAGTGTTGAGGCCACCACAACCGACGGTGAGCCACACATCACCGTCATCACAGGCTTGATGCCACTCTCCCACATGGCACTCTTTATCTCATTTATTTGTCTGTATCTTGTCTTCGAATTTTACGGCTTTAAATCCGCCTTTTATGCATCTCTCAACACCGCAGGCATGGTCTTACTCTCTTTCTTTCTGCTCATGATGTTTAAAAAACACAGCCTCGACCCTGAGACCTCACAGTTCGACACCCTGCTCGATCAATTGATCAATTATCGCCTGACCTCTGCTGTTGCCCTCTCCGCGGCCATTGCATCGGGTTTTACATCCATCTTTGTCCTGGCATTTGGCATAAAAAAACTCACGCGCAATTATCTCATGTTTATCCGTTTTCCCGTTGCCTCTATCATCGGTTTTGGCGTCTTTTGTGCCGTCGATATTTTTATTTCACAGTTTAACACCTCTGCCTATGTCTCCATGATTCTTGACGGCATCACCCCCTTTTCCCGTTTTACCGCGCTTGTCATGTTTTCGGTGATTCCGCTTTACATCCTGCGCCTTGTCCTTGGGCTCTTCAGGGGCATGACCCAGAAGGCAACCACCGCAGAAGACACACCTCTGCCCCAGAATAACGGGCTTTTCAGGGGCCCTGATACTCAGGACAGCCAGATCCTCATTGAGGACAGCACCCGTGAGGATGTCAAATACATGCCAATCCCGATAGAGGAACAATCGGGCAAAGAGGCGACAGAGGTATCAGACAATCGTGAAAACACAACCTCGGAAAAAATCAGGATTGGAAATGGGTGACTTGGCCCTCACCGCGGCAGTCTGTTGACAACGCGTCTGATCTGTCTTTCCTGTGACAGCAGCCTGGCGATCTTTTCGTTTAGGGCGTCCGGATTGTGAATGCCGATGATCTCGGCGATCGTTTCGTATTTAAATACAATAAACGGCAGGTTTTTAAATTTTCTGTTGACACGGTAAATATTGTTAAGATCCAACCCGCGTCTTTCGGCCATTTGAGGAAAACCACCGTATGTGGACTTGATAAACTCAATGAAAGAGGTTTTATCGAGGGCAAGAAGGTCATGGCCCTCGACACGCGGGAATCTTTTTTTGTTAAGGATGAGGTCGTTGTATTTTTTTAAACGCTGGTCGATGGGGTTTTCTTTAATCTTGATGGATAGCTCGTACTGGGAGACACAAATCTCGGCAGCGAGTGATTCCGCCTGTTCGTTGAGGAGCGGTTGTATCCTCTTTTGAATGTCATGCAGCTCGCGTGATAAATCCTTGATGACCGCCACCCTCTGATTTTTGGGGAGTAAGCGTGTTCCCCTGATGGACACATCGTGTTCGTGCGTCTGGTGATCTAGCTGATCAATGATGTTTAAGACCTTCCCCCTCCACACCCCTGCCACATCATCAGCAAAAGCTGGCTCAGTGAGTGCCAGATAATGGCACTCCGGAAAGACGTGTTTAAAAAGGTACCCTTCTGCAAAGTTTTTTTCGCACATCTTATTTTTGTGTACGGACTCTGCCTTTAAAAAATCCTCGAGCAGTTTAATGGTATCCTCGGGATCCTTTTTGGAAAGGAGCAAGGACCGCTTGCGTTCAAAGACGTCGATGATATTGGCAACCATGCGCATTGTATAATCCTGCTCATCGATCGGGATGATGTCATCTATAAAATTGAGCTTCCACTGCAGTGCCTGACTCACTGTTTCGTCACTGGGGTCCTGAGCCGTGTACAGAAAGGCGTAGACCGAAGGGTAAGACATTTTGATGTCGTTGAGAATCTGGATACCTTCGAGATTAAGATCCCCCCAGCCAAGATCACACAAAACCACGTCCCAGTTTCTTGAGCTGATGGTCTCGGTAATCGTATCCAGGCGTGTGCTGCTTTCAATAAAAAAAACCTCTTTATCGAGCCCGTAAGACGCGTGCAGCCGATGCCTGATGTTTTCGGCCTGTGTTGCGGCGAAATTGTTGTCGTCATCGAGCAGCAGTATGTTGAGAAATGGTTTGATCATCAGCAATTACTCGGGAGGAACCTCAAGGATCGGGAAAACAATGTTGATCAGGTAAAGATCATCATCTTTTTTGACAGAGGCGTTAACCCTTTCTGCGCCAAAATTGTCCTCCAAAAGTTGATTGATGATGGTAAGCCCCAGATTGGTTGCTGACGCTGTGTGTTCAGTCTGCTCTTTGATCTGGTTTGTTGCCCTGACAATCATCATGTGGTTCTGCTTTTCGCACTCAATAACAAGCGACCCTTTTCCGTAGGCGTTGTAGTTTTCCCAGATGTTTTTAAGGATGCGGTAAAAGGATATTTCGGGGATATACATGTCTGGAAAGTTGACCGACAGATAAAGCCCTGCCTGTATTTTTTCCGTCGATTCGATTTCCATTCTTAAAACAATATCTTCATCGTTCACCGGGATGATGTCCACTTCATGGCGGCCCAGTATCCAGTCGAGGTATTGCACCATGATTGTCTGATCAAGTTTGACCCACCTTTTTTCCCGCGTTCTCTTTAAATTGTTTGTGAGAAGCTGAGTGTATTTACTCAGCAAACTTAAGTATTTAAAATGCTGTTTAAAGTTGGCCTTGAGACGCTCCTTAAAATCGCGTTGCAGCGCCTCGGACTCGAAGTTGTGTTCATAAATCTGCGGGAGTTGGTTGAGTGGGGCCATGATGCCCTTTTTGAGATCGTGGATGAGCTTTGATCCGATCAAGTTTGCTGTTTTGGCTTTTTCAATTTCCAGTCTGTTGTTGATGCTCTGCATCTGAAGGCCCTGGATGTACCTGAAGAAAAAATAAGTCACAAAAACAAACACGAGTCCAATGAACACCAGAAAAAGGCGGTGCCAGGAATGATCATATTTTTTTGAAAAATTAAAATGGATCGTCTCTTTGTTGACCTGGCAGGAAACAAAGGACCTGTACAGAGAACTGAAGAGTTCGTACTCGTTGTTTTGATGGCACAGGATGGTCAGTGATCCCGGATCAGAGATTGCTTTTTTGGGAAACAGCACCGTCTTAAAAAAAAGTTCAAAAAAGAAAAAATAGGGGTAATCCTTTGAAAGGGCGAGTTCAAGGATGGAGCCATGATATTCGTTGAAGTCCTGTTCCAGATTTTCTTTTTGCTCAAACGGGATATAAAGGTTGATCCAGAGACCCTTGTCCCGCGGGCTGTCTGCAGGGTCGTCCTGTTCATCGTAAACGATTTTTTTGCTCAAGACCCATCCCCACTTTGGAGGGTAATCTGTCGAGAGGGTTTCCTTTAACCTCATAAAGTTGATCAGGACCCAGTCGGTGTGGGAATGCGTGGCAAGATACCATGGGCGGCTCTCTGGCTCGTAGCGCCTGACAACCTGTCCACCCGGGTAGTCATCAAAATAACATGAACCGGGTTCTTCATCGCTACAGTCTGTGTAAAATCCGATATAAAAATTGTGAAGACCGTCAATTTTTTTGAGTTCTTTTCTTAAATTATTAAAAACCTGAGAGTCCTTAAAAGACGTCTTTGATAGGGGCTGATGCAGAATGTCTTTATAAAGTTCCGGGGTAATGTGTCGATGCACAACTTGATCGACATTATTGACAAGGGCATACATACCCCGGATCATTTTAACAGCATACCCTTTATTTTCGCGACCCAGCAGGTCCTTCCAGATCAGATGACCCAGCACCCCCGCAAGCGTCATCGAAAACAAAAGGGCAAAGAGTAAGATGCGTTGTTTGATCATAGTATCACTTTGTTCTGCTTGTTCTGCCAAAAGGGTCATACCCCTTTTCAGACCAATCTCAAAATGTTTATTACATTTCTGACCCACAGGTGTTCTTTGTCATGTTAACGAGAAATACATAAATAATTTCAATACGCTACAACAATGCGCGAGAGACCAAAGGTTTGTGATCAGGCATGCCTATAGTCATCATTTCCTTCATGCGTTATCTTGCTGCCATGACTGACCATATAAAATATCGCGGGCTCTCGCACGAGTTAAGCATCTCTGTCTCTGATGTACCTCCGGGGACATTGGATGCGGATGAATCCCTCACCTATCAATCGGATTTACAAACGCCCTCTTCAGAAACAGTGGGGCCAGGCAAAAAAATAGAAAGGATCAGAAGCGATTTTTCGGCAACAGATTCCATACAGGTAAAAAAATTCGACGTCCTGCTCTTTGCCGAAACAGGGACAACAAACCATGATCTCGAAACAGTTCCCCTCTCTTTTCTTAACAGGCTTAACGATGAGGGCCTTGTAAAAATGCGCGCTGCCCAGGAAATTCAATGGGAGGTCTCTGAGATTTCAGCCCTTAAGGGTTTTATCCAGTCGGTTCAGGATCAGATCTTCCCGATCAGAAGACAAACAGTAGAGATCACAAAAAAACTTCTGCATCACACAAGGGAGATAGAAAAAATAGAAGATCAAATCACATCCTGGCATGTCAATTCATCGTGGATGGTCATGACGCGGTCATTCATGAGCTACTTCAACCCCGAAATAGATGCGGGCAAAAAAAAGGAGCGCCTCGAACAAAAGAGGGCCGACCACGTCCATGCTGCCCATCAACTGGTAGAGATCTTAAGGGACAAGAAAAATCAAATCGAGGCCATGGAGAGTGACATGGCTGTCTTCGAGGCACAACTCAACCGGTTCCGGTCCTCTATTGAAGGCTATTTCTGCATGGGCAGGGTGTACATAAAGCTCACCGCTTCAGGCAAAAAGGTATTGGAGCGCATGAAAAGATTTCATACCGCAGAGTTTGACAAGATGCGCGAGGTGCCGCTTTTTCATAATTGATCTTGACCAGTAATCACGAGACTCTGTTGCCCGCCCCGTTTAAGGTCAAAAATAGACGGAGGTCAAGACAGCGGCACAGCCGCTGCAGGTAATCGAAACGTTATACCGCACATTCATCCATTTGGTAATCTGGAAACAGAATAACTGAAGGATGCACTTTGAGGGCCTGAGCCAAAACGAGAGCTCTATCTCTTCCTATTTGTTGGCGCCCTGATTCCATATTGGAAATGTTTGATTGGCTCATTCCCGTCATCTCTGACAAATCGTTCTGCGAGATATCCTGCAGTTTACGTAATGTGACAAGCATTTCACCAGGAGTCATTTTGATGTGATCTTTTGCTTTCTCAAAATTTTTTTTATTAATCTTTCTCATAATGTTGCCTCTCAATATTTATGTGGGTTAATTTCGATCACATAAACCTCTAAATCATCCTTGTATATTTTATAAATAACGCGCCATTTTAAACCAAGACGTGATGATCGAAACCCTTTCCATTGGCCTTTTAAACCCTCATCATGGAATCCCTTGATAAAACTCAGTCCATACTGACCCTCGAGTTCCATAATCCTTTTCCATGCCATATACTTTCTTTTGACATCTGGAGGAGCTTTCTTGATCTGCAATTTTACTCTCTTGTGTTCATAAACAGTATACATATAATAAAGTGTATATTCAATATTTTATATCCTTGTCAATAGATCACATCGGGGAGATACTCTCGACTGTGATACCTGAAAATGACCTTTTGGGTTCGTTGGTTGAAGCCTTATGCGACACCGATTTCTTGGGCGCGAGAAGAATGTATTTGTGACAGGTGTGAAAGGGTTAAAACAATGCTCGGATAAAACAACCTGTCATCGATAGTTTGGCAAGAATGCAATCAATGTGATACAGTAAATCTCCGGTTGAATTCGTGACCAAGATCGAGTAAACAACCCCGCAGTTATTTGTGTTTTGTTTTTCTTGTTTTTCCCCATAACAAGGTGCCCTTATGACCATTCAAGTTAAAGAAGCCACGACCAAAGAAGACAAGGATGCTGTCTATCACTTGCGCTACAAGGTCTTTGTCGAAGAACTTCATCTTTTTCCAGAGCACGCGCTCCACGACAGTAAACAACTCATCGAACCCTGTGACAGCTACGCACACAACTTTTTCGCCGTAGAAAACGGCAAGGTCGTTGGGGCCTTAAGGGTCAACCTTTCTAAAGACGGGCCTGTTCATCACGAAAATTTTTACGAACTCGACGGTTTTAAACCTTATTATCCGGGTCACACGGCGATGTTCACCAAATTCGCTATCAGTCAGTCACACAGCGGCGGGTCGATTGTAAAAGAACTCCTCCTTGCCTGCTACGAATTTGCCCGAAAGCAGAAGTGCCAGTATGTTTTTATCGACAGTTGGGCACACCTTGTTACTCTTTTCGAACACCTGGGATTCAGACAGTACATGTCCAATATCAATCACCCAGAAAGCGGCTATGCCACCCCCATGGTCCTTGTGACAGAAGACACCAACCACTTTGACACGGTCTGTTCTCCGTTTGTCGAAATCGCGGTCAAATTTCCCAACGCCCCGGATGCTGCCCAGCATTATAAAAAAGTTTTCTCCCGTTACGCGGACAGGGAAATCAAGCTCTCCATGAGCAACGATGACGCGTTTGATCTCATCTCCGAAAAAATCTCGGCAACCATCGGTGACACGGTTAATCTCTTCAAGTCGATGTCAAAAGAAGAAGTGCAACTGATCACCAGTCTCGGTAAAATAAAAAAATACAAGAATGGCGATAAAATCATCACGTTTGGCGACTCCAAAAACGAGATTTACACCCTGCTGTCGGGAGAGGTCTCGGTCTGTCACGAGATCGAAGGCATCATCAATCAGATCTGCAGTTTTTCCGAGGGAGAAACATTCGGCGAGGTGGCCTACCTTGCCGAGACCACGCGTTCTTCCGATGTCATTGCCATGTCCCCTGCAGATGTTTTGGTACACGATCTTAACAACCTCGAAAATATCGAAAGAAATTTTCCTGTCATTGCAGCAAAAATCTACCGCAATCTTGCGCGTATTGTCAGTGTGAGACTCATCAAAACGTCACAGGGCGCAAGTGCCCTCAGGGCCTCACTCAAGTACCACATGACCCTCAAACACAAAAACAGGCAGGACACACCAGTTAAATAAGCGCGCACAAGCCACCGAAGGTGGCCTGCGTGGCGATCCAGTAAAATCAATGGTTATCACTGGATTGCTTTGTCGCTAGCGCTCCTCGCAATGACGCGAGGCATGCCACCCCTCCCCAACCGTTGCAAACAGTTGATTATATGGGGTTTGTTTTTTTGTTTCGACCCACTTTTTCCTTGCCATTTTTTTTATACTCTGCGACAGTTTTTTTGTTATGCACCTTGGACAACTGCTTCACGGCCCCGTTTCTCATTTTCTTCATTCCCCGCTCACTCAGGTACAACATGCGTTACCTGTCAAGACGACACCCTCCCTGCAGGGGTTATCCCATGCTGTTTTCACGGTTGACAGTGTTGCGGGTGTGCTCAGGACAGTCCAGACACCACTCTTGACCACTGCGGGTCTTGCCACGGGCGCGTATGCCTTACACCGTACGCTGGGCTATGCAAAACAAAAAATTCATCAGTCATCCCGCATCAAGGACACAACAAAACCCGCTATTAATACAGCGCTCACAACTGCGGAGCTTGTCTTTGATACGGGGGCGTTGCTTGCTGTCCTCCACTCATGGAACATTCTCAATATTAACGATTTTATAACCAGACAACTGCCCGGGATCGGCAAGGTGGGGGCATTGGGGCTTGGCGCCTATCTTTTGTATCGCCATCTTTCGAACAGGGCAAAGGCCATAAAGGACGACCCCAACATCACCGAGCGCGGCAAAAAAATGACGGGGCTTGGCCTCAAACTTGCGCAGACGGCCCTGCTTGGAGGGGCAGCGATCTTTGGTCTTAAATCGATTGGGGTAGATGTCACGGCACTGGTTGCAGGCATGGGACTCCTGGGCCTGGGCCTGGGGTTTGCACTTCAGGACCCGATAAAAAATCTCGCCACTTTTTTTCTTTCCAATATGTACCAACACTTTGGTATCGGCGACAGTATTGTTATTGGCGAACACAAAGGGGTTGTGAAACAGGTCACCCCTTTTTCTGTCGAACTGCGTGACTTTGACGTGTTTGGTGATGGGGTCGTGGTCACAGTCCCAAACTCGGCATTGATCGGCACCGCCACTACCCGACGCGACAAACATCCAGCGCTCATTGCCGCAATCAAGGTCGGGGACTACATCAGTCTTAAGGAAAAAAGGGGAAGGGTTGCCGCGATCAACGACTATGTCATGTTCATTGAGGCCGTCGATGCCAAGGGGGTCGTGGTCACGGAACCCGTTGACCTCAACGACGTCAACCCTCACACGTTCAGGATCAGGGACGAAATCAAAACACTCGTGCAATCACTCACGCAGGGAGACTGCGTTACAATCAAGGATAAAACAGGTAAAATTGCAGAGATCAAGGAGCCAACCATCATCATAGAAACCATCGATGCAAACGGTTATCTCATCAGAGAGGTCATCGACCTTAATCATGTTAATCCGTCGACGTTTACAAACTACAAAAGGGCACTGCCCTCCCTCCCGCTGGGATTAAAGGCCGGTGATGAGTTTGAAATTGTCGGAAAAAAATACAGGCTGATGGAGCGCCCTGACCCCTTTACCCTGATTTGTTTTCCGTTAAACGATGACTGGCAGATCGAAGGCAGGGTGAGTCATAACCCGCATAAAGCGGAAAATACTACGCGGGCGGACACCATGCAAAAATTGATGCCGAAACGCGTAGAAAAAACCTTCCAAGGTTTTAAAAGCATCCCTGTTAAAGACCTGCAGGGCGGTCTTTTGATACGCAGCACTCCGTTGCACCCTTCTGCTTCAGGTAGTCGCGCAGGATAACCCCACCCGGTAATATCGAATCCAAATACGTCCCGTCCGCAGGGATCATCGGCAGCACATGCCCGTGAGTAGCATCGTTGTAGGGGTACTTGACATCAAGCACGTAGGCCCCCTTGTGTGATAACATCTCCTTAAGGGCCGGTGCGACATCTTCAGACCTTGAGACCGTTGCCCCCGCAATGCCAAACGCCTTGGCAATCTCGGCAAAATTGGCCTCGCCAAGACAGGTGTGGCCACGCACGGATTTGTAATAACGATCTTCCCACTGTGCCATCATGCCAAGATAGCTGTTGTTGAGCACAACGCACTTGACCGGGATGTTCTCTGTCTTAAGGGTTTGAAGCTCCTGAATGTTCATTAAAAAACTGCCGTCGCCGTCGATATCGATCACCATTCTGTTCGGAAAAGCCACCTGTGCCCCTATGGCCGCCGGAAGGCCAAATCCCATAGCCCCCAGGCCGCAGGACGAAATAAAACTCCTCGGATTTTTAAACTTGAAAAACTGTGCGGTCCACATTTGATGCTGTCCCACCCCCGTGCAGACCACGGCATCGTTGGGGACAAGCCCGGACAACTCTACAATCACGGCCTGCGGCACGATGTGCTCTTTTGACTTTGGATAACTGTGCGCAAATTCTTTTTTTAATTTTTGGATCTCGTTGATCCAGGGTTCAATATTAAGTTTGACTGCCTCTGTGTTGAATGCTTCGAGTGTCTGCCGGACATCCCCCTGAATGGGGAGGGCCACAATTGTGTTTTTGTTGATCTCGCTCGCATCGATATCGACATGAATGATCTTTGCGTTTTTGCAAAATTCTGAAATCTTGCCAGTCACCTTGTTGTCAAAGCGCGTCCCCAGCGCGATGACAAGATCAGCACGGGCGATGGCCATATTGGCGTAAACAGCGCCGTGCATCCCCAGCATATGCAGTGACAAGGGGTCGTCCTCTGGAAATGCGCCCAGCCCCATGCTGGTGGTTGTTACAGGGATCCCCGTTTTTTTGACAAACCTTCTCAGTTCATCAGAGGCATTTCCCGATATGATGCCGCCACCGGCATAGATAACGGGCCGTTGCGCCTCGTTAATCAGCCCAAGGGCCTTTTTGATCTGCCCTTTGGCCGGTTCTGTTTTAAAAACAGCCCCGCTTCTTTTGCGTTCGGCGTTGTCATCAAGGACAGCGAGCGCCTGCTGGATATCAACGGGAAAGTCAATCAACACAGGTCCTGGACGGTTGGAGCTTGCCAGATGAAAGGCCTCTTTCATCACCCATGAGATGTCATTGACGTCCTTCATGAGGTAGCTGTGCTTGACACAGGGCAATGTGGCACCCACAATGTCTGTTTCCTGAAAGGCATCCGTCCCGATGACTTTTGTCGCAACCTGCCCTGTGAGAATCACCATGGGAATCGAATCGAGTCTTGCGTCCATGATCCCCGTGATGAGGTTGGTTGCCCCGGGGCCTGAGGCCGCAAGGCAGACCCCTGGTTTGCCCGTGGCCCGCGCGTAACCTGAGGCAGCAAACGCCGCTCCCTGCTCGTGTCTGGGCAGAACCACCCTGATTTTTTTTGACAAGGTAAGCGCTTGATGAATATCCATGGATGCCCCGCCGGGATAACCAAACACGGTATCTACCCCCTCCCTCTCAAGACAGCTGATAATAATTCTGCTCCCCTTGATTTTTTTGCGGGGAACAATCACTGGTGAGGCAATGGTATCTGTCTGCATTTAACTTATCTCCTTTTCATCTCGCGATCGAGTTCCCGTTTTGTTTCACGTTCTTTGATTGTCTGTCTTTTGTCAGGGCCCTTTTTTCCTGATCCCAGAGCCAGTTCAATCTTGGCCTTTCCATTTTTAAAGTAGACCTTGAGTGGAATCAGGGTCATTCCCTTGATCTCTGTTTTTCCAATGAGCTTTAAAATCTCACGTTTATGCAGCAGAAGTTTTCTCTTTCGTTTGGGTTCGTGATTGGCATAGCCCCCTTTATCGTAGGGAGAGATGTGCATTTGCAGAATAAAGGCCTCATCGTTGTGGATGTCGGCATAGGCATCTGTGAGATTCACCTGGCCTTTTCTGATGGACTTGACCTCCGAGCCGGTCAGAACGATCCCAGCCTCAAAACGATCTGTGAGTTGGTAAAGGAATCTGGCCTTTCTATTTTCGCAGACAATTTTAATCCCGCCCTCTTCGGTCTTTTTTGCCATAGAACCTAGATAGGTTTTTTCTACGCGTTTCGGCAACAAAATTTTCGAGTCGCCTGCCCGCGTAGGTTTTTCCGCTTTATGCGGGTTAGGGTGTAACTGATATTGAGTGCGTGCCTTTAAATCAATTGTTTTTATTACGGGCACATTATAAGATTGCCCCATGATAAAAAAAATACTGCTGATTGCCGTGTTGTTTTCTTTATGCGCAAACAGCGCAGAGGCTGATGATCAACCTGACTGGATACAGTACCAGACACCCGATGACTTGTTCTCCATTCTTTTGCCAGCCGAACCACAGTTTTCTTTCACCGTCAGGGCAGAATACACCGTCAACACAGTCCTGTCCGAAAGCGGTGACACACAATTCAAGATTATCTATTCAATCCACAGCACGGAACTGTCGCAAGAAGACAAGCAGCTTTTTATTGACAATACAAAATCAATCCTTGTGAACACCAAAATGGGAACGGTCAAATCAGAAAAAAAAATCACCGTGAAAAAAAACGCGGGGGTAGAAATCAGTTTTGTCACGCAGGATCAGCAATACATCTGTTACCGTATCTTTTTTAACGCCAATACCCTCTACACACTGGGTGTGATTTCAAAGCATGGTTTTTCGTCCAAAAAAGACAACAAGAGATTTTTTGATTCATTTAATCTTTCCGAACATCCGCAATCTCAAAGTCCAGTAGAACAGGATCATGACTCGATACGGGACGACCATCAAAAAACAAATGCGAAATAACCTTTGGTCTTTCCGCCTGATGACTTTCGCTGGGCTTGATAAAGCGGTTGCCTATAAACCAGTCGTGTTTATACGAAAGTTTTTCATTTCTGTTTTTTAACAAAGATCTGACCAGATTGTATAATTTTGTATCTCTTTTTTTTGTGTAAGCAGCAAAAATTTCTTCTGGTTTGACGTTAAAACACCCTGTTCCCATCTCATTTAAAATATCAAAATAAAACCCCCTGCTTTTAAGGTAATCAAAGAAATGTTTTTCAAAGAAACGCTCGGGAAAAACATGGTGCTCACCTGCAATAAAATCAAAATCACGATAGACCTTATTGAGAACACTCAAGAAAAAATGCAATTCTGTCTTACAGTTGTACGTGGAGGTTTTTAAATCCCCACCAATCAAAATGGGTGTTTTTCTGATTTGATGGTCTTTCAAGCTGCCCATCACCTGCCGCATGTATTTGTAGCGGTGTCGCGGAGATGAATAATCGGGGAGATTGATACAAACAACCGTCAAATGCCGGTTGTCATCGATGACAAGGTCTGCAAGCAGCACCTTTTCGCAACCCAGAATCTTTTTGGGACCATTAAAAATATCGTGATAATGATTAAGGGAGACGTACCTTAAGTTTGAGACGGGAAACCTTGTCATGATGGCGTTTCCCTCCAGCCCCAGCACATTTGTTTTTTGTCCGAAATGATTTGTATCGCTTGAATCCAGATTTACAAAGGTTGTTGCAAAATAATAATTATACCCAAGCTCGATGGCGAGATCGCGAATGACATTTCTGTTGCCCGAACGGGCCATACCAATGTCGGTCGAGGGAAAAAAATAAATATCAGCCTTGCGCACAAGCGCCCTGTTTCTTAATGTCTCGAGAATACCGTTGTAGTTAATCCCATTCTCAAGGTGCCACAACACAGCTCTGATAAATGGTTTTTTTCTCGCCGTGTCGGATTCGTCGACATAACAGCCGTACTCGTATCCGTAAATCAACTCGGATAACGGCTGCTTGAGCTGTTGAAATTCTGCGGATTGAACCAGTTGCTTTGACGAATTAAACCGCGCAAGTTTTTCAAACTCAAGAATCAATTTGTGATTGAGAATCTTTTCGACCGGAAAATCGTTGTCATTTTTGGGGACATTGAGAGATTCCAATATTCGCATGATCAAATAAAACCCAAAGCGCGCCCCAATTTAAAATAGCGCATCAACGGGGGGGGTGTCTGACACGGCGCGGCACGCTCATCTTGTTGTTATCACTCTGTGTTTCTCGCGTCTGTTGTGCAACCGGTCTTTTGTTAAAAAAGGCGCAACATCACACAGGCCCACCCGATAAAGACTTAGAAGCTCGAAAGAGCTGACTGACCCCCTTTTAAGACCTTCCCGTTGCCTACCGGCAATGTGCGAGGGTCTTTTTTTTTGCCTTTTGAAGATAAACTTTTAACAGATACCGCGTGGGTTCATTAAGTGTTAAGTTGAGTGCATCACGAGGATCAAGCCACAAAAACGATACGGCCTCATTGTTAAGTTGTACGACACCACTCTTTGCACAGGCAAGATAATTAAATAAAATAAAATGTGTCTTTTTGATGTAGAATTCCCTCGAAGCAATGCAGTCCTGCACAACAATGAGTTCCTTGATAATGATATCGAGACCTGTCTCTTCGAGAAGCTCCCTCTTTAGGGCAGCATCTGCACTTTCACCTTTTTTTATTTTGCCGCCGGGAATCCCGTAAGTGAATCCCCATTTGTGTGTCAGCACAAACAGGGCCTCTCCTTTTGTATTAAAGATCAGCGCCCCGACAGTTGACACAGGGTATTTTAAGGGACAAACTGCTTTATTTTTTTTCTGGGATATTTTTTTTAAAAAAGGGACCAGATCCCTCTGTGTCTGCCACATAAAACGCGGACGGGAACGAACAAGTATCTCTTTTGTACTATACCCATTATTCACACAGCCGCTGATCAGTCCGTTTTTTTTCGCCGCCTGAATGTCGTGTTCCATGTCTCCTATAAACAGGATTTGAGCGGGCTGACATTTGATTTTTTGTAACAGCCCTTTCATCTCTTTACGTTTGTCACATACCGAACCCGTGACGTTTGTAATATAACTCTCAAGATTGTATGCTTTGACAAGATCCTCAATGAGATCCTGTCTGACCGTAGAAAAAACACTGACCTGTATCCCCTGTTTTTTAAGTGTTTTGAGGACATCAATCACCCCGTCAAAAAGGGATCCCTTTCTGTAGTAATTTTCATATATTTTAAAATAGATTTCGTTGATTTTTTTAAAAGGGGTCTTGATGCCGTAACGCCTGTAAATGGAAACCGCCGGCAGTTTAAAATATTTTTTGTAATCCTTAAAAGAAATATCAATGCCGGCAAGTTTTACAAAAATATCCCTGGTGGCCAGATATCCAGGCCTGTGATCGTTGAACAAAGTCCCCGACCAGTCAAAGATAACATGTCTGATGTTCATACACTGTACTCGACGATCAGATCGGGTGTTTCGAAAATCACTATTTTCTCGAGTGTCACATGACTGGGAAACGATGCTTTGAGACTGCTATAAACCCAGAAGGCAATCATCTCGGCTGTGGGCAGATGATCTGAAAAAAAAGGGATGTCCTGATTGAGATACTTGTGATCAAGGTGTTTACTGATAAATGTGCCGACAATCTCGTCGACTGCAAAACCGTTAATGAGCATCCCGGTTTCCCTTGACACATCACCCGTGAGGTGGACCTCTATCCTGTAATCGTGGCCATGGATACCGGTGCATCTGCCAAAATGTTTTTTATTGGTTTCTTCGGACCAGTCCGATCGCCAGAGTCTGTGCGCCGCGCAAAATGGATAGCGGCAGATTAATCGTGTGTGAGACATATTCTCCCCGCTTTATAAACTCCCCTTGATAAAATTCATGAACTCATTGCGTGTCGCCAGCTCCTGAAAGGCCCCCAGCATCGTCGAAGTGACCATGACCGAATTTTGTTTCTGCACCCCCCTCATCTGCATGCACATATGGGCCGCCTGAATGACCACAGCAACCCCCTGCGGCTCAAGGCAGTTGTTGAGTGTCTCGGCAATCTGCTTGGTGAGCCTTTCCTGCACCTGAAACCTGCGCGCAAAGATATCGACCACACGCGCAACCTTTGAAAGGCCTACAATTCTCCCTCTGGGGAGATAGGCAACATGCGCCTTGCCAACAAAAGGCAGCAGATGGTGTTCGCACATCGAATAAAGCTCGATGTCTTTGACCACGATCATCTCGTTTATGTCTTCTTCGAACAGCGCACTCTTGATAATGGAGCAGGGGTCTTCGTAGTAGCCCTTGGTTAAAAACTGCAGCGCCTTTGCCACACGTTCGGGGGTTTTAACCAGCCCCTCCCGTCCCACATCCTCACCAAGGGCAGAGAGAATATTTGCCACAGACTCCCTGATGACGGGGCTGTTGTCTTTTTTTTCTGCGATCTTGAAAACTGTGTGCTGACACTTGCGGTTTGATTCTTCACATTTCATTTGATACCTCTATATTTATATCCAAGAATTTCAAAGTCGACAGAGCGCGGGTGCATTCCTCGCAAAATGAAGGAATTCAATCGCGTGCCCCAAGGGCATTTCCTTCGGGGCATCAAAGTCAAGTTAGTAACTTGTTTTTTAGTAACTTGTAGTGCAGAAAGATCTCGTGACCGATGACTTCGTTTTTAACGATCTCGAAACGCTTGAAATGGCTGACGGTAAATCCCTCGCCGCCCACAAGCGACGGGGCCTGATGGCCACCAATAATCAGCGGACACAGCGTGATAAACATCTCATCGATGAGTTCGGACTGTAAAAACATGTGCAGGATGGTTGAACCGCCCTCGATCAGCAGCGTCTCTACACCCCTCTTGGCAATCTCGTCCGCGATCCATTCCGCAGAAATCTGCCCCCTGCACTGCACGACCTCAAAGGGAAATCCATGGGGGATTGCTGTGGCGTCAGTCAGGACCAGAGTTCTTTTTCTCTTTTCGGCAAGATATTCGTTGTCAACCGGTAGATGCAGGCTGTGGGATAAAACGACATTCAGTTTTGGTTTTTTTTTAAGATCGTGTTTTTCGTCTTCTTCTCTGGCCAGCAGGGGTTTTGGCCAGTTTCTAAAACCCTGCCCTCCAACCAGAATGGCGTCCGCCGTTCCCCTAATCTCACTCATCCTGATACGGTCCCGCCGTGTCCCCAAAAAAACAAGCTGATCTATTTTAAAACCTATTTTTCCATCGATACTGATGGCGGTATTGGATATGATTTTCATATTACCTGCCCCTGATGCATGTGAATGAAACGGAGTCTGCGTTGGGCATATCGATGGGAAATTTTGTGACCTCCACTTCGACAAACTCAATAGCAAATTTTTGTAAAAGCTCACAGGCAATTTTTTCTGCGAGTGATTCGATCAGATTATACCTTTTTCCCTCAACAACACCCTTGATCACCTGATTTGCCTGATCGTAAGCGAACTGGATATCCTGCACCCTGTCCTGTTCGTAAGACACGTCTTTCTTGATGGGGACCTTAAGATCCACAAGAATTTTTTGTTTAACGCCCTGCTCATTCTCAAAAATGCCGATCTCGCATGCGTATTGAAATCCCCGGCAGGTGATGATGTCGTATTCATGATTTGCGGTCAACATAGGCACCCTCCAGAAAAGGTCTCTCCCATCCAGGAAACCCATAGGGCATGAGAGCCCCTGACATCAACTTTTTTTATAATATCAGCGCGTTATTCACCTGTCTCCTGAGAGCGAAGGATACCCGCTCAGGGCCTCTGTCCCATCATCAGCGGTCTTCTGATCAAGGTGCTATTGACAATGTCCACCCGTATGATAGCACGGTCCCGGTTATTGACTTGAACCTGGTAAAGGCGCGGCTCAAATGATCACAAGTTACTAACTTGACTTTGACGCGATTGAATTCCTCCATTTTGCGAGGAATGCACCCGCGCTCTGTCGACTTTGAAATTCCTATACATCGAGGGTATAACAACCATTAACGCGTTCTTCCAGACTCACCCCCCTCCTCATGCCACCACAGAGAAGGTGGGTGCTCTCCTGCACGGCAACCGTGCGTATCAGGGGGCTGTCTGGAATTTTTGCAAACATTATGAAAGTACTCATTTCGGACAAGTGCTCCCCCAAGGGAATCAAAATACTTCAGGAAACAAAGGGGATCGAGGTCTTAAACCAGCCCGGTCTTGGTAAAGATATCGACAAACTCAAGGAGGTGATTGCCGATGTTGATGCCATTATTATTCGCTCGGCAACAAAACTCAAGGCCGACATCTTATCCTGTGCAAAAAAACTTAAGGTCATTGCTCGTGCAGGGATTGGTGTTGATAACGTCGATATCCCCGCGGCCTCCAAACAAGGGATCATCGTGATGAATACCCCGTTTGGCAATACAGTCACCACCGCCGAACACGCCATCGCGATGATGTTTGCCTGCTCCCGCCAGATCCCGCAGGCTACCGCCTCAATCAGGGCCGGCAAGTGGGAAAAAAACGCCTTCATGGGGTCGGAGATTTTCAATAAAACTCTTGGTCTCATCGGCGCCGGCAACATAGGTAAAATAGTGGCCGACAGGGCCGCAGGTCTTAAAATGAATGTCATTGTCTACGATCCCTTTTTAACAGAGGCCGCTGTCACGGCACTGGGTGCAAAAAAAGTAGAGCTCGACGACCTTTACAAAACCGCCGATTACATCACCATTCATACGCCAAAAAATGAAAAAACAGCCGGCATGGTCAACAAACAGGCCTTCGAAAAAATGAAAAAAGGCGTCTTTATTATCAACTGTGCACGCGGCGGGATCATCAACGAAATAGACCTCTGCGCGGCCATAGAAAACGGCATTGTGGCGGGTGCAGCCCTTGATGTCTTTGAAAAAGAACCTGTCGACCCTCATCACCCTCTTTTAAAAAGCGACAAGGTCATCTTTACCCCGCACCTCGGCGCCTCCACGCACGAGGCGCAGGATAACGTCGCCATCGATGCGGCAAATCAAATCGCAGCCTTTTTAACAAAAGGTGAGTTGATCAACGCGCTCAATGCCGATGCCGTAAAAAAATAACAGGGTCACAAGTGACTCACTTGACTCTTTCGCGGCTGCATTCTTCTGCTTTGCATGTGATGCACCCGCACTCGATTGACTTTAAAGTTCCTGTGCATCAAGTCAGGCGTCCGAGGTCGAAGACCTTAAAAAAAGCAGGTTTTCGACTTTCGACCTTCAGACTTCTGCCGTTCGTGCCATGTCTAATACCGTGATTGTGGGTGCCCAATGGGGTGATGAAGGTAAAGGTAAAATCGTCGATATTCTCACCAGCAAAGTGGATGCCGTCATCCGCTTTCAGGGCGGCAACAACGCAGGACACACCATTGTCCTTGATGGTCAAAAGACTGTCCTGCATCTTATCCCGTCAGGGATCCTCAATAAAAACTGTACCTGCATTATCGGCAACGGGGTTGTGCTCGACCCCGAGGTCTTCTGCCACGAATTCGACAACCTTGCGGCCCGCGGTCTTATTGATCATCCAGACCGCATCAAAATATCCGACAGGACTCATCTGATCCTCCCCTATCACAAACAACTCGATAAAGCGCGTGAAGAGGCCATGGGCGAGGGCAAGATCGGCACCACACTGCGCGGCATCGGCCCGTGTTACGAGGACAAGGTGGCCAGGAGGGGCATCCGTGTAGGAGAGCTTCTCTACCCCGAACTGGTTTTAGAACTCATCAGACAAAACGTAGAGACCCACAACAAAACACTCTCGACCATCTACAACGCAGAACCACTCGATCACCGCGCCGTTTACAAACAAGTCATGGCGTACGCAGATAAAATCTGCCCGTTGATCTGTAACACATCAGTCTACATCAACGCGCTCCACAAAAAAGGGGCAAAGCTCCTCTTTGAAGGGGCGCAGGGGACGCACCTCGATGTCGACCACGGGACCTACCCTTACGTCACATCCTCCAACACGGTAGCCGCAAACGCCTGCACCGGTTCGGGTGTTGGCCCCACAATGATCCACAACGTCTTCGGGATCTCCAAGGCCTATTGCACACGCGTTGGCGGGGGCCCATTCATTACAGAGCTCGAAGACGAGGTTGGAAAATTCTTAAGAGACAAGGGCTCCGAGTACGGGGCCACCACGGGCAGACCCCGTCGTTGCGGCTACATCGACCTTTGCTCGCTTAAACATTCGGTCAACGTCAACGGTCTCACCGGGCTGATCATCACAAAACTAGATGTACTCTCGGGCCTTAAAACACTTAAACTCGCCACGGCCTATCAATACAACAACAGAACCATCGATGAAATGCCCACGCACGTGAGCATTTTAGAGATATGCAAACCCGTCTACAAAGAGATGCCTGGCTGGAGCGAAAACATCTCCTCCGTCAAGGTCTTTGATGACCTCCCCGCAAACTGTCGCGACTACCTTAATTTTATCGAAGACTCCCTCGAGATCCCCATCGTCATGGTCTCGGTAGGTCAGGAACGGGGACAGGATTTTGTGGTGAAGGATATACTTTGATGATGTGAGTTTCCCTCTTTTTTTAAACATCGGGGTGGTTGGCAAGGATGGTGCCATGCCCCAAGTGTCCCTGAGCCCCGAATAAAAAAATCAACAGGCTGTCACCCGATCGCAGACACCGCATACAAGGGCAAATAAGACACCCCCTTATTTTTAAGACTGATGGTGTGGCCCGACACCAGAAAACTTTTTTTTGGCGAATACTTATCCATAAAGACCTTGAGGCTCTTTGCCTTTTTGTTGATCCCTGCCTTGACCTCAACAGGCGTTATCTCACCCGATAGCGCAATTAAAAATTCAACCTCGCTGGTGTTTTCTTTCCAACTGTAAACAGGCGCCTCAAGAGACGATGTCAACTCTTGCAACACATAGTTTTCGACAAAATACCCTTTGTAACTGCCGAAATCGTAATTGAAGATGGTCTTTGGCTCAAGCCCCGTCATGGCCCCAAGCAGCCCGACATCAAACAGGTACAACTTGAAATGATTGTGTGTCGTGTAGGCCTTTAACGGTTGGGCGGCCCTGTTGCAGACAGGCACCTTAAATATCAAACCTGATTTTTCAAGCCACATGATGGGGTCTTCGAGTTGCTCGTAGTTTGAGCGTGAAGTTAAAACATCCTTAAAGACAAACTTTGTTGTGTTCTTGTTTTCTCTTGCAAGTTGAACGGGCACATCTTGAAAGACCGCCTGTATTTTTAATGCATTTATTTTTCCGGCATGCTTTGACATGTCGTTCTGATAGTTGTCCAGCATCTCGAACTGCATCTCGCGCACTTTGATAAACGAACCCGCTAAATCAGAATGGCTGTTTTTAAACTCGTTGACGATCTCGGGCAAGCCCCCCGTGATAAAATAAAATTTAAGATACTCCAACGCCTTTTCGTGAACCGATAAATCAATCCTGTTGCCCTGAGTGCCTTCTAAAATGGCATTGAGCAAGGGTTCTCTACCAAGCCCTCTTAAGAACTCAAAAAAGGTCATCGGATACATTTTGAGGGTTTTAATCTTGCCCACAGGATAGGGCTCTGCAGAGAGACTGACACCCAAAAAAGAACCCGAACCAATAACAAAAGAATTTTTTAAATCATCGCAAAAATATTTTAGAGAGGTTAAGGCGTTGGGACAGTCCTGTATTTCATCAAAGATAATAAGATCGCGGGCGGGATCAATTTTTTTATCGTATTGAATCTCGAGTTTTTTTATGATGGCCAGAGGATCAGTGTCCCCTTCAAATACTGTTTTTAATTTTTTGTCTTTAATAAAATCAAAATGATGGCAGTGTGCAAACTCGACTGCTCCAAATTCTTTTAAAGAGTAGGTCTTGCCGACCTGTCTGGCACCCTTGAGAATCAACGGCTTTCGCGCCTTTGCACGCTTCCAACCAAGCAGGTCCTGATAGATTGTTCTTCGCATGGCTCTATTATAGTGCTTTTTTTAATATGAATAAAGGCATTATTTTGTTTTTTTTGGTATGAAAAAAGGCGTTTTTCTGCTTTTTTTTAAGGGTACCTGTGGATTGGACTGTCGCATCAGCCTTTAATTTTGTAGCTGTATCAGCAATTCTGGTGTCAATATTTTGCCCCCTAATATGATAATTTATCAATTTGATAACAGGTCTTTGGGGCGACAAACATGTAACCTATTGTTATTCCAGCAAAAAAACAAAGCAGTGGCACAAAAATTGCTTTCATCTATAGCTAAACACTTAACCGAATGAGGTCTCCTGTATGTTTAAAAACACATCCATCGCGTTGATCGTTTTTATTGGCTGTCTGTTTCTTGTCCCCTGCCTCACGCAGGGCCAGTTTAAGGGCTTAGATCCACTTTTGGATCAACAGGCGGATGCAGAAAAAGAACCTGTGCGCCTGATCGTCAAATTTAAGCCCGCGAAGTCCGGTGCCCCTGGGTTGGGCGGCCTGTTAAAGGACAGATTATCAGCAGACAAAATGCGGTTTAAGAGAGGTGATATCAAAAAATCAGGAGGTTCAAAACTGGATACCTTTTTTAATCAGCATAAAAAGATCAGCGAGACAAGGCCCGTGTTTACCGGACTTGTAAAAAAAATGAAAACATCGGGGAAAACCGAAGGCCTGTTGCATCAAGATGTGTTTAATAAGGTCAAGCAACAGCGTCCAACCCTTAAAAATAAGGGGTCTCCCACAGACAAGACTCCCCGTCTCTCTGATTTCTACGTCATGAAGCTTGATGCAAAAATCAGCAAAGACAAAACAGACCCCGCAGTGACAGATCTCATCAACGAACTTAAAAACGACCCAGATGTGGAGTCGGTAACAATTGACGAGGTGATTACACTCGATGAGGTGGATCCCGCAGTCCCCCTCCCCAATGACCCCTCCCTGCCGGAACTCTGGGGAATCGACAGGGTAAACGCACCTGAGGCTTGGGCACAGGGCATCACCGGGGCTGGCGTCGTTGTTGCCGTTGTGGACAGCGGTGTTGATTACAACCACCCCGATTTAAGCGAGAATATCTGGCAAAATCCCGGCGAGATCCCCGATAACGGCATCGACGATGATGCAAACGGTTACATTGATGATGTTAACGGTTACAATTTTACAACCTACAACGATGAAGGCCCGGATAACAACCCGATGGATCAACATTATCACGGCACACACGTTGCAGGGAACATTGCGGCTGTGGGCGATAATGGGATCGGTGTGGTTGGTGTTGCGCATGGGAGCGAGATCATGCCGGTGCGAGCTCTATCATCAATTGGTAAAGGCCGCTCCTCGGATATTGCTGCGGCAATCACCTACGCGGCGACTATGGGGGCTGATGTGATCAATTTAAGTCTGGGACGTGTTAGCTCGTATGAAGGATCACTTGTTGAGCGTGAAGCGATTGCGTTTGCGCGCAGTCTGGATGCTGTGGTCGTGGCCGCTGCAGGGAACGATCACTCTGATACCTACAACTACTACCCTGCCAACATTGCTGGTGTTGTGACCGTTGCCGCAATACAGTCAGGTGATAATCCGCGGATTTCTCAAATTTTGGGATCAACGTTGATGTGGCAGCCCCCGGTGTTGATGTCTTATCAACCATCCCAGGTAGTTCCTATGAGATGAAAAGCGGCACAAGCATGGCCACCCCTCACGTATGCGGTATTGCCGCACTCATACGCGAGTCCCACCCAGAATACAGTAACGATCAGGTGCAACAGGCATTGCGTCTGGGCGGCACAGACTTTGGGGCACCTGGCTTTGATGTATACTACGGTTACGGCCTTGTGCAGGCAGATATTGCTTTAGATATTCAGGATCCCTACGAGGTCATGATCACGTCCCCGCATAATGGGATCGTCTTGAACACTGGAGACACCCTGAGTGTAGAGGGCTCTGTGGGATCAGAGGATGCTGACGCGCCAACACCCTATACACTGGAGTGGCTTGACGACGCTGGCGCTGTGATCAGCAGCCTGGGGGGGAGTGCCGTGATTGGTGAAAGGGTCTTGGGGGAATTAACGGTCCCGACGGTCACAGAAAACAGGTCGTATCAATTGCGTCTGAGAACCTCTGACCCCGATGGAATTGTGTTTGAAGACAGGATTGCCTATTTTGTGATGAATAACCCCCAAGTCTCATTGACCGCTCCCGCAGAAGATTCAACGATCAGCGGCACTGTCACATTCCGTGGGGTTGCCCTTGATGACACAGGGGTGAGACGTATCAGTCTTTGTAATCCATCGCATGTTTGCACTGTTGTAACTGGGGTTGTAGATGGCGCATGGGATTTTGACTTTGATACCCGTCTTTTTAAAAATGGAGCAACAGACCTTCTCATCAAGGTAACCGATGTTTACGGGAATGAAACAATTATTCATCGTCACATTATCATCGACAACCCTTTGCATATTATCTCAACGAAAGTCCATTTGCTGGACGATGGTCAACTGAGATTTGAACCAAATACTAACAAAGAAAATAATATATCCTGTAAGGTGGTTTACACACATTCCGGATCTTCTTTAGAGACCGAATGGTTTGACGGCTGGTTTGGCGTCAACTTGAGAACCAGCCCCGGAATGGATGATACCGCGACCATTGCATACGAAGTCATGTGTCGTGACTCTGTAACGCACGAGCGTGCCGCCACTGGAAGGCTGACCTACCCCGACCCATTCGATGCACAACTCATAAAACTTCACGGTGAGGGCCTTGACCTTTCTGGGCAAAATACAAACCCACAAATCACACCCGATGCCCGCTATCTGGCCTTTGTTTGCACAATCAATGACATCAAAAACATATGTATTCACGATCTTGTGGAAGGCAGGACGCAAAAAATCACTCAGGGTGATGATGGGTCAGATGCCAATGGGGCATCTGATAATCCCAGCATAAGTGACGACGGTAACTTTATCGCCTTTGAATCGGAGGCAACCAATCTTGTACCCAATGACAACAATAATAAATTAGATGTGTTTCTTTACGAAAAAAATGCTGTTGGGGGTACTTTCACGCGTATTTCGATGAGACACGACGGGGCGGAGCCAACAGGAGCATCAAACAAACCACAAGTCAGTTTTGACGGGCGCTATGTAGTCTTTGTGTCCGAAGATCCCGGATTGACCAGACTTGACACCAACAGAACAATGAAAGATCTGTTTCGTTATGATCGCGTGCGGAATAACATTTCGCTTGTATCCAAGGATGCAAGTGGCGTTCAGGGTAACGGACATTCTTTTGATCAAAGAACCTCATCAGATGGTAACAAGGTTGTTTTTAATTCCGGTTCATCAATATGGACTGGCACGAGTCGGCAAGGCTTTACAATTTTTGGTCTCGATGTGTCTTCACAAACAATCACCCAACTGTCACGTTCTGCAATAGATGGTATGAATTCTGCAGAACCAAATGTCAGCGGTGATGGGTGTTCAGCCTGCGCCATTGAGAGCGGTTATGCCTGCAATTATAATAACCCCAGCCAATGCACAAAGGGGTGTGGCAACGGGAAAAAAGCCGGCAGCGAGGAATGTGACGATGGCAACCAAAGGAATGGTGACGGGTGTTCCAAGATCTGCAGGATCGAAAAAAAGCCAGGTAAGTAGCTCTTTTGGGTGATACTGGCTGACACAGACGCTGTAACTACTTATTCATCGACTCCAAAAAGTCTGTGTTGTCCGCGGTGTCTTTCATTTTGCTCTGCAGAAACTCTAATGTGTCGACCACGTTGAGGGCGTGGAGGAGTTTGCGAAGGATCCAGACGCGGCTTAAGACCTCTGGTTTAAGGAGGAGTTCTTCTTTTCGGGTGCCGGACTTGTTGACATCCATGCACGGGAAGATGCGCTTTTCCATGAGTTTGCGGTCGAGGTGGATTTCGGAATTACCTGTGCCCTTAAATTCTTCGAAGATGACCTCGTCCATGCGCGAACCGGTATCGATAAGGGCCGTCGCGATGATGGTGAGCGAACCACCCTCTTCTATGTTGCGGGCAGCGCCAAAAAATCTCTTGGGTTTGTGAAGCGCATTAGAATCGACACCACCAGACAGGATCTTGCCGGATGGCGGCACAACAGTATTGTAGGCCCTTGCAAGGCGCGTGATTGAATCGAGCAGGATCACGACATCTTTTTTGTGTTCGACAAGGCGCTTGGCCTTTTCGATGACCATCTCGGCAACTTGAACGTGACGCGTGGCAGGTTCGTCAAATGTGGAACTGATCACCTCACCCCTAATGGAGCGTTTCATGTCGGTGACCTCTTCGGGGCGCTCATCGATGAGCAGCACAATGAGTGTGACATCCGGATGGTTGGCGCTGATGGCATTGGCGACATTTTGCAGCATCATTGTTTTACCAGTCCTTGGGGGCGCCACAATCATTGCCCTCTGACCCTTGCCAATGGGGGCTAAGAGGTCAATGATGCGGGATGTGTATTCTTTGGTGGAGTGTTCGAGGTTGAATTTGTTGTTGGGATACAACGGTGTGAGGTTGTCAAACAGAATTTTGTTACGAGCTTGTTCGGACAATTCAAAATTGACCTTGTCGACCTTAAGAAGCGCAAAGTACCGCTCACCCTCTTTGGGCGGACGGATCTGACCAAAGACTGTATCGCCTGTTCGCAGATTAAAGCGGCGGATCTGCGAGGGAGAGACATAAATATCGTCCGGCCCCGGCAGGTAGTTAAAATCTGTGGCCCTTAAAAAACCAAAACCGTCCGGCAGGGTCTCTAAGACACCCTCGCCGTATATATCCCCCGTATCCTTTTGTGCCTGCAGAATGGCAAAGATGAGCTCTTGTCTTTTGAGTCCTGAAGGATTTTCGACACCAAAGAGCCTCCCCACGGAAATGAGCTCGTTGATGTCGACCTCTTTGAGTTCTTTAAGGTAGATGGCCTCGTTGCCCGAAAAAAAATGGACCAGGTTGGGGGCCTCTTGGGCCATGATGGTCAGGTCTATATCTTTGATGCTGACTTTTTTTTGCTCGGTCACCACACCGTTTTCACGAACATCCCTGTTGTCTCTCATGTCTCTATTATCCCTCATATCTCTGTTGTCCCTGTCATCGTTTGAATATCTTGACGGCCTTCTGTTGTTATCCTTGGTGTAGGTCCTGCGAGCTACACCAGTCTTTGATGAGTGTCTTTCGTAGGTCCGCTGCTCCCGCCCATTGTTTGAATCGTTTTTTATATGATCGCTATCGTTTCCCATTTATTTCTCCGGAATTGGCTGACCAGACATGCGTTCTATCTGGATTTGCGCCAGTTATTTGACAAGTGAATACTTGAATTGACTTAAATCGAGGCCATCTACGCCCGATGACACCCACACACCATAACCCGCATCAAGCCGAAAATACTAAAGGGGCTGGCACCTCATAAAATATTGTTGCCGAAACGCGTAGAAAAAAACACTAGATTCTAAGCGTTGAATGTGAAATTCTTTACACTGTACTATGATATGCTCTTTGAAGAGTTACCCCACACTTGACCGCAACATTATCTTATAAAATCAATAAAATGGCAATAAGTTTTTTCCCTGCAAGGGCCCTTGGTCCCTGCAATTGTAAATCATGATTTGTCACTCTGGACTTTTAAACTGACACATGTCATTATCCAAACCCATAACCCGTATAAAGCGGAAAACACTACGCGGGCGGACACCATGCAAAAATTGATGCCGAAACGCGTAGAAAAAACCTACCTAGGTTCTATGACAAAATGCAACCAATTTGAATTTGAATACAGACAAAATCACCTCTTTTGCGAAGACTGTCGTGTCGATGAAATCATTAAAAAACACGGGACGCCCCTTTACGTCTACAGCAGGAGCAACATTGTGGAACAATTCAAACAGATGACCCGCGCTTTTGGGACACACACACACGTTGTCTGTTATTCGGTCAAGGCAAATTCGAACGGCGCCATTTTAAAAACGCTTGTCAACCTCGGCGCCGGCATGGATGTGGTGAGTGGTGGCGAACTGAGGCGTGCCCTGAACGTCGGCTGCGATCCAAAAAAAATCGTCTACTCTGGTGTGGGCAAAACAGCAAATGAGATCCGGTTTGCCATTCAAACCGGTATCCTGCAGATCAATTGCGAAAGTGAACAGGAACTTTCTACGATTCAGAACATTGCCTCATCTCTCAACATCAAGGCCCCCGTTGCCCTGCGTGTCAACCCCGACATCGACCCCAAAACCCATCCGTATATCTCCACGGGGCTCAAAGAAAACAAGTTTGGCATCAGTCATCTTAAGGCTGTCTCCGTCTACAAAAGCGCCCTCTCGATGAGTCATATCGAGATCACGGGCATCTCGTGTCACATCGGCTCGCAGATTCTCGAATGCGAACCATTCCGCAATGCAATGATCAAACTTAAAGACATCATAAATCAGCTCGCGGCCATCAATATCCCTGTCAAAAACGTCGATGTCGGCGGCGGGCTTGGCATTATTTACAATAACGAGAACCCGCTGACTGCCACGGACTATGCAAGAGCCATCACCGAACCTCTTACTGGACTTGACTGCACAATACTCCTTGAACCCGGGCGTTTTATCGTCGGCAACGCCGGCATCCTTGTGACCAAGGTCATCTACGTCAAAGAGGGCGATCACAAAGAACACTTTACCATTGTTGATGCGGCCTTTAATGACCTTAAACGCCCGATGTTGTACGGTGCCTACCACGAAATTATTCCCGTTATGGTTTCCCCCGAAAAAAAAACCATCACCACCAACATAGAGGGCCCCATCTGTGAAACAACAGATCGCTTTGCGCGTCATAGAGAAATGCAACCCACAGAACCCGGTGAATACCTTGCCATCATGAGCACCGGTGCCTACGGCATGTCCATGGCGTGCACCTATAATTCCAGAGGCCGTCCTGCCGAGGTCCTTGTTAAAGGAGATCAATTTTTTCTTGTCAGAAAGGCCGACAGCATTGAGGATATCACCCACAACGAAATCATGCCGGGGTTTTTGACGTGATCAAGCATCACCTGACAAAAAACCGGACCGCGTCCACCTCCTGTTGCCCCGCTCCAATCAGCTTGATGTGATGCGTGCCGCGGTTGAGTATAAGACGAGCCGTTTGTTCTGTGCTGACGGGTCTTCCGTCGAGGATAATCTGATAATCACCGCTCAAACCCGTGTGCGCGATCGAAAGATACTGCGCGTCTAACGGGCGGTGATAATCAATCTTATACACCACCCCGTCCTGCGGCGACAGGATCTGCGCGTGGTCCTTTAATGGTGCCTCACCTTTCTCCCTCCCTTCACACAACGGGGAATACTGTGCAGGGATCAGCGCATCGGCCATGTGCTCCCGTTGCCAAGTGCTGTATTTGACGGGGAGATTGACAAACAGTCTCTCCCTTACAAAGGCCTGGGGGCAAGACCTGCGGGCGAGCTGGTTATTGCGCGTGTCTATTTTTTTTATCACATGGGCCTCACACGCTTCCATACCCACATCGGGCGTAAATTCCCAGCGTGTGTACGGACAGTATTTATGGGGCCTCTTGCCAGACAGCGAGCACAGACGGTTTTTTTTAAGACCCTCTCCACCATGCCAGCCGGTCCACTTGTGTCTTGCATAAAGATACGCCACAATCTTGTGTGCCAGGGGCGCGGCACCTGTAACCCCCGAAACATTCTGCATCGGATCACCATTAAAATTACCCACCCAGACACCAACAGTGTACTCAGGAGTCACCGCAACAGTCCAGTTGTCACGGTAATTCTGCGATGTCCCTGTCTTGATCATGACAGGGTACTCAAAATCAAGTGGACTGTTCCCGCCAAAACTGATTGTCCTTGCGTGCCCGTCAGACAAAAAATCCCTGATGATGTATGACGCCTGATCAGAAAAAATCCTTTGCAATGCCCTCCCCTCTTGATCCTCCCTCACACAGGACGCCCCGTCCGTGTTGGTAAATGTGAGGTCGCAAAATAACCCACCCCTCGCAAAAACCGCATACGCCCTGACCAGTTCATAAAGGCTCACCTCGACATTGCCCAGGGTAAGCCCCAGCCCGTAATACGACGGAGGTTGCGTAAGGCCTGCAAACTTTAGTTTTTTTAATGCCTGATAAAGCTGCATCAGGCCTATCTCTTGCAAAAGATGCACCGCGGGTACATTGAGTGAATTGGCGAGTGCAACGCGCATCAATACAGGGCCGTGTGATTTGCGGTCGTAATTTTCGGGGATGTAGTCCCCGATCTCGCTTGGAAAGGCCGTGACAACATCCGGCAACACATGACTTGGTGAGATGCCCGCATCCAGCGCCCTTGCGTATGTAAACGGTTTGAGCGCCGATCCGGGCTGCCTCTTCTGGTGAATACCGTCAATCATCCCCTGCGCACGGTCATTCCAGTAGCCGGTCGATCCAACGTAGGACAGGATCTCTCCCGTCCTGTTTTCAATGACAAGTGCACTCGCCTGAGAAACCCGCTTATCCGTGAGGGCATTGATCTGCCCGATGATGACTTTTTGAACTTCTTCGTTGAGTTCAAGGTCAAGCGAGGTGCGAATCTGCCCGTTATTTTGATCACCCCGCTCTTTTGCATGGTTGATCACATGATCTGTAAAGTGTGGTGCCAAAAACCTCATCTCAAGCGGGTACAGCGGGATTTTTTCGCTGAGAAGACGCGCCCTCTCCCCGTGCGAAAGCGCGGTGTTATTTAAATATGATCGCAGAATCTTGTCTTTTAAGGCAAGGACCTGCACGTTATTTTTGTAGGGGTTGTAGACCGCGGGCGCCCTTATGATTCCCAAGAGATAGGCTGACTCCTGCAGTGTTAAATCTCTGGGTCTTTTTTTAAAATAGAGGCGACTTGCCTCGTTGACACCATATATTTCATTGGAGAAAGGGAGGTGATTGATATACAGCTCAAGAATTTCATCCTTTGTGAATGCCATCTCGAGATACACGGCAAAGAGCGTTTCTTTTATTTTGGTTTGCACACAACGCGGTCCCCTGTTGATCATGCGTGCGAGTTGCATCGTGATTGTTGACCCGCCCGATACAACCTGGCCGGATCGCCACCATTGTCGCAGGGCCCTCACAAGGGCAATGGGATTCACACCCGCGTGCCAGTAAAAAAACCTGTCTTCTGTATCTAAGAGGACCTTGACAAAGTTGTCCGAGACATCCTGTAGAGGGACCGATAAACGACGCCCCCCTGTCCGAGCGAGGGTCTTTCTTAAGAGATCACCGTCGCGACTGAGGATCGTGAGGCTCTCACCGTGTTTGAGCCTGTCTATCCCTTGGGCTGAGGGGAGCGGGTTTAATAACAGGGCCGCTAAGAATAAGATAAGCGGTGCACCAATGATCGCGGACTTATGTACTCTGGTTAACCTGAACACCATGCAAAATTTTATGGCTTGTTTTTAAAAAAAAGACAACTTTTTGTCTTATCCTCCGATAATAAGAGCATGTCTATGCCACTGCCCCCGATCGCATATCACTCCCTCATGGCTCTACCGCACAGCGCGCCTGTTAACGATGCACCCTTGCTGCCCCCTCAAAGCTGGTACGAGGCGAGTGTCGATGGTCTCCCCTGGCTCAGGAGGTGTCAAAGACGGGTATTCCCCGAGATCGTTAATGCAAAGGAGATCGATACCCGCGTACAGGGCACACGCCTTTTTTCGGGGACAAGTCTCGCTGCTCTAGAGCGCGTAATTGATGAATCCCACGGCGCTCTTAATCCAACCCTCACCTTTTTTTCTAACGTGGCCGGTCTGAGTTATGATTATGCCAGGACTCGGGGATTAAGAGACAAATCTCCCGGGGTCGTACTGTTCATCAAAAAAGACACTATAGAGACACGGGTCGAGGAGGCAGATTATCAACCCTATGTAGAAAACATGATGGGACATCAATGTGAGCGCATTGCAACCTTTTTTCAGGCCAGTGCCACGATTTATCTCGCCGAGTTTGACGCAAGTTCCTTTAGTTCCATAGAAAACTGGATCCGGGGCCAGAGAGAACGATCTCCCCACCTGAGAGGCTATTGGGATGACAAACTCGCGAAATTCTCTCCATATTTTGCTTGATTATTCCCACCAAAAAAGAAAGTCTGATCGCCGCACCATGTATGTGCATACACACAAATTTAAGAGGTCCCCATGAGAATCGAAAACGACATCAAACTTGATTACAAAGACGTGATTATCAAACCCAAACGCTCGGAGGCGCCCAGTCGAAAAAAAATCACTCTAGAGCGAACCTATCGTTTTCTCAACAGCAAGACAAGCTGGACCGGGGTCCCCATTATTGCCGCAAACATGGATACCACCGGTACCATGAAAATGGGCACCGAACTCGCCAAGCACCGCATGATGACCTGTCTGCATAAGCATTACCCGGCAGACAAACTCATCAACTATTTTGACAAAAATCAAAATGCATCGTGTGATAATGTTTTTTTTACCCTTGGCATCAAAGACATCGACTTCGAAAAATTAATTCAGGTGGCACACTCGGTTGATGAAATCAGAAACATCTGCGTAGATGTGGCCAACGGTTATACAGAGTTTTTTGTCGACCGTGTAAAAAGAATCCGGGAAAAATTTAAAGACTCCGTCATCATGGCTGGCAATATCTGTACACCCGAAATGGTCTCCGAACTCCTGCTCTCCGGGGCCGCCGATATTATTAAAATAGGGATCGGTCCGGGTTCTGTCTGCACCACGAGGATTATCGCCGGTGTCGGCTACCCGCAGCTCAGCGCGATTATCGAATGTGCGGACGCGGCGCACGGCCTAAAAGGTCACGTCTGCGCCGATGGCGGCTGCACACAGCCCGGCGATATCGCCAAGGCCTTTGGCGCCGGTGCCGACTTTGTCATGCTTGGCAATATGTTTGCCGGTCACGAAGAATGCGAAGGCGAATGGCAGTACATGGTCAGCAAAAATGACCTTGATTGGACGGTGCTCGATAAAACCTGCACCAGGGAAGAACTGACAAATCAGGGCTGGCCCCACATCAAAAAACACTCTCTCGTCTTTTACGGTATGTCCAGCAAAAAGGCGATCGACAAATACAGCGGGGGACTCAACTGCTACCGTGCCGCAGAGGGCAAAATCACCAAGGTCCCCTACAAGGGGGGGGTCAGCGACGAAGAAGGTGTGGTCCAAAAAATAACCGGCGGGCTTAAAAGCACCTGCGCCTACGTGGGGGCATCAAGTCTCAAAGACCTGCCCAAGTGCACCACATTTGTGCGCTGTTACAGGACGCACAACGATATTTTTGGCAGTTAATTATCCCTCGTTAAAATCAATGGCCGCAAGCACCACATCATGGTCGCTGTCCTGTGGGCTAAACAGCGAGTGCCTGTGCCAGATCGCCACTTTTGCCCTATTTGCAAGGGCTGGCGAGGCCATCAGGTAATCATAAAGAAAAAAGCCCCCGTTAAAGTAATAACTGTATACATCTCCGGGCGGTAATTGTTCCTCGGCAAGGTGATGCATCCCTGCATCAGTAAAAAGACGGACAGATTCTTCCCACGGGTAGGCATTGCCATCACCACTTAAAATAATATTTTGATCCGCATCAAGATTTAAGGCACCCCTGATAAAATCAACGATGGGTTTATGCTGTTTTTTTCTCTTTGTCTCTGATCTGTAGACCGGGGGTTGCTGCCTCCCCCATGCGCCATCCTCACCACGTTTGGAGATGCTGTGAATGTTCACATGCAAAAATCTTTGATATGTTTTTCTACCTTTTTGATCAGTCACAATAAAATCGTATTCGAACACAACGGGCTTTCTTGAGTGCGCATAGGCCTCGTCTTTGGGTTCTATGCGGCTGGTGTTTTTGGTGAGAAACAATTTTTTTCCACGCCGCACAAGCACAGATTTATCTGTGGCGTCTCCCTGCCTCATCCTGACCCTAAAACGCGCAGGGTTGTAAAAAAAGACATTGCGAATATTCCCGCCCTTTTTCCCGCCATCCTGACTATCCTCCGGCGGGACATAGGCCCATTGATACCTGATGCCTGTCTTTTCATAAACCATCTTTGAGAGAAGATTCATGGTCTTTTCGGATTCCATGACACCGTCAGGATCAAAGTCATAATCTGACTGTACCTCTTGAAACGAACACATGTCCGGCGCAGCCTGCGCAATCATCTCCGCAAAGTGTTCCATCCTCTCTGCATCCTTAAAATTCATGTTTTCAAGATTGGCCTGCATGACCCTCATGATGTTTTTGCCCTTTGGCAGATCGGGGACAGACGGCCTTGTTTGTGGCACCTTTTCGACCTTAAATTCTTTGGTCACCCTTAACCTGAATTCACCAAAGCTATAGTCAAGCACCCCTTCGACCTCGCCAAGAATACGATCCCCCATTGCCAAACTGGACAGTGTGTCCTTGGGAAGACCTGAGAGATCCAGCGTGATCACCTGTGTATTGGGACCATCGGGGGTCAGCAACACACCGCCAGCAAGGGTTCTATTTGCAATACCCTCTCCATTATCAATGGCCACAGAGACGCGGCCATAACTCACAGGCCCAACAACCACGGGATTTGCAATCTTGACGCGCATGTCTCTCAAACTTGTGTAAAACGCCATCGCGTCTTTTGCCGGATTAAATGGGGTTTTGGGATTGTGAATATCCGAACCTGTGGCGCGGCTTTTCATGATCTTTGCAGGCGGCATCCGCCCCCCTTTTCCAATGAGAACCGCAGGGGGTAATTTGTGACCTATTCTCTGCACAACCCATCTTGCAAAACCAAGCTGTGCCTTCCCTGCCTGACCTTTAGCCTGGGGATTGGCTTTGGTTAATTGATCAGAGGGGAAAAGGACCACGCGGGCCTGCACAATCACAATCCTGTCGCCAATATGAACATCAGGCTGTCCCTGGGTATACACAAAGATGCCGGACGAGCAATCGGGATCTGTTTGTGCATTTATGTCCTGAACCCACATGCCCCACTTGCTGACCGCAGTGACAATCACTGGCTTTGTTTGAACGGATTTATTTGTCATTGGGGAATTGTACCCCCTGCCCCTGATGTCTGCAATGCTCACTGGTGTTGGTTTTGCTGCCTTACCCCCGTTGTCTCCAGGACCAACAGGAGGCGAAGAGGCTTGACAGGTTCTGGCTGCCGGATTGCTCACTGTTTTTTTCTCTTCATGAATTTGACCTGCAACAGCAGCCCGCCCTGGCTGTGGCCGTGCAACGACCGGCAAGGGACGCTGTGCAAGACCGGCCGCAATGCGCTCAAACCCTGCTCTGATACCACGCACTGCCACGTCAAGGGGTAATTGGGAAACAGAACCCGCTCCTATCGTAGCAGTATTCTTAAAAGATTGCAGCGTGGCACCTTGATTCCCTGTCACTTGCATTGTTTGAACTATGGGTCTTGACATCATTGTGGCTCCGTATTTGACATGACTGTCTTAAATAACATCCCGCACGCTTATTGCTTATTAGAGTGCATCGTCAGGGAAAGTGAGATGTTGCGTAAAATTTCTTTAAAAAAAAAGAAACTTTATAAAAAAGTAGACGAGCATGAGGTCAAAGGAACAAGGATCAATTTATGCACTCATTAAATATACCCACCACGATGGGTATGGATGTCCCGCTCACCCCCAGGCAATTTGCAGTCTATCAGGACTGTCGCCGAGATTTTTTGGAGACACGCAGAAACGGTCCTGCATCAGTCAAACCCACCCCAGAAATGCAGGCGTACTTTGAAAAACTTGGCCATGTGCGTGAGATCGCGTATGCCAGCAAACCACTTGCAAGAAACATCTGGAGACCGGTTGGAGAAGAGGAGCCTGCGGATACAAGGGCCGCCTTGGAATCGGCTGTAACACACATGCAGGCCACTGAAGAGGCCCTTAACGACAGAAAAGTCCCCGTCATACTCAACGGTGCCGCCTTTTATGCTGATCCCGCTGACCCATCCGATATCGGTGTGAGGATCCATTTTGATTGTCTTGAAAAAATGGGCAGGGGTGCCAAGGAATGTTTTAGACTTGCCGCTATCCGCGGGGCCATCAGTATTTATGAAACAGGGATCAAGGTCATGGTCGAGACCGGCGAGATCAGGATCACAAAAAAAATAAACAAGGCAGCGGCCCAAAGGCTCGCGCTGCAACTCTGGGTCCTCAGACAAAACGGGATCGAGATCAAAGAGGCAGGCTTTTTAATGGTGGATCCCGATTATAAGCACCCGGGTGGTGTCAATTATGATCCCAAAAAACTCCTGATCTTTGAAGATGTCATTAAAGAACTTGAAGCCATGTTCCCGGAGATCGAATCGACCCTTGCCGCCATGAAAGAGCTGGATCGAGACGGAGATCTATCAACCGTAGAGCACGACGAGGGTTGCCCCTATCAAGTAATAACAGACCCCTACGATGTGCGCCACCTCGGCCGCGGCGGCAGACCCCCTGCGGCACTGAGAGGTTCGGGCATCACAGACATCAGAAAGATCGGGGATGATTTTGTCCCTCATGCCGATGCCGGAAAGAACCAATTCTCCGAGCGTGTGTGGCGACAGATCCGTGCCGTGAGAGACAACACCATCGTTTTTGATAAAGCAGAGGCAGCAAGACATGTTGCCAGGATTAAAGAACTCCTTAAACCAAGGGGCGCCCGCGTGGTCTCCCTGGATTTTGAGACCATCAATCCACTGTTGCCCGTTTTTAAAGACACCCGCCCCTTCGAGATCAGCACCCTGCAATTATCCTCTCACACCCTGCCCGACTTGAATGTACTGCTTAAAAAACCTGCAGTCTGGCGGACACAAATGAGTCACAGCGAATATCTTTATCGTGGGGACACTGATGGAGACTGGGTTGCCCCGGCTGCAAAGGCCATCCTTAAGGCGGTTGGCAAGGCGGGACCCATTCTGACTTGGAACCAGTCTTTCGAAATCGGCCGCATCAGAGAAATGGCGCGCATCATGGAAGAAAGGGGTGACACAGCAACGGCCGAAAGACTTTACGCACTCATCGGTGGTGACAAAATAAAACAATATGCAGAGCTGGCAGAAAAAGCTCGTCAGGCTGGTGATCATGATGTCGCCAAGAAAATAACGGCTCTGATCAAGGCCCTGAAATCGCTCGAGACAGACACCTCAGCACCCTGGGAGGACCTTGCCAAACACTTTAAAAAGAAATACGCAGCCTACGCGCAACAGATGGATGAGATCAGACTCGATAACGGCCGCATTGTTGACCTTGAGGACGTGATCACGTTGAGTATGTATCATCCAGGGTTTAACTTTCATTACAAACTTAAAACTGTCACACCAGCGCTGACTCCCTATGAATACGCAAAACTTCAAGGCGAGATAAAAAGGGGTGACGTCGCAAGCCTGGCCCTCGAAGAAATGTTAAATCCCCAGACATCAAAACCGCAAAGAAAAAAATTAATGAAGGATCTATTGGCCTACTGCAGTCTTGATACCGAGGCACCGGTGTGGATTTTAAGTTTTCTGCTTAAACTGATAGACGGGCGAATCCCGCTGTCATTGAGCGGCAAAGGAGCCAAATAGCCTTTTGACATTTCACCCCCAATACCTTAATTTGCGGGCCAAATTATTCTGATATCCACATGCCCTTTATTATTCTTAACATTGTTCTTGTCTCTCTTGCCGTTTATTTTTTCACACGAAAGAATCTGTTGTCGTATTTTAAGTCGGGTCATCTCTGGTTGTCGTGGCTTGCGATTGGTGTTATTACCCTCATGGACGAACTCACGAGCCTGTTCTATGCACCCGGCGAGGCCTATCGCTACCTGGGTGTCGCCACGATCATCTTTCTGCCGCTGACCTCGCTGGTGGTCAGGTTCTTGTCAACCCGCATGACCAGCATTGCAGAGATACTCGACCGTCACAATATGAAGGGCGGCGGGGTTTATTCATTCTCTTATCTCGTTCTTGGGCCTCTCATCTCTTTTGTAGCCGTTGCCTCGATACTGATCACCTACGTTTTGACAGCCTCGATATCCTCTGTGTCGGCCGTCGAAAATGTCAGCTTCTTTCTCAATCTTGGCAATGTCACCAAGCTCGCCATCGAGGTCATCATTGTCTGGATTGTGGCGGGTCTCAACATCCTGGGTATAAAAGAAAACGCAAGGGTCACGTTTACAATCTTTCTCTTTACTGCCGTGATCCTGCTCAATCTCCTTCTCTCCGGAGTCATCAATTTTGAACCAGAGAACTTGGCGGTCATCAATCAGAGTTTTTCATCCGTTAAAGCTGGTCTGACACAAAACGGTCTCTCGGGGGGAGGGGCATACCTGATTGCCTCGGTCTCAAACTGTATCCTGGCTTATTCGGGCATTGAATCCGTATTGCAGGTTGCAAGGCTCTCGGAGTCCTGGCACAACATCAAAAGGGCCTACACCTTTCTTGCCCTGACGGTCGGCATCTTCACTCCACTCATTTCTGTGATCGTCCTTTCAAATCCCAACATTGATTTTGCGGCCCACGAGACAGACCTCTTCACCCACTTTAGTGTTCTGATGAACGGGCAATGGTTTGGAATCCTCATATCCGCTGTTGCCAGCCTTTGTCTTGTCATGGCCGTCAACACAAGCTGTGTGGCATCCAGCGAGCTCATCGAACGCGTTGCCAACCGCTATGGTTTCGAATGGCTCATCGCCACAAACAAACGGGATTCACTCTACCGTATTCATATTGTCACGGCCACTTTTTTTTCACTGATCATCATCATCACACAGGGACAGCAGATGGCTCTCGCCGCAATGTACGCCGTCGGACTTGTTGCAAGCTTTGTCATCAACATGCTCTGTCTTGTGATCTATAACTACCAAAAGGGGATCAAAGAGGCCGGTGCTGAGTACCACATCAACAGGGTGGGAACTTTTATTTTGCTTATTTTTATTTCGTGCTGTTTTCTGTATCTTGTCATCCACAAACCCTTTGGATCGCTCATGTGGTTTGTCTGTACCATCATCTGCCTGATCATCGGCTATTACGGGACCCGCAAGAGAAGACCCGAACTCAAGCAGATTGCAAAAGGCGAAACCCCGATGGATATTGTTCTCTATATTGCAGAACAAGAGGGTGATAATATTCACATTCACTTTAAACGATACCGCGACACACCTCTGCAAAAACTTTACGATATTGCCATCTTCATCACCTTTTTTTCACCCAGGCAAAAAATCCCTCCAAGGCAAAAGGAACACCACTTTCGCATCCCCTTTAAGCGGGCCAACATCTTTGCCAATATTCAGGCGATCCTTCACCTTCTTGTTTACGAACTGCCTCACAAGAACATCACGGTCCACTTTGGCTGGCCGCTCTCTTCGTGGTTCGAACGCCTCTCAACCGGCATCATGGTGATGAACTTTATGAAAATGCCAAAGCTCTTCCCAACGGTAAATTTCAAGATTGAGCAGTTTAAACTGTAGAACCTTGGAAGGTTTTTTCTGTGCGCCTCATAACCCGCATAAAGCGGAGTGCATTGCGATCAAACATGAAGGGTTTCATGTTTGGCGCTATGCGCCAGATACTACGCGGGCGGACACCATGCAAAAATTGATGCCGAAACGCGTAGAAAAAACCTTCCAAGGTTCTAAACATTAAACAAAAAATGACAGATGTCCCCGTCCTCGATAATGTAATCCTTTCCCTTAACCGACACTTTGCCTGCTGCCTTTAGTTTTTGCTCGTTACCCACGGCCATAAGATCATCGTACTTCATGACCTCGACCCTCACAAAGCCCCTGCCAATATCTGTATGAATCTTGCCACCGGCAACCGGAGCAAGTGTCCCTTTTTTTATCGTCCACGCCCGCACCTCGTCCTCGCCCACCGTATAAAAGGACATGAGCCCCAGACGGTCATAGGCCGCCCTGTTGAGGCGGTTGACACCGAGGTCATTAATACCAAGGGCATCAAGGTATTCTTGCCTTTCTTCGGGTGTGTCCATCGCCAGGATTTCTTTTTCGATCTTTGCGGACATTTTAAAACAATCCTCATTTTCTGAAGCAGCAGCCACCTTGTCTTCGTCCACATTATGGCACCAGAGAATAGGCTTTAACGTCACAAAGCTTAAGTGCTCAACGGCCTCCATCTCTTCTGCATTGAGATTCAACGAAACAAGCGGCTTGTTTGCCTCAAGGACCTCCCTGCATTTTTTGACGACCTCGATCTCTAACAGGCTCTTTCTGTCCGCCTTTTTTTTGATCTTGTCCTTCTCGATCCGCTCGATCCGCTTTTCGACAAGATCAAGGTCTGCCAGGATAAACTCCACAAGGGTGTTGTCGACGTCTCTGAGCGCATTGACGCTCCCATCAGGGTGATAGACCTCCGCCGATTGAAAATCGCGCACCACCACACAAATTAAATCGGAGTTTTTGGTCTCGTTAAGCCAGCTGTAATCCCCCTGCCCCTTTGTGATATCCGGACACAGGATAACATCTGTTGCGGCATAGATGGTCTTTTCGGGGTGATACATTTTTGAGAGCAGATCCACTCGCGAGTCCTTAACTAAAGCCCTGCCCTCGATAACCTCACCGGGCCGCCTGTGCTCGCTCACCTCCTGTCCAGTTAAAAGTGAAAACAGTGTTTTTTTTCCGGCCTGTTCAAGGCCAATGATGGCAATTTTCATATTCGCCTCAATTGAGATTAATGTCTCGTACCATTTACCAATTTTGCCACCACCACAACGATTGCCCCCAAGATTTATGAGTGTGGTGGGGAAATGGAATAATACTGATCACTGTTTAAATGCCTTTACCAAATCGCAAAATGTAAACCACCAGTTAAGAAGCGATACACTTGTCTCGCTGGCGCCGGCGTATCCTGAGTCACGCCACTTTTTAACCTCTTTGCAAAGCTTGGCCACAAGAGGCGGCAAGAGCTTGCCGTAGTCTTTTTCGCGCAGGGCCTCGTCGGCAGGAAACCAGCGAAAGTCGGGATCAAGAATTTCATAGGGGGACGTTGAAAATTGGGGGTGTAGCGCCATAAATTTAATCTAAAAATCTCTTGAACTCATTTAATTCAAAAATCACAACCACCTAAAATCATTAATAATATTAATTTGACTCATCTAAAACTCATCTAATTAAAAACTACTTTTCTTGTTTTTTTTGTCTTGTACCTGACCTGTCTCGACCAAGTAGACGTCTGTCGATGTTTTTTTTAAGGCCTTCATCATATCCTTGCTGTTTAGAATGCCGAGTTCATGTTTGGCTACAGCCTGCAATTTTTCGAAGCGAGATTTTTTGTCTATGCCAGAGCGGATCATTTCGGCATTTTTGCTCTCCATGTTTGAGAGTACAATCAATTCATTTATACTGGCCACGTCACGAATATTTTCGCCCTGTTTTGCTCGTTCAGGATTGGCTTCCCTCCACTGTTTGGCCGTACAGCCAAAAATAGACAGATTTAATATATCTGCTTCTTCGGCATATTCGTAATCTGTGCTCCATTTTTTTGAGACGGTGATGAGGTGATTTTTTACGGCATCGGTATGAATGTGGTAATTGGCTTTACTGACGATGCGCTTGATATTCCATTCAAGGTTGTACTGATTACTTTCAATTTCTTTAAGACGCTGGTATTCTTTGATGAGATATAGTTTAAAGGCAGGACTAATCCATGTGCCAAACTCGAAGGCAATATCCCTATGTGCATAAGTGCCGCCATAACGGCCTGTTTGAGCTGTTAGCCCTTTTGCGCTTGTTTTCTCAATCCATTCTTTGACACTGATTTTAAATCCGTTAAGGCCAGATTGTTCCTTCACTCGTGTGAACTCACTCCAATTAAAATGGGGGTTATTGATTTGTTCCCAAATTCCCAAAAATTCAAGAGTGTTTCTGTTGCGTAACCAGTCTTTGACAAAAAAATCGCCGTCTTTAGACTTTATCATGTCCGTTAGGCTCAAATAATCCTGTCCACCTACATCTTGAATGGCAACAGTTTGATTTTGAATTTTCAAATTTCTTTTCTTTTTAAAAAACATATTATTTTTCCATACTTCCAATTGGGGCGAATTCGCCCCAATTAAAATACCGTTTCATTTCAAAGAATTGCACTTCATACCCCCACCTCCACCACCTTCATCGTGTCATTACCAAAAATATCCACGACCTTGACGGCGATTTTATACCACTTGGAATCAATATGTAATTTTCTAGTTTGCCACTTCGTTTCTGTCATATTCATTCTTCAAAATAATCTTCGTCTGTTTTTTTTATCTCACAAACCTTATCAGTTTGCACCCCGACATTAAAACGAATCATCAAATCAGCCAATCTATCACCATCGATAAGAATTACTTTACAGTCGAGATTTTTGGCGTATTCAATTGCTTCACTTGTAAAACGTGAGGTCGTAATAAAAACACCTTTTTTAGCCCGCTTTCCTGTAAGGGCCCCAACAAATTTTTGAATTTCAGGACGACTTACGGGATTTTCCCAGCGTTTTGCCTGCAAATAAATAACATCAAGTCCCAGTTTATCTTCTTTGATAATGCCATCAATCCCTTCATCTCCAGTTAGTGCTGTAACCTGGCCAGAATCAGATTCAGCACCCCCATATCCCATGGCGATCATGAGATCTACGACAAGTTTTTCAAAAAACTGAGGGCGCAAATCCTTTATTCGATTTAGAATATCTTGTGATAATTCACTGTTAAGAACTTGATAGGCATTTTCTAAATGCTCTTGTGGGGTTTTGGTATCGTCAAGGGTTGGTGTGTTGTCTCTGTTTTTGTGTGAACGATTACGAAATTCTTGAAATTCATCAAACTTCATTAAAAATTTATTATCAATTCGGGTTGGTTTGTTTTTTAAAAGCTCTATGCCCCTTGGTGTGATCTGAATTTTACCTCTCTCTGGTTGATGTAATAAACCAGCTTGTTTGAGATAGCTCCTGGCCCAACCAACACGATTCAGAATATATGTCTGGTTTCCACTTGGTAACAATTCTCTTCTTTCTTTATCTGTTAATTTAAAAACATCACAGATTCTATCGACCAAATCAGTGTGATGATATATTTTTTGATCTGATAATATTTCCAAAACAGGTAACATTAATGTTTGATAGTCTGGTACAGTCATGTAGACCCCTTGTTAGAATATTTTTGGTTTAATGGTCTGAAACGGCAGGACCACATTACAGACCTCACCCGTCTTGCCGTTCCACACAAGCTCAACCTCGCGTTTATCATCAAAGAGCAAAAAACGGTACTGATCCGGCAAGGACTTGCCTGCTTCGAGGTATTTGATGACGTCGCGGATTTCGTTGGGGAGGAGTTTCATTTTTTAAGACCTTTTATTTGTGACTGACAAAGACTGAGTTCAGACATGAACTTGCTTTTAGTATCCACACATTGATTGTGTGCGGCTTCCAGCCTATTGTTTTTTTCTTTGAGCAACAGATTATTTTTCGCAAGATCAAAAGGATCGTTTGCTGTCAGAAAAAAAGCCGAAAGCGCAACACCAAAAATCAGGGCTACAACCTGAATTAATAAAACCAATCTATTATTTCGCAAAGAAACGTGATGTCCGTAATGTTCTAAAAATCTTGTTTTACCTTCCATGAATTGCTGATGCCAGACATGAATGGTGTCAGCCGTTGCTTTAGCCACTGAGATGATATTGCTCAGAGTAACTTCAAAAGGTTTTATTGTTAAATTAAACTCAAGTGGTTCCGTTAATACAACTTCATCAGTTCTGAGATTTACAGCATGTGGAAAAATTTGCAAGTTAAACAGAAAAAGCTTGTTATTTACTTCCACCAACGACGAACAAAGAAGATTCACCTCATTTAAAAAGGCAACAAAAGTTTTAAGGTTATCAATTATGGTATATTTTTTATTGATTACGTCAATTTCATCGACATGTTGATCCTTGGCCGATCTTTGTACCTGAGTAAAAAATTTTTTTGCAATCTCTGACTCGTTTTCGTCTCGTGCAATTAAGTTATTGGGGTTGATAATCGTTTTCAGTTGGGCCGCACAAACAGGGGATCTGTTTTATGACGCTCACACAAGTCTACAATGCTTTGAAAGTAACATCTAAGGGATTCAAGGCGTGACTTGATTTCTGGAATAAAGAAGTTTTTTTCGTAATCGGAAAGATCTTCACGATCTTGCAAGACGATTTTATATCTTCTTTTTTTTAAATACTGCCGAAATTTGTTTATAAATTTACCCATAAAAATATGGTGCGCACACATGCTTTACCATAACATGCTTATCTCAAACTTCATCAGAGATATCAATTATGATCAAAGCATCATCTTTGCCAACCCCGCCTTTAAAATCTCCTGATTCAAAAAAATTCCATCCTCCGCCACCGCTTCTTTATCCTTTAAAGTCGGGCTGTAAAACACATCAGCAACATAACGCCCGTACATGTCGGTCTTGTAGGTCTTGATGACAATAAAGGGGATGTCCTTGAGTTGCTCTGCAACATAGGTCTTTGCCGCCTCGCCGCCGTCTGACATCTCGGCGCAATTGATCCCGCGAAAGCGAATGCGCTGGGCAACCCAAACATTAAAACCAAGGTCAATACGAACGAGCAGTGTGTCGCCGTCAACGACGGACTCGACAACGGCCTTGTAAACATGAAGCGGACTAGGGTCGCGTTTGCTGCCAGTGCGATCGGCCTCTTTACCAATCCGATACAATTTTTTTTTCACCGCCCTGCGAAGCTGAGTGCGCGACCAGCCTTCTTTGCTGGCCTTGGTAAGATAAAAATCGCGCTCAGTCGGGTCCTTGAGCGAGAGCAGTTCGACATGATGCGCCCAGCTTAAGAATGTGTCGTTGACGCGGGCACCTGCTGTGAGATGCAGTGAATGGCACCAAAGCCGTACACAAGGTCTGTGCAGTCAATGCCAACTACCTTTCTATTCTTAAACAGCTCCTGCACAATGTCGATGGCAACGGCATCTTTCTTGCAACGATAGTTTGGCACAAGGACCTTGTCGTTGGTGATGAGAAAATTGGCATAGCTCGCAGGGAGCCTTTTTCCGCTGCAATACACGGGATCCGGCATCGGGAGCCTGACCAGATTGAGGGGCCTGCCCTCAATATCGGTGATGAGTTCAAGCTGCTCGTTGAGGTGCTTGATGGCGTTGTAATTGGTATCCTGACTGTTGTCTTCGGAGATACAGACCAACTTGTCCTCGCTCACAAACCTGACCGCATCGTCGATGTGGCCATCTGTGTCGTCGCCCGTGATCTCCCCATCCACCCAGATGATCTTTTCTGCCCCCAGATTTTCGCGAAGGGTCTTTTCGATATCGTGTTTTGTCAGTTGAGAATTTCTGTTGTTATTTAAAAGACAGTTGGTGGATGTGATGAGCAACCCTTTGCCGTTGACATCGATGGAACCACCCTCAAGGATAAAATCGAGGTCGCGTATTTTTTCCCGTTGCGCCCCTGCCAATACCTCCGGGAAATGCGTATCGCCAAGAAATTCCTCTTCGTATTTGTCTCCCCAGCCGTTAAACCGCCAGTGCGTGATGAGCCTCTCTCGTGTTGAGAGCCTCTCTCTCACCACAAAAATCGGGCCAAAATCACGCACCCAGATGTCATGTGTCGGGATCTTGAGTATTTTAAGGTTTTGCCGGTTGATACGGGTGCCCTTGATGGCATCGAGAACGCCCTGCAGTTCATGGTCATCATTGACCGTCAGCCAGACTTCCTGCGATTCAGCAATTTCAAGTATCAGAGAGACGCACGTTTTCTCAACCCTGTCCAATTGAAAGGGCCACGTTCCAAGGTTGTGGGGCCAGCAAAGAATAATAGCCTGCTGCCTTTCCCATTCTGCAGGCATCCGGTACCCCTGTTGTTTGAGTGTCTGATCAGTCGTCATACCTTTTTAAGATCCCCTCGTAGGAATCAACACGCCGGTCCCTTAAAAAGGGCCACCCCCGCCGTGTCTCTTCGATCAAGGACAAGTTGCAGTCCACAACAGCCGTCTCTTCTTTTTGTCCCGCCTGAAAAAGTGTCGCGCCAAAGGGATCGACGACAAATGAACCACCCCAAAACTCGATATTACCCTCTGTGCCCACCCTGTTGGGTGTCACAACAAAGACCGCGTTGGCCACTGCATGACCAACCTGAACCGATTTCCACGCGTTAAACTGCCTTTCTCCGTGGTCTTTTTTGTCCTCACCGAGCCACCCTATTGCCGTGGGATAAAAAATGATCTCAGCACCCTTGAGGGCCGTTAAACGGGCAGCCTCGGGGTACCATTGATCCCAACAGATGAGAACCCCCAGTTTGGCGTAACGTGTCTCAAAAACCTGATAGCCTAGATCGCCCGGTGTAAAATAAAATTTTTCAAGGTAGCAGGGGTCGTCCGGAATATGCATTTTGCGGTATTTTCCAAGGAAGCGCCCGTCGGCATCAATGACAACAGCGGTATTATGATAAACCCCCGTTGCCCTTTTTTCAAAGAGGCTCGCGATCAACACCACATCATTTGCTTTTGCAAGGGCCTGAAGTTCCTCGACGCCTTTGCCTGGAATCGTCTCGGCCAAATCAAAATACCCGTGATCTTCTTGCTGGCAGAAATAGTGACTCTTGTAGAGTTCCGGCAGGCAGATGATCTGGGCTCCACCCCTGGCAAGCCCACTAATTAATTGCGCGGCTTTTTGCTCGTTCTGTTTAACATCAGCGGAGCAACTCATCTGGGCAACACCAACCTTGACTGTGTTGTTTGTCATAAAAAAAAAGCCAAGACAAACCTGCCTTGGCTTTTGTATCGAGATCGCGCAAGTTTATTTATCGCCCCTTGCTTGCGTTTTTCGCACAACGGGCTTTTTGAGTGCTGTCTTTTTGATCTTGGCAGGCGCCTTTTTGTCGACAGCCTTTTTTTCAACGGCCTTTTTTTCTGATTTTTTGGAGGAGGCCTTTGCTTTCGTCTTTTTATCTTTGGCAGTTTCTTCTTTCACTTTGCCCTCGACCTTTGCAGAGAGCAGATCATCGTGCAAAAACTCGATGAAGGCCATCTTTGCTGCATCTCCTGCACGGTGACCCAACTGGTAAATACGCGTGTATCCGCCCTGTCTGTTTTCGAAAGACGGTGCAATCTCCTTAAAAAGTTTTTGGACAGCATTTTTGTTTCTTATAAAGTCGAAGACCTTGCGTCTGGAGAAAACAGTATCTGTTTTACCCCACGTGACCAACCTGTCTGCAATACTCCTGAGATCCTTCGCCTTATGCAGAGTGGTCTTGATGCGTCCATGCTCGATCAGAGACGCCGCCATATTTTTAAACATGGCCATTCTGTGTGATGCTGTCTTCCCAAATTTTCTTCCGGATGTATTGTGTCTCATAAATTACCACCTGTCTTGTATAGATTGTAAGTACCAAGCGCTGTGCCCACCCCAGCAAGGTGGTCGGCACCCACACCGCCTGGCTTTGCCCCTGCATCTCCGGTCGATCTGCAAAAAATTACATGCCCTCCAAAACCCTGCCCCGACATTTTGTCACGGCACAAGATTTTTAAGCATACCCGAAAAACAGGGTTCTCCTTTCAGGAGGCTTGTTAATAAAATTCTTCCTCTGGAGGCGGCTTTTTAGCCACAACCGTTTTTTCATCGGGGTATTGCCAACCCTCGATCTTCATGCCCAGATTAAGACCCATCTCTGTGAGTATTTCCCTTATTTCGTTGAGAGACTTGCGTCCAAAGTTTTTGGTCCTGAGCATTTCCATTTCGGTCTTCTGCACAAGTTCGCCAATGTATCTGATGTTGGCATTTTGCAAACAATTTGCAGAACGCACAGAAAGTTCGAGCTCATCAACACGTCTGTTTAAGTTATCATTAAATGAGCTGCTCTCTTCGTGCTTAATGTCTTCAATGGGCTCTTCCAATTCATCAAAATTGATGAACACCTGCACCTGATCTTTAAGTATCTTGGCAGCAAATGCCACAGCATCCTCCGGCGAGATGGACCCGTTTGTCGTTACTTCGAGGTTGAGCCTGTCATAATCTGTCACCTGACCCACGCGGGCATTGGTAACCGCATAGTTAATTTTGGCAATAGGAGCAAAATGCGAGTCAATAAAAATTGTCCCGATGGGAGCATCTGCCCTTTTGTTTTCTTCTGCGAGGGCATAACCTTTGCCCATTTCAACATCGACCTCCATCTGCACCTTGGCATCCTCAGACATGGTGAAAACCTCGAGATCAGGATTCAAGATTTCCACATGACCGCCCGTATCAAAATCACCGGCCTTGACAACACCAGGTCCATTCATTGCCAATTTCATCGTGGCCTGCTCATTCTCCAACAACTTGAGACGAACCTGTTTGAGGTTTAAAATAATATTGACCACATCCTCTCTGACACCAGGGATAGTGGCAAACTCGTGGTGCACGCCGTCTATTCTGATGGCCGTGATCGCTGCGCCCTGTAGTGAACTTAAAAGAATGCGCCGCAGGGCATTTCCCAGTGTTATGCCAAACCCGCTCTCAAGCGGTCTTGCAATAAACTTGGCATAATTTTGCGTCTTTGTGTCCTTGTCCACTTCTATGAACTTTGGTCTAATGAGACTTCTCCAGTTTTTATACGTTTGGATTGGCATAGTTAATTCCTTTCAAGTTACTCACGTGACAAGTTGACAAATCAAAACCCGAATCTCACGCGATTGAACCCTTTTATCATGCAAAGAATGCACCCGCGCTCTGTCGACTTTGAAATTCATAACCCGCATAAAGCGGAAAATACTACGCGGGCGGACACCATGCAAAAATTGATGCCGAAACGCGTAGAAAAAACCTTCCAAGGTTCTATACATTAAACTATTTCGAATACAACTCAACCACCAGATGCTCATTCATGGGCATGGTGATCTGGTTACGAACAGGCAGCATTTTTATGGTGCCCACAAATCCTGTGGAATCAAGCTCCAGCCACTCTGGCAGGCCTCTTCGCTGTCCCGCCTGCCTGGCGGCCTCAATGCGGGTCAGTTTTTGACTTTTATCGGCAACAGCAACTTTGTCTCCCGACCTGGTAAAATAAGACGGGATGGTCACTGTCTTTCCATTGACCTTAAAGTGTCTTTGACCCACAAGCAGCCTTGCCTCGGACCGTGAATTTGCAAAACCCATCCGATAAACCATGTTGTCAAGACGCGACTCGAGAAGCTGAATCAGATTCTCGCCTGTCACACCCCTCCTGCGGTCAGCTTCGGCGAATATTTTTCTAAACTGTGCCTCTAGAACGCCGTATATTCTTCTGATTTTCTGCTTTTCACGCAATTGAGAACCATATTCGGAAAACTTGGATCTTTTTCCTTTGCCGTGCTGGCCCGGAGGATACTCCCTCCTCTCAACAGCACACTTGTCCGAATAACACCGGTCACCTTTTAAAAATAATTTCATGCCCTCGCGGCGGCACATCTTGCACACTGAGTCTTTGTATCTGGCCATTATATTCTTCTCCTTTTGGGGGGACGACAACCATTGTGGGGAATGGGAGTCACATCCTGAATCCTGATCACACGAAGTCCTGCCCTTCCAAGGGCCTTTAAAGCAGTCTCTCTGCCAGCCCCAGGCCCATTAACCAGAACCTCAACAGATCTTAAACCATGCTCCATTGCTTTTCTTGCTGCATCCTCTGCCGCAATCTGCGCAGCAAACGGTGTGGATCGCTTGGAGCCCTTGAAACCGGCGGCACCCGCTGTACACCACGCTACTGTATCGCCATCGGCATCAGCAATAGTAACAATCGTATTGTTGAATGTCGCCCTGATGTGAACAATCCCTGACGAAATATTCTTTTTTACCTTTCGTTTTTTCTTGCTGAGTGTCTTTCTGGTTTTGACCTTTTTACCGTCCTTTTTTGACTTGTCTTCGGTGACTGTATTGGCTTGCTCTGTCGTCATTTTGATTTTCTCCTCAGAGAAATCGCAACGCTGATCCTGACGCGAAATTTCCACCCGCATTCAATCAACATTGAGATTCTCAAACATTATTTATTCACCATCAACGCTTCATGATTACTTGGAGGTTGGTGCCTTTTTCTTTCCTGCCACAGTTTTTCTCTTGCCTTTTCTTGTTCTTGAATTTGTCTTTGTCCGTTGTCCTCTTACGGGAAGGCTTTTGCGATGCCTTGACCCGCGATAGGTACCAAAGTCCATCAACCTTTTGATGTTCATGCTGACTTCTCTTCGCAGTTCGCCTTCGATCCTGTACTCGCCTTCAAGCACGTTTCTGATCTTGACAAGATCAGCATCTTTTAAATCATCCGCGCGAATGTTGGGATCGATGCCAGCCTTTTCGACAATCTCCCAGGAAAGGCGTCTTCCAATCCCATAAATATACTGCAATGCATACGGCACTCTTTTATTACCAGGAATATTAACTCCAACAACACGGGGCATAATTTCTCTCCAAAAAAATGTTAAACCGACCGGCAGTTAAACTGCCCAGCCCATTGTCTACTTGAAAATACAATTAAACAAACATACAAACTTTATCGATGCAGCGACAACTATCCCTGTCTCTGTTTATGACGCGGGTTTGAGCAGATAACCCTGAGAGTCCTGCGTCTTTTAATGATTGTACACTTGTCACATATTTTTTTTACTGATGACCTTACTTTCATAACACATCACACTTCCTTTTTGGCATGGATTACAAGGGCACACAATCCTGCCAGATATTTTAACGTATAGAACCTAAGTAGGTTTTTTCTACGCGTTTCAGCAACAATATTTTACGAGGTGCCAGCCCGCGCAGTATTTTCCGCTTTATGCGGGTTATGAATTTCAAAGTTGACAGAGCGCGGGTGCATTCCTCGCAAAATAGAGGCATTCAACCGCGTCAGAGTCAAGTTAGTAACTTGCTACTTGCTTCTAAAAACAATTCTTCCCCTGGTTAAATCGTAAGGGGATAACTGCACCTTAACCTTATCACCCGGCAATATTTTGATGAAATGCATTCTCATCTTGCCGGAAATATGGGCGAGAACCTTGTGCCCATTTGGCAATTCCACCCTGAACATCGCATTTGGCAGCGGTTCTACAACTGTTCCTTCAACTTCGATAACGTCTTCTTTCGCCATAACTTCCTTTGATACCACATTCCCGTCTCATCAAAGACGGGCACATTTCCATTTGATCATTCTCGCCAAAACCTTACGGGACAGTCAAGAGGACTGGCCCACTTTCGGCCATTGCAATCGTGTGCTCAAAATGGGCAGACGCCTTACGATCTTTTGTCACAACAGTCCATCCGTCTTTTAACACCTGGACCTCGTGTGTCCCCAAATTAAACATCGGCTCAATGGCTATGACCATCCCTGCTTTTATCCGCGGCCCTGTCCCTGGTTTGCCAAAGTTGGGCACCTGCGGTTCCTCGTGCATCTTACGGCCTATGCCATGACCCACAAAATCCCTCACGACACCATAATCACACTCCGCAGCAACGCTTTGCACCGCATGCCCGATATCGCCGATCCGGTTGCCCAATACAAAAGCATCCAAGCCAGCCTTAAGTGCCTTGACTGTCAAATCGAGCAGACGCTGATACTCGTCTGAGATAACACCGACACCAAAAGTAATGGCATGATCTGCAACGTAGCCTTCAAGAGTCACACCGCAATCAATGCCAATGATATCACCTTCTTTAAGAAGCCTTGAGCCGGGTATACCATGGACAACTTCTTCGTTGATCGAGGTACACAAGGACTTGGGATAACCCTGATAACCTACAAAAGTTGGCAGGGCCCCCGATTTTCTGATGTGTTCCTCAGCAATCCTGTCAAGGTCTCCGGTGGTCACACCAGGTTTGACATGAGCTTCGAGTTTTAAAAGAACATCTGCGACAACAGCACCTGCCCGTCGCATGATCTGAATTTCGTCTTTTGACTTAAGAAATATCACACAACCGCTTCCAAGGCTTTACCAATGCGCTCGCCTATTTCTTTAACTGTCCCCGTACCATCTATGGCTTTCAAGAGTCCCTTTTGTTGATAATAAGAGATCAGGGGCTGCGTTTGATCTCTGTATACCCTCAGTCGCTCCTTAATTGTGACCTCGCTGTCGTCTTTTCTCTGAATGAGGCCACCGCTGCATTTGTCACAAACATCTTCTTTTTTACTGGGGGCAAACGCCACATGATAGCTGGCACCACAGTCACCGCAAACCCTTCGCCCGCAAAGCCTCTCAATAACCAGGGTATCGGGTACGTCGAGACTGACAACAGCCTCTATTTTTTTATTGCGCCTTGTTAAAATCTGCGCCAAAGAATCGGCCTGCGGTACTGTTCGTGGAAAGCCATCAAGAAGAAAACCGTTTTGACAATCACTTTTTGCAAGCCTTTCGTCCACAATACCTATCACAACCTCATCGGGGACAAGTTTCCCTGCCACCATGAATGACTCGGCCTCTTTTCCGAGTTTGGTCTGCTCCTTGCGTGCTTCACGCAGCATATCCCCTGTTGAGATCTGTGGAATATGATACTTGATGCAGATATTTTCTGCCTGTGTGCCTTTACCTGCTCCGGGAGGTCCCATTAAAATGAGGTTCATGCGTGCCGTCCTTTGAAACGTCCAGCCTTGGCACCAAGAAATCCGTCATAATTTCTGGATATCAGGTGCGATTCGATCTGCGCCACAGTATCGATGGCAACCCCAACAACGATGAGCACAGACGTGCCGCCAAAAGTGTAAGCAAGGCTGGCCGGAATGTTAAACTGACGAATTAAAAAAGTCGGCAGGACACAAATGATGGATAAATAAGCGGCCCCGCCCAGTGTAATTCTGGTCAGGATATTATCGAGATAATCACTGGTGGGCTTTCCGGGTCTGATACCAGGGATAAAACCGCCATTTTTCTGCAAATTATCGGCAACGTCCTGCGGGTTAAACGTGATGGCTGTATAAAAATATGTAAAGAACACAATAGCAGCCACATAAAGGGTATTGTAAAACCAGCCTGTCATCATAAAGCCAACAATCCCCTGCAGCCACGGGGTCGTCACAAAAGTAGTGATCGTTGAGGGCACGACCAGAATAGCCGATGCAAAGATCGGCGGGATAACCCCGGCCATATTGATTTTGAGAGGCAAATGAGACTGACCACCCATCATTTTTTTTCCGACAATTCTTTTTGCGTAATGAATGGGGATTCTTCTTTGGCATCTCTCAAAAAATATGATTGTGGCAATAATGAGAAAGAGAAATCCCAAGAGCATGACAAAACCAAAGACCCCAAAATAGGCATCACGATTGATCCAGGCATCCCTGAATCCGCCTGGGATACGGGTCACAATACCCGCAAAGATCAGCAGTGAAATGCCGTTTCCTACACCGCGCTCGGTGATCTGCTCTCCGAGCCACATAATAAAACAGGTCCCCGCAGCAAGGGTAATGATGGTGGTCAGAATAAAACTGACACCGCTGACATTACTTAAGACAAATCCCTGGTTTAAAAGACCGTAGGCAATAAAGAAACCCTGGAACAGCGTGAGCACAACCGTGGCATAACGGGTCCACTGGTTGATCTTGCTGCGCCCGGCCTGCCCTTCTTCCTGAAGTTTTTTTAAAGCAGGGATCGAAACAGTAAGCAGTTGAAAGATAATCGACGCACTGATGTAGGGCATAATCCCCAAAGCAAAAATTGAAAACTGCTCCAGAGCACCACCCGAAAATAAATTTATGATTTCAAAGACCGTCTGACCGCCTCCCGCACTGGCAAAAAAAGCTTTGAGCTTATTGACGTCAATCCCCGGTGTCGGCACGTAAACACCCAGACGATAAATCGCCAACATAAACACAGTGAACAGAAGCCTCTTTTTAAGCTCCGGCAGTTTTGCCAGATTTGTAATTGGACTTGCCAACTTTTACCCCTTGTTCAAGTTACCAACTTGACTGTGACGCGGTTGAATTCCTCCATTTTGCGAGGAATGCACCCGCGCTCTGTCGACTTTGAAATTCCTATACATAAATCATAACCTGCATAAAAAACTTTTGAGGTTCTCAACAAACCCCAGACTCACCGGTAAAGCAATCTCCGCAAAGCCACGCCCTGTCTGCGAATCCCCGCATAGGGCATACACGCTTTTACGATGCAACCACAACGACCTTTCCTCCGGCCTTCTCGATCTTTTCAACCGCTGATTTTGAAAACTTTGCTGCCTTGACTGTCATGGCTGTTTGGAGGTCTCCGTTTCCAAGAACCTTGAGCTGCGTGAGTTTTCTTTTAAAACTCATTTTCTTTCTGATAAGGGCGAGGTCTATTTCGGAAGTGCCTGCAAACATGTTAAGATCTGCGATGTTTACCACAGCATATTCTGTCTTGAAAATATTTGTAAACCCTCTCTTGGGCAGTCTTCTGGCAAGTGGCATCTGACCGCCTTCATAGCCCACCTTATGGTACCCGCCGGATCTTGCCTTTTGGCCCTTGTGCCCCTTGCCGCTCGTACTACCCTGACCGGAGGCATCGCCCCTGCCTAACCTTGTTTTCTTTTTTGCTGCACCCCTCGGTGCCCGTAATGTATTTAATAACATATCTTATCCTGTACGCTGAATTGCCATGATTATTTTAGAACAAGTAATCAACTTGACTTCTATGCCCCGAAGAAAATCACCCTGGGGGACGCGGCAGACCCCTTCTGTTTTGCATGGGATGCACCCGCGCTCGCTTGACTTTAAAATTCCTCTCACGTCAAATTGTTTAAATCATTCTGAAACAAACCACATCAGTCCAACTCAATCTACAATTTGAACAAGGTGCGGTATCTTTCGAGCCATCCCCCTGATACTTGGGGTATCCGGGAAAGACTTTACCTGACTCAACCTTGTAAAACCAAGACACTTTACCGTCTCCTTTTGTTTTTTTGTGCGACCAATAGGGCTGTGAATATATTTTATTTTGAGAGTCTTTTCCATGTCACACTCCATCCTGCATTAATTCTGTTTTTTTCTTTTCGATATCCTGCAACCTTGCAAGACCGGCAAATGTAGCACGCACGGCATTATGAGGGTTTGAGGTGCCGATACATTTGGTCAATATGTTCTGGACACCCACCGACTCAAACACGGCACGCACAGAACCTCCGGCGATCACACCCGTCCCGGGGCTGGCTTTTTTAAGCAACACACGACCGGCACCAAATCTGCCAATAATGTCATGCGGAATCGTGCTGTCTACAATGGGGACAAAGACCATCGAACGGCGTGCTTTTTCTGATCCCTTGCGGATGGCATCCGGAACCTCGTTTGCCTTGCCCAGGCCAAAGCCCACATGTCCCTTGCCGTCACCACTGACAACCAGCGCCGAAAAACTGAACCGCCTGCCGCCCTTGACAACCTTTGCCACCCTGTTGATATGCACAACACGATCTACAATGGGAGATTCCCCTTCCGGGGCAGGCAAAAGATCCTTGTGAAGGTCTTCGATGTCTTCCTCTTCGATTGCAACAGCCTCGACCTCAGGAGTTTCTTCGTCTGCGGTTGCCTGCTTTAACCCCTCCGCAGTCACATTGACCGGCTGTAGTTCAAGCTCTGCGCTTTTTTGTCCTGATTTTTCATTGTCTGTTTTTATCTCTTCAGTCACATTGTTCTCCTCAAACTGGCGCCTCGAGCAGTCACGCGAGACCATTTTACTGCCCTCGCGTACGATCGATGCAAATTACAAACCATTCACTTGACTCTGACGCCCCGCAGGAAGCATCCTTGGGGCGCGCGGTTGAACTCTTCTGTTACACAAGCAACACAACCGCGCCCGGTCACCTTGAAATTTTCGGGCACCGGGTCACACTAAAATTTCAAGCCCGCTTTTCTGGCGTTATCTGCAATCTCTGAAATCACACCATGGTATCTGTTGCACCCTCTGTCAAAAACAACCTTGGCGATCTTGCTGGCAAGCGCCTTTTCTGCAATGACCTTGCCAAGAACAGCGGCCGCTGCCTTGTTATGTGCTTTTGCTTCTTTTAATGTATTGGCAGCAACCAGCGTCTTTCCATCAAGATCATTAATAATCTGCGCATAAAGATATTTATTGCTTCTGTAGATCGAAAGCCTTGGGCAATCAGATGTTCCTGACACCTTGGCACGAACACGAATTTTTCTTTTTGTTTTGCTGTCTGTCTTTTTATAAACCATATTTACTTACCTCCGGTTGCTGTCTTACCAACCTTCTTGATGATGTGTTCGCCTTCGTATTTGATACCCTTGCCCTTGTAAGGTTCGGGAGGACGAAAAGCCCTGATCTGCGATGCCACTCTCCCGACAAGTTCTTTATTGGATCCCATGACCTTGATCTTGTTCTGATCAGCCACCGCTATTTTTATACCTTCTGCGATGGGAAAATTAACAACGTGGGAAAAACCCAGTGTCAGATTAAGAACCTTGCCCTTGACCTCTGCACGATAGCCCACACCGCTGATCTCAAGGTTTTTCTCAAAACCCTTTGAAACACCATGCACGGCATTATAAACCAGCATTCTCATCAAACCATGGGTGGATTTTGATTTTTTGTCTTCTTTTTTTCTTTTGAGTAAAATCTTTTTATTATCGCCAAGATCTACATCGACAAGATCGTGGACCTGGACGTCTTCCTTGCCCAACGGCCCCTGCGCAGAGAATATTTTGTCCTTGAGAGAAACCTTGACCTTGTCAGGTACGTCTATGTGTTGTTTTCCTATGCGTGACATAACATAATCCAGTTTTGAGATTTCAGACCCGGATAAACTCTCATCCATCCCGATCCTTAAATCTCAAGTGACCAACTTGACTTTGATACCCCGAAGGAAATGCCCTTGAGGTGTGCCCCGAAGGATCGCCCCTTGGGGGACGCGGTTGATAAATTGAGGAGAATTACCAAACCTCGCAGAGAACTTCTCCTCCCACATGATTTTTTCTGGCGTCTGCGTCCGTCATCACCCCTTTGGGTGTGGAAAGAATAGAAATACCAATCCCGTTAAGCAGCGGTTTGACATCTCTATACCTTCTGTAAATGCGCCGTCCGGGTTTGCTGATCTTTTTTAGATAATGCAGTACCGGTTCCAGATTTTTTCCAAGATACTTGTTAACAACAACAAGTTGATCCTGAACTTTATCCTCCTCGCGCACATAACTTTTAATGTATCCTGCTTCTTTCAGGATTTTAAGCATGTCTTCTATTAATCTTGATGCCGGGATGACACACTTGGTCTGTTTTGCTCTCACAGAATTTCGTATGCGTGTCAGCATGTCTGCAACGGGGTCTGTATTCATAATTCAATCCTCTTTCACATTTTGACCTGACTTGTACGCTCAACGGCAGTGCCCACGGGGGCGAACCTCGCCTCGATGCAGGCACATCTCCCACGCTTAAGTCAGCCCTGAAATTCCCTTACCAACTTGCCTTGGCAACACCAGGCAGTTCTCCATTTAAGGCCCTTTTTCTAAAGCAAAGGCGACACATTTGAAACTTGCGCATGAAACCCTGATCACGTCCGCACAGGGGACAGCGATTCACCTTTCGTGTACTGAACTTTGGCTTTCTCATGGCCTTTTCCATTGATGATTTTTTTGCCATTCTTTCTCCCAATCATGAACTCTCTCATGAGAACTCAAATTTTTTAACGCACACCACCCACATAAAACCGAAAATACAACGCGCCACGCTTCCCCCAAGGACACTTCCTTCGGGGCGTAGAAAAAAACCACATAACCCGCATGAAGCGGAAAATACTACGCGGGCTGGCACCTCATAAAATATTGTTGCCAAAACGCGTAGAAAAAACCTGCCTGGGTTCTAGTTTCTAAATGGGAAACCCAACGCACCTAAAAGCTCCTGAGCATGTGCATCATTGTCTGTAGTTGTTTTAATGCAGATATTCATGCCGCGCATTTGCTCGACTTTGTCTGGATTAATTTCTGCAAAGATAATCTGCTCACTGAGCCCCAAGGCATAATTTCCATGACCGTCAAAGGCCTTTTTTGAAAATCCCTTAAAATCTCTTATTCTGGGCATTGCAAAATTAACCAGTCTGCTAAAAAACTCATACATTCTTTTGCCCCTGAGCGTGACACTCACCGCGATGGGCTGCCCTTCACGAAGTTTAAAATTGGATATCGACTTTTTTGATTTTCTCACCACAGTCTTCTGCCCCGTAATTGTTTCGATGTCCTTTGCAATAACTCCCAAAACCTTGGGATTCTGGATGGCATCTCCGGTGGAAGAATTGACCACAATTTTTTCAAGACGCGGTATGAGCATCGGGTTGGCACATTTAAGTTTTTCTTTTAAAAAAGGTACAATTTCTTTTTGATATTTTTCTTGTAAGTACATAACAATCCGTCTTCTCCGTTGGATGCAAACCGTGAAAGTATCACGAAATGCACACAAGTTACTAACTTAACCCATAACCCGCATAAAGCTGAAAACACTACGCGGGCGGACACCATGCAAAAATTGATGCCGAAACGCGTAGAAAAAACCTTCCAAGGTTCTACGCGGCCGGATTCATAAGTTTTGCATGAGATACAACCGCGCTCAATTGACTTTAAAATCCTCAAGCGTCCAGTTTACAAAACCTCCGGAGCAAGTGAAATAATCTTCATAAATTTTTTGGCACGTAACTCACGAGCCACCGGTCCAAATATACGAGTCCCTATAGGCTCCCCATTGGGGTCTATAAGCACAATGGAGTTCTCATCAAAGCGAATGTACGTGCCGTCTTTACGTCTGATCTCCTTGCGGGTTCTGACAATCACACCTTTTTTGACATCACCCTTTTTAACCTTCGAGTTGGGCAAAGCCTCTTTTATGGAGACAACAATAATATCACCCACCGAGGCATAGCGCCTTCTCGAACCGCCCAGAACCTTGATGCAGTACACTTTTTTGGCACCTGAATTATCCGCCGAATTTAAAACCGTACTCTGCTGTATCATAATACCACCCCATCCTGTTTGTTTCCTCAAACCGACAAGTTACTCACTGGCCTTTGACACCCCGAAGGATCGCCCCCTTGGGGACACGGTTGAATTCCTCTATTTTGCGAGGAACGCACCCGCGTTCTGTCGACTTTTAAATTTCTACACATCAAGTGACAAACTTGACTTGTCATGTTACTCTGTCGCCGCTTTTTCGACAATCTTGACTACAGCCCATCTTTTTTCCCTGCTGATGGGTTTGCTTTCGCGTATCAGAACACGATCCCCCGTCTGACACTCATTTTTTTCGTCGTGCGCCTTGTATTTTTTTGTCTCCATCGTGTATTTTCCAAAAAAAGGATGTTTAATCAGCCTTTTTGTTTCGACAACAATGGTTTTATCCATCTTGTTACTTAACACAATGGCATCGAGTTCTCTTTTGTTTTTTCTCATGATTGCTTTCCGTCTGATAATTTAGTCAGCCTTGTCTGGACACGGGCTATATCTCTTCTGACCAGACGAATTCTGCTTTTATTCTCAAGTTGAGCCGTCTTATTTTTTACATGCAGCCCAAAAAGCTCCGCCCTGAGATCACCATTTTTTCTTATGAGTTCGTCTTTCGAACTATTTTTTATTTCTTCATACTTCACGGTAGTCCTTGCTCCTTGAAAGAATTTTTGATTTGAGAGGCAGTTTATGCCTTGCCAGTGTCAAAGCCTTGTTGGCAACAGCGGGCTCCACACCAACCATCTCATAGATAATGCGACCAGCCTTAACCGGTGCCACCCAGAACTCGGGGGCCCCCTTACCCTTCCCCATCCTTGTTTCCGCCGGCTTGCTGGTCATCGGTTTATCAGGAAATATCCTGATCCAGACCTTGCCACCCCTTTTTATGCAGCGGGTCATCGCGATACGTGCGGCCTCAATCTGGCGCGCCGTGATACAACCTGTTTCGGTAACCTGTAATCCATAATCACCATACTGAAGGTTGACGGCACAGGCAGATTTTCCGCGAATACGACGTTTTTGAATCTTCCTGAACTTTGTTTTCTTGGGCATTAACATAAATTATTCACTCCATCTTCGCCTGATCTTGCTTAAATCAGAATTCAGAATTGAGAGTCGGTATCCTCATTAGTTGATGACAACGTCTCCTTTGTATATCCAAACCCGCACACCAATGATGCCATAAGTCGTTAATGATTCTGCAACGCCGTAATCGATATTGGCCCTGAGTGTATGCAAAGGCACGCGGCCTTCCCTGTACCACTCTCTTCGGGCTATTTCAGCACCCGCCAGTCTGCCGCTGCACATGATTTTTATCCCCTTGGCACCAAATTTCATGGTCATCTGAACACTCTTTTTCATGACACGCCTGAATGCCACACGCCGCTGTAACTGAAGCGCGATATTTTCTGCCACCAGTTGAGCATCCAACTCTGCCTTGCGGATTTCCTGGATATTTAAAAAAATCTCATTTTTTGATTCCTTTTGCAGTTCGCCCCTTAATTGATCAATACCGCTTCCCTTTTTTCCTATGACCAGGCCGGGCCTCGATGTAAAAATAGTCACCTTAACCTTTGTGGCTGCCCTCTCGATATCGATATGAGAGACCCCCATCGAATAAAGACGTTTCTTGATAAGCGTCCTGAACTTGATGTCCTCATGCAGCCAGTCTGCGTAATTTCGCGATGAAAACCATTTTGACAACCACGGTTTTGAGATACCTACTCTAAAACCAATTGGATTTGTTTTTTGACCCATTTTTTCTCCTGCTGATTAAAACTTTAAAAAAATCACTCACTCAACCATGCTGCCCCAACGGAAATGCCACTGGGGTTTTACTGCCTTTCATCCAGAATCACAGTTAAATGTGAAGTCCTCTTTAAGATTGTTGAGGCCCCCCCACGAGCACGCGGCATAAATCTTTTCATGGTGGGTCCTTTGTCCACAAGGATTTTCTTGACGAAGAGCTTGTCTACATTGACACCGCGATTCTGTGATGCGTTGTTAACCGCAGAGCGAATCATTTTTAAAACAAGATTTGATTTGCTCTTGGCATTAAATTGCATTTGATCAATCGCAACCTGGACGTCCTTACCCCGCACCAGATCAATCAAAAGTCTCAGTTTTCTTGGTGTCACCCTTATGTTTCTTTGTCTTGAACTAAATTCCACTTTAACTCCTCACCCGCATAAAGCGGGAAATACTACGCGGGCGGACACCATGCAAAAATTGATGCCAAAACGCGTAAAAAAAACCTTCCAAGGTTCTCACCCGCATAAAGCGGGAAATACTACGCGGGGTGCATTGCGATCGGACATGAATGATTTCATGTCCGGCGCTATGCGCCAGACCTCGGCGCGTCCATCGCATCACTTGATGCATGATTTAAGCCCCTTCCACACACCTTTTGCGCGCACTTTATTCACTCTTTGTTTTTCCGATCACCCGAATGTTGAATAAAGGTCCGCGTATGAGAGAATTCGCCAAGCTTATGACCAACCATGTTTTCAGAAACATAGACAGGTATAAACTTGCGTCCATTATGAACAGCAAATGTCAAACCAATAAAATCAGGAGAAATCGTAGAACGACGCGACCATGTCTTGATCACTTTTTTACTGCCCGATTGCACGGCCTCGTCCACCTTTTTTTGCACATGGCCATCGATAAAAGGCCCTTTTTTTAGAGATCTGGTCATTTGTGTTGGCGATTGCAGATTTGAGATTTTAGATTGAAATAAATCTTCAGCTTAAAGCCGTTTTGCGCATGGCAAAAAAATCTTTTATCTACAATTTATATGTTTTTTTTCTTTCGTCCCTTAATAATAAACTTGTTTGTCCGCTTGTTGTTTCGTGTCTTGTAGCCCTTGGTAGGCAGCCCCCAGGGAGAAACCGGGTGCCTGCCGCCATGGTCTCTTCCATGCCCTCCGCCGTGTGGGTGGTCAACCGGATTCATCACCGTCCCCCTGACATGCCCCCTGCGCCCAAGCCACCTCGTTCTGCCAGCCTTTCCAATGACAAGATTTTCATGGTCACTGTTGCCTACAGTTCCAATCGTCGCCCTGCAGGTCGCAAGAATCTTGCGAATCTCGCCGGATGGCATCCTGACAGATGCGTAATCGCCGTCACGTGCCATCAACCTTACCTGTGTGCCGGCACTCCGGGCAATCTTGCCACCTGCTCCCGGCTTGATCTCAACATTGTAAACTCCAGAACCAACAGGAATCTCCGAGAGCGGCAATGCGTAACCAACTTCAATCTCGGTTGCCTTGTTTGACGACAGTACCTTTTGTCCAACTTTTAAACCATCAGGGGCAACAATGTACCTTTTTTCGCCATCGGCATACACCAGGAGAGCAATCCTTGCAGACCGATACGGGTCGTATTCTATCGAAAAAACATTTGCGGGAATATCGATCTTGTCACGTTTAAAATCGATGATGCGATACCGCCTTCTGTGCCCGCCGCCCATAAAACGGCTTGTGATACGGCCATGACAGTTTCTTCCCGAAGTAGCGGCTGCTGCCAATGTCAGTTTTTTCTCGGGAAAATCCCTTGTGATCTCGGCGAAATCCGAGACTGTCTTTGCCCTGATCCCATGACTGGTTGGTCTAAAACGCTTCACGATGTACTCCTATTTCCAAGTTACTAACTTGACTCTGACGCGCCTAAGTTTTGCTATTATGCAAAAAACACACCCGCGCTCAGTCAACTTTGCAATTCCTCAAGTTACCAACTTGACTTTGACGCGGTTGAATTCCTTCATTTTGCGAGGAATGCACCCGCGCTCTGTCGACTTTGAAATTCCTATACATAAATATAGAGTTATACCCCTTCAAAAATCTCAATTTTTCCTTCTGCCAGAGAAACAACAGCTTTTTTCCAGCATCTTGTTCTGCCTGAACCCTTGCCGAATTTTTTTACCTTGCCCCTCTGGATGAGTGTATTAACACTCCTCACCTTGACATTAAAAAGTTCTTCGATACTTTTTTTGATGAGCTTTTTATCTGCCCTTTTGTCGACCTCAAACACGTAAGATTGCGTGACCTCTTTGAGCAAACTGCTTTTTTCTGTCACAACAGGTTTTTTTATCACGTTTTGAATATTCATAAGCTATATCTTTCTATTATTTTTTTAAAAAAATCTGCGGTTAGTATGACATTTTCGAGTCTCAGCATGTCGTAGACATTAATATTATTTTCGTTGACGACCGTCACATTCTTGAGGTTTCTAAATGACAGATGACCGTTGATGTTATCTGCCGGAAGAATTACAAGCGCCTTCTTGATGCCAAGATTTTGAAGGATCTGACCGGCCCGCTTTGTTGAAGGCTTTTCCAGTTTGATTTCGGTTAAAACTTTAAGCCCGCCTGTCTGCACAAGATATTTAAAGACTTCCTGATAACCTGTTTTTTTGAATTTCTTGTTGATTTTTTCGTTATAAGACCTTGGTTTTGGCCCATGTGTGGCGCCCCCACCCACAAATATGTTTACAGAACTCGCGCCGTGTCTGGCCCTTCCAGTCCCCTTTTGACGGTAGACCTTCTTGCCGGTAATATTAACCTCACCCCTTTGTTTGGCAGAGGCAGTCCCGTGACGCTGATTATTCAAGTGTGCCTTGACTGCATAGTATAAAACAGCCTTATTGAGTTTTTCGGACTCCAGACCCGACAACGCAACCTCGCCCATTGGTTTATTTTCTGTATCTAGTATTTGTACCGGCATAATAATCCTCTTTAGCTTTTTTTCTTCTAACATTGACAAACTCGTATACAGCAAGCTCTCGCTAGACCTGCGCTGCGCCTTCTGTTGCTGCCTCTTTCACCCCTGTTTCTTCTGCGGGCTTGTTTGCTTTTATTTCTGGTGTTGATTCGTTTTGTTCCACGGCCTTGTTGGCATCAAGGACCCTCGCTTCAAACTCAACAAAGTTTGGGTACACGTACAATCGCGATGTCCTGGCACCGGGCACTGCCCCCTTCACCAAAACAAGATTCTGTTCGGATTCGACCCCCATAATTTCCAGATTCTTGACAGTGACAGTTTCATCCCCCATATGCCGCGGCAACCTTTTACCCTTGATCACACGGCCAGGGTCCGTCCTCTGACCTATCGAACCAGGGACACGATGTGCCAGGGAAACACCATGAGTAGCCGGTCCGCCAGAGAAGTGAAAGTTTTTTATGACGCCCTGAAATCCTTTTCCCTTTGATGACCCCTGGATATTGACCTTTTGTCCCTCCGACAGTGCCGCGACAGTGAGCTTCATCCCAACCTTGTACTCTGCTGCCCGTTCTGTGCGAAATTCTTTGATGTGACGGCATGGAGTCTGCTTGATTTTTTTATAAAAACCCCTTTCGGAGTTGTTGAGACGATCCATTTTTTGTTCGCCATAAGCCAGTTGTATCGCGTTGTAGCCGTGCGCCTCGCGTGTTCGTGTGCCCACAACGGCATTAGGAAGTATTTTTACAACAGTGACCGGCACAGCAGACCCATCTTTTCTGTATATCTGAGTCATCCCCAGTTTTTCTCCGATGATACCAAGCATTTTATTACAGATTGTAGATTTATTGTTTCAGATTTTACCTGTAAAATCTTGAAACCCCAAATCTGAAATCCACAAGTGACTAACTTGACTTTGACGCCCCGAAGGAAATGCCCTTTGGTGGACGCGATTGACTCCCCCTGTTATGCGAGGAATGCACCCGCGCTCTGTCAACTTTAAAATTCAAAAACACAAACAGTTAAATCATTTTTATTTCGACATCAACGCCAGCTGACAAATCAAGTTTCATCAGCGAATTAATCGTCTGTTGTGTCGGCTCCAGTATATCGAGCAGTCTTTTATGAACACGCTGCTCAAAGTGTTCCATGGACTTTTTGTCAACATGAGGCGAGCGGAGAACGGCATACTTTGAAATCTTTGTAGGCAACGGAATAGGACCGGAAAGTCTTGCCCCAGTTCTTTTTGCCGTCCCCACGATTTCTAATGTCGACTGATCCAGCAACTTGTGATCAAAGGCTTTGAGCCTTATTCTGACTTTTTGTCCCTTATATTCGTTTGACATTTGCTTAAGTCCTCATCCTCACATCTTAGAGGTCAAAAGTCATAAAACGCGCAAGACCTTTGACCCAAAAGAAATGACAAGCTAGCGCTTGGCATACCCCAAAGAAAGTGCCCTTGAGGTACGCCCGAAAGAAATCCCCTGTCTTTACTCTATAATTTCTGTCACAACGCCGGCACCCACTGTACGCCCGCCTTCTCGTATCGCAAACCGAAGCTCTTTTTCCATCGCGATCGGCGTGAGCAACTCGATCCCCAACGCCACGTTCTCACCGGGCATGACCATCTCTGTCCCCTCTTTTAATGTTACTGTCCCCGTCACGTCCGTCGTCCTAAAATAAAACTGCGGCCGGTAATTTTTGAAAAACGGTGTGTGGCGACCACCCTCTTCTTTCGTCAATACGTATACCTCTCCCTTAAACTTCATGTGCGGCTTGATTGAGCCCGGCTTCGCCAATACCTGCCCACGCTCCACAGCGTCCTTGTCCACACCTCTTAACAAACATCCCACATTGTCACCCGCCTGCCCAGAATCCAGCAACTTGCGAAACATCTCCACACCCGTCACCGTCGACTTTGCCGTGTCTCGTATCCCCACAATCTCTACCTCTTCTCCCACCTTCACCTGACCGCGCTCTATCCTCCCCGTCACCACAGTCCCGCGACCAGATATACTGAATACGTCCTCAATAGGCATTAAAAACGTCTTGTCTATCGGACGCTCCGGCGTCGGAATGTACGAATCCACCGCCTCCATCAACCGTAAAATCGACCCCTTCGCCTGATCGCTGTCATCGCCTTCCAACGCCCCCTTCGCACTCCCACGAACGATAGGTATTTCATCTCCAGGAAATTTGTACTTGCTTAACAGCTCTCTTAACTCCAATTCTACCAACTCCACCAACTCAGGGTCATCCACCATGTCTACCTTGTTTAAATAAACCACAATGTACGGAACCCCAACCTGACGCGCCAACAAAATGTGCTCTCGCGTCTGCGGCATCGGCCCATCCGCCGCACTCACCACCAAAATCGCACCATCCATCTGCGCCGCACCGGTGATCATGTTCTTTACATAGTCCGCATGGCCAGGACAATCCACGTGCGCATAATGCCTTTTCTCTGTCTCATACTCCACGTGCGCCGTTGCGATCGTGATCCCGCGCTCCCTCTCCTCTGGCGCCTTGTCGATCTGATCGAATGCCACAAACTGCCCGCGCCCCTGCTCCGCCATCACCTTGGTGATCGCCGCAGTCAGTGTCGTCTTGCCGTGATCCACATGACCGATCGTCCCAACATTCACATGAGGTTTGGTTCTCTCAAATTTTTCCTTTGCCATATTGATCTCCTTATTCAAATTTTACAAGTTACCAACTTGACTTTTACTTCCCGAAGGAAGTGCCCCTAGGGGACGCGTCTTAATTCTTCTGTTTTGCGTGGGATGCACCCGCGCTCTATTAACTTTGAAATTCCCATGCATTAAAATTTTTAATAGCCCCTGATCTTCGTTATGATCTTTTCCATCTCACCAGCCGGAAGTTTTTCGTAGCTGTGCAGCCTCATGGTGTATGATGCCCGACCCTGACTTAAGGACCGTAAATCAGTAGCGTACCCAAAAGTCCTTGCCAGAGGAACAACAGCCCTGATCTGTTGGTTGATGCCTGCAGGCTCAACCTTCATAACCTTTCCCCTCCGCGCACTCAGATCAGCAATAATATCTCCCATGAATGCGTCTGCGGTAACGACTTCGACTTCCATGGTGGGCTCCATCAAAACAGGATCAGCCTTTGCAAATAATTCTCTGACACAAAGAGCTGAGGCAATCTTGAATGCCAAATCTGTGCTGTCTGCCTCGTGAAACGAGGCGTCTACAAGTTCAACACCGACATCCATCACCGGAAAACCCGCCAACACGCCATTTTCCGTGGCCTCCCGCGCCCCAATCTCACACGCTCTGATAAACTCTTTTGGGAAATCCGGTTTGTCCATTGTACTGACAAACGCAAAACCCCTGCCAGGGCGAGGCGCAATTTTAATCAACACATGAGCGTGATGTTTCTGGTTGCCAATCTCCTTGATGTATTTTGTCTCTTGTTTAACTTCTTTCTGCACTGTCTCGCGGTAAGCAACCTGCGGTTTTCCCACATTGGCCCCCACCTTAAATTCTCTCAACAGTCGATCGACAATGACCTCAAGATGAAGCTCACCCATCCCCGAAATAATTGCCTGGCCTGTCTCTGCATCGGTAGAAACCTTGAAAGTCGGATCTTCCTGCATGATCTTCTGCAGAGTGGCATCAAGCCTGTCCTGATCAGCCTTTGTTTTGGGTTCAATGGCAACGTTAATCACGGGATCCGGAACATCAAGCCTCTCAAGCAGCAAAGGTCTTTCTTCGTCGCACAGGGTATCGCCAGTCGTTGTAAAGCGCAAACCCGCCACAGCAATGATGTCGCCGACGCGAGCTGACTCGACCTCCTGGCGCTTGTTTGCACTGACCTGAAACATCTTGCCTATACGTTCTTTCTTTTTTTTGGATGCATTATAGGCATGCTTTCCTGTCAACAGTCTCCCGGAGTAGATTCGAAGATATGAGATATGACCCACGAAAGGATCTGACTGAATCTTGAATGCGAGCGCAGAAAAGGGTTCTTTTGATGACACCCCGCGCTCTATAATTGTGTTTTCATCTTCTGGATCGTGCCCCTTGACAGGGGGCAAATCCTTTGGTGACGGTAACAATTTAACAACGGCATCAAGCAGCGCCTTGATTCCCTTGTTTTTCAGGGCTGTCCCACAGAAAACAGGAATGAATTTCTGTTTCAGACAAACGGCCCTGAGAGCTCTCCATATGGCATCAGATTCTACCTCTCCACCCTCCAGATAACGCACAAGAAGTTCATCGTCCTCTTCTGCAATCGAATCAAAAAGAAACTCGCGAGCCTTCTTGGCCTCGCCAAGCATTTCTTCTGGAATTGCCTCAATAACGAAAGTCTCGTTCAAACTATTATTTTGCCAAAGAACAACTTTATTCAAGATCAGATCAATAACACCCTGAAACTTATCTTCTGCACCAACAGGTATTTGAACAGGCAGTGCTTGATGACCAAGCTTTTCTTTAATCTGCCTGACACACCGACTAAAATCGGCGCCGACCCGATCCATTTTATTAATAAATGCAATCCTCGGAACCTTGTATTTATCTGCCTGTCTCCACACGGCCTCGCTTTGCGGTTCCACACCACCTACTGCACAAAAAACGCCAACAGCCCCATCGAGAACCCTGAGACTGCGCTCTACTTCTATGGTAAAATCAACGTGCCCCGGGGTATCAATGATGTTGATTTGATGTCCATCCCAAAAGCAGGTAATCGCCGCTGATGTAATTGTTATGCCTCTTTCCTGCTCCTGCACCATCCAGTCCATTGTTGCAGTGCCATCGTGAACCTCGCCCATTTTGTGGACCCTGCCTGTCTGGTACAAAATTCTTTCGGTCGCCGTTGTTTTACCAGCATCAATATGCGCTATGATGCCAATGTTTCTCACTTTTGAAAGAGCAAATTCTTTACCATCATCCATACACGCGCCGAACTGCAATATGAATCCCAATGCAAGCCGCTGATCTTGGGATTCCGTGGCATCCCAGGGAACATCAAAAAAAACCTGCCCCCCGGACCAACGCGTAGGGGGATTGAAGATTGCCCCGCAGAACCTGAGCCACTGCCTCTTGGCAGCGGAACCCATAACGGTTCGACAATCAAATCACCATCTGAAATGCGCAAAAGCCCTGTTGGCTTCTGCCATTTTGTGAACATCTTCCCTCTTCTTTATTGAAGCACCACGATTGTTAACAGCATCCAGAAATTCTCCTGCAAGCCTTTCTTCCATACTCTTTTCGCCTCGTGCCCTTGCGGATGTAATCAGCCATCTCATGGCCAGCGAAACTTTACGATCTGCCCGAACTTCTACGGGAACCTGATAGTTCGACCCACCAACACGACGCGATCTGACTTCGAGTGTAGGCTTGACATTTTCAAGCGCTTTTTTAAAAATTTTTAAGCCTTCTTCGTTGCCTTTTTTTTCTGCGATATCTAAACTTTGATAAAAAATCTTTTCGACCGTACTTTTTTTACCGCTCCACATAAGATTGTTCATGAACTTTGCAATCACTTTATCTTTGAATTTGGGATCCGGTGTGATTTTTCTTTTTTGCGCCTGACTCTTTCTTGACATTTTTTTATTACAAACAGCAGACCCTTCCTCAATAAACTGGATCAACCTAAAGGCTGAAAACCACAGATTATAAAAAATCCGCAGTTTTAAATCTGCTGTGTGTGTTTTACAAGTTACTAACTTGACTTTGACGCGGTTGAATTCCTTCATTTTGCGGGGTATGCATCCGCGCTCTGTCAACTTTGAAATTCCTGTACATAAATTTTACTTCGGCCTTTTTGCTCCGTATTTTGACCTGCTCTGCCGCCTTTTTTCTACACCCTGTGTGTCGTGAGACCCTCTGATCACGTGATAACGAACTCCAGGAAGATCCTTGACACGACCACCACGAATCAAAACAACTGAGTGCTCCTGCAGGTTGTGACCCTCACCGGGAATGTACGAGGTAACCTCTATGCCATTTGTCAAACGAACACGAGCCACTTTTCGTAATGCCGAATTCGGCTTTTTAGGTGTTGTGGTATACACCCTGACACAAACCCCTCTTTTTTGAGGACAACAATTTAACGCCGGCGCTGTTGTCTTGTAAACAGGCTGTCTGCGTCCATGTTTAATTAATTGATTAATCGTTGGCATACCGCTTTTACCTCTCAACTATATAAAATTATTAGGCAATTCCGCCCCGGTCCGACAACCGAGACGCAGGAAATTATCAGGCAATATCTTAAATGTCAAGAGGAAGAAACAAAAAACGGCGAAGACCGAGTCACAGGAAACCCCTTATATTTCATTATGTTATCATAGATTTGGGCTGATCTCAAAAACTTGTCAAAAAAAAAAAAATAAACTGACGATCACAAAAAACACCATTCTGTACAAAGCCCAGAGTCCATGGCTTTTTACTTTTGACTGGAAAAATCTGACGAAGAGAAGCCCACAAGGGGCACACACAGACGTCCTGCAACAGTCTGAGCCAGCGCAGACTCCCTAGGAGCCTGTCGGCCAACGGCTGTTTTGGAGGAGTCCTGAAAAATCATGTCACGTGACAAAAAGTAAAGACATGATTTTTCAGGGTTTGAAATATTTTGCAAACACCATGTCAAGGCTAGCTGATTCTTCTGCCGTCTGTCAGGCAATGGCCTGTCTTGAATCTGCTGCGCCATCTGCAGAAAATTCTTCTTGTTCATCCTCATCATCGTCGATAACCTTGGCCTTCACCGCTTGATACTGTGCAAGCCCTGTACCCGCAGGGATCAGACGCCCCATGATGACGTTTTCCTTTAACCCGGCCAGATGGTCGATCTTGCCTGAGATGGCGGCCTCGGTCAAAACCTTTGTGGTCTCCTGAAAAGAAGCGGCCGAAATAAAGCTGTCCGTCGTTAATGATGCCTTTGTAATACCGAGAAGAACGGGCTCCGCAACAGCAAGCTTGCCCTTTTTCTTTTTGATTGAGGCATTCGCCTCATCAAAAATAAATTTATCAACAGCCTCGTCTATAAGGAATGTTGAATCACCCGGATCTATGATCCTGACCTTTGAAAGCATTTGGCGGACGATCACTTCGATGTGTTTGTCGTTAATTCTCACACCCTGAAGCCTGTAAACTTCCTGCACTTCGTCCGTCAGGTACTTGGCAAGTTCCTTTTCTCCCAACACCTTGAGAATATCATGGGGATTTGAGGAACCATCCATCAAAGGTTCTCCAGCCTTGACAAACTCTCCCTCGTGAACCGTAATATGTTTGCCTTTTGGAATAAGATACTCGTAAGATTTTCCGATTTCGGGTTTGACAATCACTTTACGCTTGCCCTTGGTGTCTTTTCCAAAAGAAACAACACCGTCAATTTCGGTGATCACAGCGCAGTCCTTGGGTTTTCTTGCCTCAAACAACTCGGCAACCCTGGGCAGCCCCCCTGTGATGTCTTTTGTCTTCGTTGTCTCCCTGGGAATTTTTGCAATCACGTCACCGGCCTTGATGTACTCATTGTCACTGCACGTGATATTTGTGCCCACAGGCAGAAGGTAGCGCGCCTCAACACCCGTTGATAATTTGATGGGGGTTTCATTTTCATCAAGCACCTCAACAAGAGGCCTGTGATCCTTGTTTTTAGACACGATAATCACACGACGAGACCTCCCGGTCACCTCGTCGATTACTTCTTGCATCGATTCTCCCTCGATCACATCGCTGAACCTGACCTTTCCATCCGTCTCTGTCAGGATGGGAACCGTGTAGGGATCCCAGTCAGCAACAATCTGCTTTGCCTTTACTTCCGCACCATCCTTCACATAGAGAACAGCACCGTAGATGACAGGATATCTTTCTCTCTCTCTCCCCGTGCTGTCGATAACCACAATCTCGCCATGACGATTCATGACAATCACTTTTCCTTCTTTACTGATGACGTATCTGATATTTTGATATTTTATTTTTCCGTCGTTTCTCACTTCGAGTGTGGACTGTTCCACCTTTTTCGCCGCTGCACCTCCAATGTGGAATGTTCTCATGGTCAACTGTGTCCCGGGTTCTCCAATACTTTGTGCAGCAATCACGCCGACGGCCTCGCCCACATTGACCATTGAACCCCTTGACAAATCGCGGCCATAACACTTGACACATGTCCCATCTTTAAATTCGCAGGTAAGAACCGAACGAATCATCACTTTTTCTATACCAGCTTCCTGTATGCTCTCGACTAGTTCTTCGGTAATTTCTTCCCCCGCCCTTGCCAAGACGTGACCTGTAAACTTATCAATAACATCCTCTGCCGCAACGCGCCCCAAAATACGGTCTCCGAGAGTTTCGATCACTTCTCCACTTTCGATAAGGGGGGTCATCTCTATGCCTTCCAGGGTGCCGCAATCCAATCCTTTAACAATCATGTCCTGAGCCACATCAACAAGCCTGCGCGTCAGATAACCGGAATTGGCGGTCTTGAGAGCCGTATCGGCCAATCCTTTTCGCGCCCCGTGGGTCGAAATAAAGTACTGCAGCACTGTGAGACCTTCGCGAAAATTGGCTGTGATAGGCGTCTCGATGATTTCGCCCGATGGTTTGGCCATCAAACCCCTCATCCCCGCCAATTGCCTCATTTGTTGCTGAGAGCCGCGGGCTCCCGAATCTGCCATCATGTAAACAGAATTAAAAGAGGGGATTTTTCTCTCCTTGCCTTCAAAATCCCTGACAATCTGGGTGTTCATTTCATTCATCATCTCTTTCGTGACCATGTCTGTTGTCTGTGCCCAGATATCAACAACCTTGTTATAGCGCTCGCCAACGGTAATCAAACCCTCGGTATACTGATTTTCTATTTCGGCGACCTGTTTGTAGGCCTCATCCAGCATGCTTTGTTTTGTGGAGGGAACAATCATGTCGTCCAGACAGATAGAGATGCCGGCGATGGTGGAATACTGGAACCCAATATTTTTTAATCTGTCTGCAAGAAGCACAGTTTCTTTGTTGCCCGCCATGCGGTAACAGAGATCGACAAGATCGCCAATGGCTTTTTTGTCCATGGTCTTGTTGATCTGTGAAAACGACATTGATTCTGGCAGAATTTCTGCAAGCAGACAGCGCCCCACCGTCGTTTCGACCATCTCGCCTTTCAATCTGACTTTGATCTTTGACTGCAGGCTTACTTTTTGATGGTCCCACGCAACACGAACCTCTTTCATGTCGGAAAACAACATCCCCTCGCCCTTACTGAACGGCCTCTCTCTGGTCATGTAATACAATCCCAGCACCATATCTTGCGTCGGTACAATAATGGGTTTTCCATTGGCCGGTGACAAGATGTTATTTGTACTCATCATCAAAACACGTGCCTCGATCTGGGCTTCGATGGACAAAGGGACATGAACGGCCATCTGGTCGCCGTCAAAATCTGCATTAAATGCCGCGCAAACAAGTGGGTGCAGACGGATGGCCTTGCCTTCGATAAGAAGTGGCTCAAAGGCCTGTATGCCCAGCCTGTGCAAAGTCGGTGCGCGATTGAGCAAAACGGGGTGTTCCTTGATCACCTCTTCGAGAATGTCAAAAACCTCTGATCTTTCGTTCTCCACCATCTTGCGCGCATTTTTTATTGTGGAGACAAAACCCTTCTGTTCAAGTTTATGATAAATAAATGGCTTAAAAAGCTCCAACGCCATCTTTTTGGGCAAACCGCATTGGTGTAATTTAAGTTCCGGTCCCACAACAATAACTGAGCGCCCGGAGTAATCGACACGCTTGCCCAGAAGATTGAGGCGAAACCTGCCCTGCTTGCCTTTGATCATGTCCGAAAGCGAACGCAGAGTTCTCTTGTTGGCACCCGTAAAAACCTTGCCACGACGACCGTTATCGAGCAGGGCATCTACGGCTTCCTGCAGCATCCGCATTTCGTTGCGCACAATAATTTCGGGCGCGTTGAGTTCGAGCAACCTCAATAACCGGTTGTTCCTGTTGATCACCCTGCGATACAGATCGTTGAGATCGGATGTGGCAAACCTGCCCCCCTCAAGGGGTACAAGCGGTCTTAAATCGGGGGGTATAACCGGAATAACCTCAAGCATCATCCACTCCGGTCTGTTGCCTGAGATTCTGAAAGAAAGAATGACTTTGAGACGTTTGGATAATTTCTTTTTTGTCGTCTCCGACTGGGTATGAGCCAGGTCATTTGAAACTTTTTTGAAGAGTTCATCGAGATCCAGCTTTTTTAAAAGATCCTGAACAGTCTGTCCGCCCATCCCGGCAATGAAATCCCCGCCGTACTCCGCCCTTGCTTTTTGGTATTCTTCTTCATCGAGAACCTGCGCGATTTCGAGAGGTGTGTTTCCGGGATCAACAACAACATAAGACTCAAAATACAAAACCTTTTCGATGTCTTTGAGCATGATATTAAGCAGCGTGCCAATCCTGGACGGCAAAGACTTTAAAAACCATATGTGAGCCACCGGTGTTGCAAGATTAATGTGCGCCATCCTGTCTCGACGGACTTTTGACTGAATCACTTCAACGCCGCATTTTTCGCAGACAATCCCTCTGTGTTTCATTCTCTTGTACTTGCCACAGTTACACTCATAGTCCTTGACCGGTCCAAATATTTTGGCGCAAAACAACCCGTCTCGTTCAGGTTTAAAGGTACGGTAATTGATGGTCTCCGGTTTTTTGACCTCGCCATGAGACCAGGAACGAATCATCTCGGGACTTGCCAGCCCCAATTTGATGGCCTTGTACACCTGTGGGCTTCTTGGTTTTTCGAAAAAAATAGAAATATCCATATTTGTATTTCCTTGATTGTTTCAAACCCGCTCTCTTGAGACTGTCGCTTTGGCAAACTCCCTCATACCCGATACACGAAAAGAACTGACCCATCCCGAGTATCGCGCTCACCACCTGAGTCCGTGCAACTCATCGCACCAACCGACAGCCTTACATACAGAAAGGCAGATTTGACATGATCTTTTCTTTCACACCCCGCTTTTTTTAAAATCTCTCAACCTGTCACTTTTCTTCGACAAGCTCGACATTCAAGGCGAGCCCCTGCATTTCCTTGACCAGCACTTTAAACGACTCCGGCAGCCCCGGTTCGAGAGTGTGGTCTCCTTTGACAATCCTTTCGTACATGCGGGTCCTTCCGATAACGTCATCAGACTTGACAGTTAAAAATTCCTGCAGCGTGTACGCGGCGCCGTAGCCTTCCAGGGCCCAGACTTCCATTTCTCCCAGCCTCTGGCCTCCAAATTGTGCCTTCCCCCCCAGCGGCTGCTGCGTCACCAGCGAATAAGGCCCAATCGAACGGGCATGAATTTTATCATCAACCAGATGATGCAACTTGAGCATGTACATCACACCCACTGTAATCTCGTTATCAAATGCCTCTCCCGTCCGTCCGTTAAAGAGGATCGTCTGACCGGATACATTTTCTCCCGACATGGCCAGCAGTAATTTAATTTCGTTTTCGTTGGCGCCGTCAAAGACATTGGTGGCCAACCTGATGCCCTCTTTCTGATCACGGCAAAATTCGATCAACTCGCCGTTGGTCATGGCCTCCAGCCTTTTATGATCTTTGCCGTCGGTGAACAATTTTTTCAAGATACCAAGCACCGCCGTCCTGTCCAGATTGTCCTCGACCATTCTTTCCAATTGTTGGCCAAGTCTTAAACCCGCCCAACCAAGATGCGTCTCGAGGATCTGGCCAATATTCATTCGACTTGGCACACCAAGAGGATTGAGTACAATATCGACAGGGGTCCCGTCCTGAAGATAGGGCATATCCTCTTCAGGCAGAATATTACTGACAACACCCTTGTTGCCGTGCCGTCCCGCCATTTTGTCTCCCACCATGATCTTTCTTTTTATCGCCACATAAACCTTGACCAGCTTGATCACTCCCGGCGGGAGTTCATCTCCCTTTTTTATCTTGCTGACCTTTTGATCATACATCATCGCAACCATATCAATCTGGTCGTCCATGTCGTCAAAGGCCTCTTCAATCTGCTCTTCGATATCTTCATCCTCAATAGAAATATTTTTCCAATGAGAGATCGAGAGTTTATTTAAGACTTCGTTGGTGATTTTTTTACCCTGCGGCAGTAACACGTTGCCGTTTTCGTCAACCACTTTTGACGATGACATCTGTCCCACCAAGAGCCCCCTCAATTGTTTTTCACAGCTCTTTTGAATGGCCTTGATTTCGTCAATCTGGTCCTTCTTTAACTGTTTTGTTGCCTTTGATTGTTGATCTTTTGCCCTGTCATCAAGCTCAACACCCTCTCTTGAAAAAATTTGAGTGGCAATCACTGTCCCGACAACACCCGGACCAACACGCAGGGATGTGTCCTTGACGTCCCCGGCCTTTTCTCCAAAAATGGCCCGCAGAAGTTTTTCTTCGGGTGACAACTGGGTTTCACCTTTAGGGGTAACCTTTCCCACAAGAACATCACCAGGCTTGACCTCTGCGCCGATTCTGATCAACCCTGTTTCGTCGAGATCTCTTAAAGCTTCCTCTCCCACGTTTGGAATATCGCGGGTGATTTCTTCCTTGCCCAGCTTGGTATCTCTGGCAATGCACTCGAACTCTTCGATGTGCACCGAAGTCAGGACGTCATCACGAACAAGTTTTTCCGACAACAGAATTGAATCTTCAAAATTGTAACCACCCCACGGCATAAAAGCCACCACAAGGTTCCGGCCCAAAGCAAGCTCTCCACGATCCGTTGCAGGACCGTCAGCAATCACATCACCCTCAGCCACATGCATCCCGGCGCTTACAATAGGAACCTGGTTGATACAGGTGTTTTGATTGGACCTTTGATATTTGATGAGGCTGTAAATGTCGATTTCGGAACCAGCCTCCTTCTTTTTGACCTTGTCGGCCTTGATGACAATCCTTGAGGCATCCAGGGACATGACCGTGCCTTCTCTTCTGGCAACAACCGTCACACCGGAATCTCTGGCGACAACCTTTTCCATCCCGGTCCCGACAATGGGAGAACTGCATCGCAAAAGAGGGACTGCCTGCCTCTGCATGTTTGATCCCATCAAGGCACGGTTAGCGTCGTCGTGCTCCAAAAAGGGAATCATGGAAGCCGCAATACTCACCAACTGATTGGGCGAAACGTCCATCAGGGTGACTTCATCACGGCTCACCAGCGCGAACTCACTGTCCTTGCGGCAGGAAACCAGTTTGTTAAGAAATTTTCCGTTGCTGTCGATGGGGGCGTTTGCCTGGGCAATGACATTTTTTTCTTCATCGAGCGCAGTAAAATACCTGACCTCGTCTGAGACAACACCCTTCTGCACAATACGGTAAGGAGTCTCGATAAAACCGTATTCGTTCACTCTGGCGTAAGATGACAACGAGGCGATCAAACCAATGTTGGGTCCTTCAGGTGTCTCGACGGGACAAACGCGGCCGTAGTGTGTTGGGTGCACGTCACGGACTTCGAAACCCGCCCTGTCCCGCGTCAATCCGCCGGGACCAAGCGCCGACAAGCGTCGTTTATGTGTGATTTCTGACAAAGGATTGGTCTGGTCCATAAACTGGGACAATTGTGATGAACCAAAAAACTCCTTCACGACCGCCGTAACCGGCTTTGCGTTGATGAGATCGTTGGGCATGAGCGTTTCTATCTCTTGAAGACTCATGCGTTCCTTAATGGCCCGCTCCATCCTGACAAGACCAATGCGATACTGATTTTCGAGAAGCTCTCCCACAGCCCTCACACGGCGATTGCCAAGGTGGTCAATATCATCAACCTGGCCAAAACCATCCTTTAATTGACAAAGATACCTTGTGATAAACAGGATATCGTCGTTGGATAATGTCCCCTGATCCAGAGGCGTGTTAAATCCAAACTTGTGATTTATTTTGAGACGACCAACCTTGGAAAGATCATATCTGTCGGAATTAAAGAACAGATTGTGAAACAAGGTTTTGGCAGCCTCGAGCGTTGAGGGATCACCGGGTCGGAGTCTTTTGTAGATCTCGATCATTGCCTCGTCTGGTGATGAAACCTTGTCTGTGAGCAGTGTGTTCCTGATGTAGGCACCGTCATTAAGGTTGTCAATGTAGAGTGTCTTAATTTCGGTGATACCTGCGTCCTGGATGGTCTTGAGATTTGCCTCGGTCACAACACCGTTGCATTCTGCAAGCACCTCTCCCGTGGATTCATCAATCACATCCTCTGCAAACACCCTTCCCAGAAGTTCTTCGTTGGCAATCTCGAACTCATCGATTTTTAATTCTTTGAATTTCTCAAGAACTCTTTTGGTAAACTTGCCGTCCTTTTTGACAACAACCTCTTTTTCTCCGGGGAGTTTTATGTCCCTGATTGCGCGGCGGAAAAAAATGACTTCCCTGTTTATTTTTTGATAAATCTTTTTCTTGTCCAGTCTGACTTTTTCTGAAAAGTAAAAATAATTAAGAATCTCCTGCACGCTCAGGCCCAGAGCCCTCAAGAGGATGGTTGCAGGAATTTTTCTTCTGCGGTCTATGCGTACGTACAGCAGATCTTTGGTATCGAACTCAAAGTCAAGCCACGAGCCCCTGTAAGGAATCACCCTTGCCGAATAAAGTAGTTTGCCTGAAGCGTGCGTCTTGCCCTTATCGTGTTCGAAAAAGACCCCGGGAGATCTGTGCAATTGAGAGACAATCACCCTCTCAACCCCATTGATGACAAATGTTCCATTCTCGGTCATCAGCGGGATGGTCCCAAAATAAACCTCCTGCTCCTTGACGTCGCGAATCGACTGCATTTCACCTTCAGCAGTATCGTTGTCCCAGACAACCAGCCTGACAACAACCTTCATCGGCGCCTCGAAGGTCATCCCCCGCTGCCGGCACTCCTGCACGTCGTAGCGTGGTTTTTCGAAACTGTAGCTGACAAATTCGAGAGACGCTGTATTGTTGAAATCCTTTATGGGGAAAACACTGTTAAAGACCCCCTGCAGACCCATCATCTCACGCTTCTCAGCAGGCAGGTTCATCTGCAAAAATGTTTCGTAAGATCTTTTTTGGACTTCAATGAGTTTGGGAATATCAACTATTTTTTTTATACGGGAAAAGTCTTTTCTTAAACGGTAGAGATCTGAGACTGACTTTGTCATGGAGACTCCTTGTTAAAGGAAACACGGTTACTCATGCGACGTTAAGTAACCCGCAGCGACACACACCACAACGTCTCAAGACCCGCCCCGGATGGGGCAGGTCCTCATTTTAAAACACGTTGGGATCAACAAAAACCAGGAAGAGCGAACCTGCTTACTTAAGCACAACCTTTGCACCTGCCGACTCAAGTTGCACCTTGATTTTTTCAGCTTCGTCTTTATCAAGGCCTTCTTTAACAATCTTGGGTGCACCTTCAACCAGATCTTTGGCTTCTTTGAGCCCCAGACCGGTGATGGCCCTGACTTCTTTGATGACGTTGATCTTCTTGTCTCCCACTTCCTTGAGTTCAACGCTGAATTCTGTTTTTACCTCTTCGGCTGCAACAGACGCGGCTCCAACAGCGGCTACCGCAACAGGTGCTGCTGCCGAAACGCCAAACTTGCTTTCAAATGCCTTAACAAGGTCCGCAACCTCTAACACAGTCATTTTTGATACTGCATCGACGATTTCTTCTGTTTTCATGGTCTTCTGTTTTTTTAAACCTGTTTCTTTGTCAAAACAAACTGGGTGTGATGACCATGCGTTCAAGATCTCGACAATGAGGCCCTGGCAACATTGATCATCTCTAAAACCCGTCCATCACTTTAACAAATAACAGTCAAAAAAAACCTTAATTTATGTCTAAAAAATTACACGATCGACAGAGCGCGGGTGCATTCCTCGCATGATAGAGGAACTCAATCGCGTCAAAGTCAAGTGAGTAACTTGTGTCTAAAAATTACACAGTTGACAGAACGCGGGTGAAGTGTTCGCTTGATGGCGATGTTCAACCGCGTAAGAGTCAAGTCTGTAACTTGTTTTCCTTTTGATCACGAATAGCACTCAGCACAGTCACCAACTGACGTGGTATCTGACTTAGGACACTCACAAGGTTGGTTGCCGGTGCATTTAACGACCCCAAGAGCTTCGCAATAAGTTCTTCTTTGGAAGGCAAATTTGCCAGACTGCTGATTTCGTTTATCCCAATGATTTTGCCATCGAGATACCCTGCTTTAATTTTAAGCAGTTCTTCGGTTTTGGCATAATCAATCAGAACCTTGGCAGGTCCTGTGGGATTTGTCTTGGATAACGCAATAGCCGTGGTCCCCACAAAATGCGAACCGAGTTCGCCGAGTGGGGTATCCTTGACCGCAATCTTTGCCAACCTGTTCTTGACTACCTTGTATGTTGCCTGGTTTGCCCTGAGCTTACGCCTTAAATCTGTAAGCTTGGCCACAGACAAACCCTTGTAGTCTGTCAAGATTGCAAGCATCGCCCCTGAAAAACGCTCTTTAAGACGATCTATTTCAGCCGCTTTTTCAGTACGATTCATGTTGTCTCCTTTCCGCAAACTTCATTTACGTCGTCTTTGTTGCTGATATCTGTAACATCACCAGAACCAACGGGAGCGAACCCGCCAGATGGAAACCAAGTAGAAGTGTCAAAAGACACGTCTCAGAAGGATTACACGCACGGTATTTTAAATTGCCCCTGCATTGTCAGTTGATCAATACGAGAAGCAATTCCTTCGATCTTCGACGAAAATGAAATCCTTTCCGCGCCACAGATGTTTTTGTTTTACTCACAAAGAAAAAAACAAAACAACAGCGGCTAGTAATTTACCAACTTAACTTTTATACCCCGAATATACCCCGAAGGAAATCCAAATCCAAACCAATTTAAACATAACCCGCACAAAGCGGAAAATACTACGCAGGCGGACACCATGCAAAAATTGATGCCGAAACGCGTAGAAAAAACCTTCCAAGGTTCTACGACTGTTTTTTCCCCAGTTCCGCTGGATCAATTTTAAGGCCCGGACCCATCGCCGAGGACATGCTGATCCCCTTGATGTAGACCCCTTTTGCAGTCTGTGGTTTGAGCCTTTGTACTGTCTCAAGCAAGGCCATTAAATTTTCTTTGAGTTTTGCAGTCCCAAAACTGATCTTGCCAAACGGTGCCTGCAGGATACCAGCCTTTTCGTTGCGAAATTCTGCCTTTCCTGCCTTGCAGTCAGAGATGGCCTTTTTGATATCCATGCTAACCGTCCCCAGCTTGGGATTAGGCATGAGTCCCCGCGGCCCCAGTATTTTGCCAACTTTACTGACCACGCCCATCATGTCCGGGGTAGCCACAACAGCCTCAAAATCGAGCCAGCCACCCTTGATTTTTTCGATGATCTCCTCGGTGCCCAGATAATCGGCACCTGCCTCTTTTGCCTCGGCCTCTTTGGGTCCTTTTGCAAAGGCGAGAACACGAACGGACTTGCCCAATCCATGAGGCAGAACAACAGAACTACGTACCTGCTGATCGGACTGCTTGGGATCAATGCCCAGACGAATCGCCACATCTACTGTTTCGTCAAATTTTCTTGTGGCCCCTTGTTTAACGAGATCCAAGGCTTCATCAATGGAGTATTTTTTTTGCCTGTCAATTTTAGACCTGATATCTTTTTGTTTTTTTGTTATTTTCATATTTATGTTTCTTGCTGAATGGATTGAGCGCAGGTGCATCCACCGTATATCGGAGACACGCAACCGTGTGAAAGTCAGGCATTCAACCTGCTTTTACACTACGTCGATCCCCATACTCCGCGCCGTCCCCTTAACGGTGTTGACCGCCGCTTCCAGGGTAAAACAGTTTAAGTCGGGCATTTTAATGTTGGCAATCTTCTCGACCTGTTGGAGCGTCACCTTTCCAACCTTGACCTTGCCTGTTGTCCCGCTGCCTTTTTGCAGACTTGCCTCTTTCAAAAGCAATATTGATGCAGGCGGTGTTTTTAATATAAATGAGAAAGTCCGGTCTGAATACACCGTGATGATACAGGGAATAATCATCCCGGCTTCTTTTTGTGTGGCCGCATTGAATTTTTTGCAAAATTCCATGATATTGACGCCATGCTGCCCCAATGCAGGACCAACAGGGGGAGCCGGATTTGCCTGACCTGCCGGACACTGCAATTTTATTTGTGCCGTTACTTTGCGTGCCATTTGATTTACCTCTTTCTATTCGCTGTTTCTCTCAACCTGTGAAAATTCGAGGTCGACTGGTGTCGCCCTGCCAAATATACTCACAAGAACCTTAAGCCTCCCCTTCTCGGGATTGACTTCTTCTACAAGTCCATTAAACGTATTAAAGGGACCATCGATCACCCTGACCGAATCTCCCTTTTCAAATGAAAACTTTAATTTTGGCTTTAACTGCCCATCGTCAATCTGTCTGGTAATGCGTAAAACCTCTTCTTCTGCAATAGGAACAGGCCTCGTGCTGTTTCCAACAAAACCGGTGATCCTGTTTGTATCCTTGACGAGATGCCATGTCTCCTGAGTGAGTTCCATTTTGACCAGAATGTAGCTTGGAAAAAATTTTCGCGTTGTCTCTTTTTTTTGTCCTTTTCTGATCTCAACAACTGTTTCGGACGGCACGAGGACCTCTGCAAAAGAATCCTGCATGTTGTTTGACTTGATTCTTTCTTCGAGAGCCAACTTTGCCTTCTGCTCGTACCCTGAATACGTATGTACAACATACCACTGCTTTGCCATTTTGTAATCCTTATCGTAAAACCATAACCCGCATAAAGCGGAAAATCCTACGCGGGCTGGCACCTTGTAAAATATTGATGCAAAAACGCGTCGAAAAAACCTACTTAGGTTTTAATAAAGCAACCTGCCCGTATCCAGTGGGGACTAGTCCACGTGGACAAACCGCCCAAAAAAATAAACAGTTTTTATTGAGTCGCCATACCTTGAAATGTCTTTTCAAACCTGCATGAGGGCTAGTTTGATAAGATCAATTTGGTCAGAAACAACCACATCGTATCAAACACTGCCAAGAACACGGTCGCAATAGAAACCATCACAATGACAACAACCGCTGACTGACCTGATTCTTTTTTTGTTGGATACGTCACCTTTGACAGCTCGGTCAGTGCCTCTGTCAAGAAGTCCATCCATTTTTTGTTTTTTAAAGCAATAATGAAAGCAATGACCGCCAAAAAAAGAGAAATGGCGTGAATCGCCAAACCATATTCGCGTGTTACAGGTACTTTTAAACTGTCAAATATCAACTCCGTAATTTGGGACGCGAGATAATATAAGAAAGCCGCCGCAATAATCAAACAAATTGTAACAATAATGTTTTTTTTAATCATCTGCAATCCTCGTCCAACAACCCTCCAACTTTTTCTCTGATCCAAAAACAATTGCAAGTAGTTGTTATTACAAAAATTCTGCAGGCCGGACAGGGATCGAACCTGTGACCTACGGTTTTGGAGACCGCCGCTCTACCAGCTGAGCTACCGACCTAAATTTTTTCGTCAAACAAGTTACTAACTTGACTTTGACGCGGTTGAGTTTCCACGTCATGCGAGGAATGCACCCGCGCTCTGTCAACTTTGAAATCCCTAGATATCAAGATTTCCTACTCGACAATTTCTGTCACAACACCGGCACCCACTGTACGCCCGCCTTCTCGTATCGCAAACCGAAGTTCTTTTTCCATCGCGATCGGCGTGAGCAACTCGATCCCCAACGCCACGTTCTCACCGGGCATGACCATCTCTGTCCCCTCTT
>JADGCS010000019.1 GCA_015228875.1 Deltaproteobacteria bacterium | reverse complement strand
CGTTTCTCTGGTGGTAGGTGCTGAGGAGAGCGCGTTTGCCGTCCCTCTTTCAGCGCGTATTCACGAAGGACTGGTTTTCTCAAATCGATGCCGACGCAAACTAACCGATAAGATGGCATCTCTTGTTCAACTTGTTGAGGCAGAACTTTTATTTTATTTCGTTGGCGATGCTTATTACGCCTGTCATACAGTTCGCTCAAATCAGGCCCTTCTGATTGAGCAACGAAGCGTCGAGGGCCTTTGCGTCCAGCACAAGAAAATCTCCGTGCTGAGCGAGTGTAGCGAGTCGAAGATAAAGCCCCAACACCCTCCGTCATCGCCAATTATATTTTTTGGCGGGTTATATTTAAATTTTTTCAAGCAAATCGAGGATACAAAATGTCATGTAATGAGGGATAGTGAGTAATCGGGTTTTTTTATTATTGGAGTGGTAAGCTGTTTTGGCCTCATAATCCGGGATGTATTTTGGTTCTGAATTGCTTATCTTGACAAGAAAAACGTTTTGTTTGTTCATAACGGCAAAACTGTCCAAGGATTGACTGCGCCTGTCAGTAGCCTTAACATCAATACCGACCGTGAGTTTGTGGTTAAATGTAAATTCCAATTCAGCCTTGTTAGAAGATTTCCAGTACATCAAATCGTCTCGTCCGGGTAAAACAGAGATTAATTCATTGCCAACATAGGTTTCGTAAAGAATTGCTTTTTTTCTGTCGTCTGGTTCGTTATGCAATAGCCGGGAACCCAGGAGCAGATAATTGACAATGCCTGAATCAAAAAGAATGAATTTTGAATTGTCTTTTTCGTCGTTGAATAAACGTATTTTATGCGAGACTCTGGCACCCACTGTTTTGTGAACAAGTTTTTTTGCCTCGCCTCGTCCCGCATGCTGTACCTGCAGGTGGGTGTATTTAAGGGTGTCCAGTGAGGATAATGCCAGCCTTCGCAGGACATCCTGATATTCGTAGAGTTGTTGTTTTTCGCCGAGCACGGTCTTGACGTTTTCTTCTATCGTTTGTGTCAGATCGATGATCAGTTGATCGATGCCTTGTGCCTGTGATGAAGGGTCGAAAAAGGCATCCAAAATTCGCGGCATGCCACCCAATTTGATGTATGTAGTGACAAGCAGGGTGAGCTTGTCATGCATGTAGGTGTTGGACAGGTGGTGGGATGGGTCAATATTTTTGAGATATTCGATTTCTTTGTCGTGCCCCGCAGCAGACAGAAATTCTTTGAAGGTGAAGGGGTAGAGGTCAAACCCCTGCTTGCGACCCGTTGCGGCGTTTTTAACCACGATGTTCTCGAGGTTTGATCCGGTCATGATAATCTTAAACCGGTCAGTAAATTCCGCGAGTGTCTGGATTGATTCTATGGCCAACGGGTAACGGTCTGCCTCGTCAATAAATACGATGGCAGGGGGTTGGCTGTTTTTCAACTGGAGGTCGAGATTTTGTATAAAGGTTTCACCCTGTGGTGATCGCCCAAAAAAATCACGGCCAAAATATTCGATACCGTCAATTTTAAAAGAAGAGGGATAGTTGAAGTTAACATGAATTTGAGGTTTGTCTTTCAGTTCTTTAAGTGCATCAAGAATAAAAGAGGTTTTGCCGACCTGCCTTGCCCCCCTGACGAGTAAAATCTGTTTGTTCAAATTTGTGATGGCTCTTAATAATTTGGATGTTTTTTCTTTTCTAGGTATCCACATTATCTTATAATGACACTTTTAGATATCTGTTTCAACTATATTTTGTTATTTTAGATATCTAAAATAATCACCAAGAGAATCACAAGACGGAGTTAACACATCTCACAAAAATAACACTGTAAATACAGCAAGATAAGATATGTTTTTCTTTTTTGTCTGATGACCTCGTCTGATGACCTCCGTCTTGCAGGCCTGTTGGTCTGATGACCTCCGTCTTGCAGGCCTGTTGCCAAAAATTATTTGGACGAGACAGAGCTAAATCATCTCAATCGAATTGTAACGATGTATCTGGATTTTGCAGAGCTTCAGGCAAATGCATAATCAAGACCTGCCCCCCCTCCCCATCAGTCCTTACACTGTGGGTTGTTGGTTCTTGACAATGCTTACCCCCTAAGCATAATATAGAGGATATGCGCAGTGCAAAGATCCCCAAAAAAACATTGTGCGTCTTTAAAGAATGGGGTCGCGTTGGTGGAAAAAAGCGAGCCCGGTCGCTTTTATCTTCGGAGCGCCGGGCCATTTCAACGCACGCAGCGCGAGCGCGCTGGGGACAGAAAAAAGAACTGGCGGCCCCCATGCCAAGTGTACGCCTTAAAAAAACACAATGGGACGACCCTGTCTATCTTGAAGAGGTCCTCACATACGGGGGGGTACACGACTGGAAGGCGCTCTGGCAAATCATTACAACACACCCCTTTGGCTCTGTTGCAGAGGCCCTTGAAAGGGTCCTTAATGCCACACCCATCTACGGTATAACATCCCTGTGGAAGAAGCTTCTTAACAATCTACGGGGGACTTTTTAATGAAAAACAACAAGAAGCCCAAACTTCCCGACTGGGAGATTTTGCTTTCAGCACAATCAATCTTTCAATCCCGATTTCCAGAATCCATCCTCGTGGGTGGAACAGCGGCAGCGCTCCATGCCAATCACCGCGTTTCAATTGATGCTGATCACATTCTGCCCGACCTCAAAACGCGTTTTGCTGAAATTTTAAATCAGGTAGAAAACGAGGCTGGCTGGAAAACAAGCCGTATAGAGCCCCCTGTGCTTATCTTGGGGAACTTTCAGGGTGTCCGTACAGGTATTCGCCAACTCATCAGAAAAAAACCCCTCGAAACAACTGTTATCAGGGGATTGCGTGTCCCAACAATTGAAGAGATTCTCAGAATAAAGGGTTATTTAATTGTCAAAAGAAATTCAACGCGTGACTACATCGATTTTATAGCGCTCTTTGACCATCTTGGAGTAAAAAAATTTTTACAGGCCCTTGCCCCCATGGACGAATTGTATCCGCAAAAAAACAACAATGAGTCCGTGCTTAAACAACTGGCCATGCAATTGTCAGAACCCAAACCATGGGATTTGACCCAGACAGAACTCAATAACTACAAATCACTAAAAAAACCCTATACAGACTGGACAGAGATTAAGTGGCGCGCAAGTGCGGCCGGATTGAGATTGATAGAATTTTTGTTAGGTTAAGGGAGTGTTTGCCAATGGTTTGGACCAGAGCCGTCATAACCAGGAATGACTAAAATGGGAGGGTGACTCATCACAGCACTCATAATCATTTAACCTTTTGGGGTGGGTGTCTGCTTCTGCATTATAGTGACGACGTTATAGTGTTTCAATCTTTATTGGCCAGATAATGAAGCAGGATGTTGTCGGTGAGTTGAAGTCGGCGGGCAAGTTCTCTTGCGATGTTCATCATTAAAAGCGCAAAGAGTTTGATGTCCACTTTGTGAATCTCGATGAGCGCCCTTCTTGACAGCACCAGAATCTCACCCTTTTCGATGGCCGTTGCTGTGGCCGTGTGTTTATGAATTGCAATCAGCGAGGCGAGTCCAAAACAGTCTCCGGGTTTAAGAATCTTTTTCTTTACAGTGACATTGTCACCGGAAATGAGCAGGCTGATCTTGCCTTTTTTGACAATGTAGATGTAATCTGGCTCATCCCCTTTGTCGAAAATGACCTCGTGAGTCTTGAACAGCCCGTGCCTCACTCTGCTTAAAATGACTTTGAGTTGGGTGTCATCCAAACCGCCAAAAATCGCGATACGGGACAAAACAGATTTGACGGACCTAAAGTTGTAAACAGGCGAAAAAGACATCATAACAGGCTTCCTGGATTCTGCAAGTTACTAACTTGACTTTGACGCGGTTGAATTCCTTCATTTTGCGAGGAATGCACCCGCGCTCTGTCGACTTTGAAATTCCTAGACATCGAGTTATCTTTCCCAGTAGGACTCCTCAAGGCCGTCTTCTTTTTCGGGCAGACCGCTGGTGAGTCGCGGTGAGTTTCTGCTGATGATTTCGTAACTCACCCTGTTGGCGTACTTGCATATCTGGCTGATAGAAGAATAAGTCAAGAACGAAGCACCGTGTTTAGGCGAGTTACTGACACAAATTCTGTGATAAACATTTGCAGACATGTCGTGCAAAAGCGCGGCCAGTGCCCCGTCTCCCGCGCCGTTGGTGCTTCTGATGGCACCGGGTCCACCAAGGTACGGATTGATGTGGCTGTAAATCTTGACGGCTTTTTCTACACAGTCTGCCTTTTTCATCGGGCGCGAAAATTCGTACTGGTTGTACGCGGGAATTGATTTTGAAATAATAAGTTCAGTTGTCTCCCTGGCGTGAGGCTTATCAACATAACCGCCAAGATAAAGCCCCCGCTCGCCCACAGTGAGAAGACAAAAATCGGCAATCTCAAGAAGTGTGTTGAGACACAGCAGGGGATCGTTCTCATCGCTTAAGGCAAAAGCCTCGTCATCATTCATGGCAAGGACTGTCACAAATTCTGCAATAAATTTTTTTAGAAAATCCTGTTTTGCCCTGACAAGATCACTGGTACCAAGGCTTAATACAACCGGAACATGATGTGTTTTGGCCAGGCGCACGGCCTTGAGAGTTGCCTTGAAAATTGGAGAAGTCTCGTCCCGCAGAACATAAGTGGTAATCAGGAGCGCCGCAGCGTTATTAATAATATCCGCATCAATGAACTCCGCTTCAAGTTCGTTCATCATGCCCTTGGCAATGCCGAAAGTCCTCTCGCCGTCCGGTGTGATAAAACACATCGCGCGGCCTATGGGACCGTCAACAGGCTGAAGATAGGTAAGATCTACATGCATGTTGGTGTTGCAGATGTAATTAAAGGCGTTGTCTCCAACAGAGATATTTTTTGAGATTGTTCCAAACGCCACGGATTTATCATCACTCAATACCGAATAATTGTGCAAAGTGTTGCAGACAGCCCCGCCCGCGTATTCACCGGTGATGAGTCTTTTATTTTTGAGGTCGTTGTAAATGGTGACGGCCTTGCCTTCATCGAGAATCACGGACTGGCCTTTTTTTATACCGATGAGTTGAAGATAGGTGTCATCGACCCGCGCCTCGATATCAACAATGAGCTGATCGATTCCTGCCACATACACCCTTCGAGGGCTCTGTGGGAAAGTATCAAACGGGATGCGCCCCCGTTCGCTTACGGGAAAATAATGTCTTTGTTTTCTTTTGCCGGGAAATTTCATTTAATGCCGCTCCATTTATGCTGTGATGACCGCTGTTTAACAAGTTACTAACTTGACTTTGACGCGGTTGAATTCCTCCATTTTGCGAGGAATGCATCCGCGCTCTGTCGACTTTAAAATTCCTATACATAAATGCTACACGCGTCTTTTGAAGTGCCCCGCCAGTCTTAAAAAAATGTTAAACTCACCAATGAACCAGATGCCTCCCGTTTTTATCAACGCCCCATCTGAGATTTGGTAATTGCGCAATCGATGCGTCGCCGATGTTGTTTAACAGAATCACCGGGGCCTTTTTGACCTCGATATTCATTGATACCTGCAGGGCCTTTGAATACAATATGGCGAGGTACATGTCGTGCACACCCGTTTTTAGACCCTCTTTGATGTCTGCATGAAGCGCATCAAGCCCGTTTTGTTTTTTTACAAAGCGTCTGCTCTGGGCGATAAAAAGATGCAACTGCGCGATGATGATTTCTCGCACCTGCGGGCCCAAAAGAAATTCACCCACGCGTTCATCGGCATAAAATCTGTTGACCAGATCCTGAATGCCTGCCTGGGTGATCTGTTTTGTCTGTGCGCCCACAGCGGGCGGGGATATTTTTTCGAGCTCAGCGATGTAGCGTTTTGCCATCTTGACATTTTTTTGAGAATAAGTGCCATGAACCTTAAGGACGGACTCGAGTACGCCGTCTTTGCCCACCAGCACAAGCCCCGCCATCAGTTGATGCAGAAGAAGGGTCTCGGTGCTGATGATAAAAGCAAGGTTGTTTTTGTTTCCCGTGCGCAGGGATTCGAGGATGACCTCCTGAAAGTCTTTGTCGTTTTCGGGGAGAATGGCCTGATGATAATCAAAAAAACCCGCCTCGTTTGAGGGAAGCTCCTCTGCCTCAACCTTGACATTGGAACGCTTTTGAATGTTGAGTTTTAGACGTGCATGGGTACCTGTAGTGATGCAAAGGCTCAACAACGCAAGGCTGATAGTGATGATCAATGTTTTTTTTCTCATGGTTTTAATAATCGGACCACTTGTTTTTATCGGGGGCTTCATAACCTGTTTGAAGATAGTACTTGCCCTTTTTATAAATCTGAACATGGTTCTCTAAATCGGCAAGACCAAAATAAGGGTAGGCGTTGTTTTGCTTGAGTGAAGCGGCATCGCCCATGATAAGCACACCATCGCAGAGCTTGCCTGTCATCACCTTGCCGGTAACGGCAAAATGCCTCACACTCGGCCAACTGAGATTTGTGACCAGATAGGGCCTGCCGACTGTTGTCTTTTTTTCGGCAAGAAGCCACACAAAACGAAAATCGACACCAATAATAATGCTGTAATCGAGGTTTGTATCGCCGTTAAAATCTCCCGCGATGCCACCATACGACCAGCGGTTACCCACTGTTATTTTTGCAGTGCTGTTTTTAATCTCTGGGCAGTAGTCGTTTTGATTGGCAAGCCTAAACGGCCCATAACGCCTTTGTAATTGCTCGACAAGGTCGTTAGGGAGGGTAAAGGTTTCAAGCCCCGAGGCCCGCATATTAACCTGCGATTGATACGCCCCAACCTTGGGTGTGGCAACCCTCTTGCGCGCAAAGACTGCATCGCACAACAACACCACGCAAATCAAAAAAACAAGACACGCCAACACTACTCTGTTAAAAAAAAAGTTGCACACACGCGATATTTAAACAGCTGTGCCAGTTTAATCAAGGGAATAGATGCAGGCCACACCTGCGCCAAATAAACCGCGGTCATTATGCCGGCCGCACTATCTGGTTGTTCTAGATTGTACAGGTTAATGTTGGTTGGGTTAAAGACAGCACAGCACAGCACAGCACAGCACAGCACCGTACCATAGCATCACAGCGCTTGCATGATCACAACACACCACCCATGTTCAATGTTCAATAACCGGGCTGCCCCGCTCGTCTTACACAGCCTTGATTTTTTTAACAGCCTTGGAATCGGTTGTGCACGCTGTATTTGCAGGCACAGACTGCGCATCGTTGGCTGCTGTTTTTTCGTCGTTAACAGGAGGCGGCATAACCTTAGCCTTGACTGCATTTGTTAATTTGAGCGCGATGTCTGGATTTTCGAGCAAAAAGGCCCGCGCGTTCTCGCGACCCTGACCAATACGCTCGTTGTTGTACGCGTACCACGAACCGCTTTTTTCGACGATGTTAAGATCGGCCGCAAGATCTAAAATGTCGCCCGTTTTAGAGATGCCCTCGCCGTACATGATGTCGAACTCGACCTCTTTAAAGGGTGGGGCCATTTTGTTTTTGACCACCTTGACGCGCGTACGATTGCCCAACACCTGCTCGCCCTGCTTGATAGCACCCACGCGACGGATATCGAGCCTGACTGACGAATAAAACTTGAGCGCATTACCACCTGTGGTGGTCTCGGGGTTGCCAAACATGACGCCGATTTTCATGCGGATTTGATTGATGAAGATCATGAGCGTGTTGGATTTGCTGATGGTGGCGGTGAGTTTGCGCAAGGCCTGACTCATAAGACGCGCCTGCGTGCCCATTTGATGATCGCCCATTTCGCCCTCGATTTCGCTTTTAGGGACAAGCGCCGCAACGGAATCGACAACCACGACATCGACCGCGTTGGAGCGAACAAGGGTTTCTGCGATCTCGAGCGCCTGCTCGCCAAAATCGGGCTGACTGACTAAGAGATCTTCTGTTTTAACACCTATTTTTTTTGCGTAACCGACATCGAGGGCGTGTTCGGCATCGATAAAGGCACAGATGCCGCCCTTTTTTTGCGCCTCGGCAATCACCTGCAGGGTGAGGGTGGTTTTGCCCGAAGACTCTGGGCCGTAAATTTCGACCACGCGGCCGCGCGGTAAACCACCTATGCCCAGGGCCATATCGAGCGAAAGACTGCCTGTAGAAATAGTGCAGACATCAGCGTTTTTAAGCTTGGCATCGGCGTCCCCAAGACGCATAATGCTGCCTTTGCCAAATTGCCTCTCTATGCTGGATACTGCCAAATCGATAGATTTTGCTTTTTCACTTTGTGACATATTTGCTCCCTTTTGTTTTGTTTTGTTTTATTTTGGCCCTCGCTATTGTTGGTGTTTGAGTCCACCACCACCACTAAAGTGTTATACAAGCAAACTCAACCCCATTTACCAAAAAGCCAAAAAATAAGTTATTACAACACACTACGCGCAACAAATAACTGCGCGCAAGGCCATGATAAACGATCGTTCACTTTATTGCAAGGGAAATTTCAAGTTACTAACTTGACTTTGACGCGGTTGAGTTTCCTCGTCATGCGAGGAACGCACCCGCGCTCTGTCAACTTTGAAATTCCTATAGATTTAAATATTACCGCGATCGATGAGTTCTAAAAGGGCCAGCAAAAGGTCGGTGGTTGTGATCACACCCACGATGATATCGGAGCCTTTTCTCTCGACAATGGGGAGCGAGCTTATTTTATTTGTGGTTAAGGTCCGTGCGGCTGTCGCAATGTGATCGTTGGGCAGCATGGTGATCAGCTCTGTCCGCATAATATATTTGACGGGGATGTCGTCGTCGTTTGGATAAAGGTGTTTGACCTTGGGGTTTTGAATTTCGATGCGCGGGTTTTTAAGATTGCGCGCGGTGAGAATACCGAGCACACGCATGCCCTTTGTGACCGGTAAAAAACGGATGCTTTTGATCTCCATGAGCAGTTTTGCCCTGCCCACCGTTTCGTCCTCGCTCACACTGATGATGTCGGTTTTCATCCAGTGCCTTATTTGAAATCCACGCGGCATTGTTCCTTATATAACAGACGCATTCTGCCCGCAAGGTGAAATGTTGAGTTGCCTTGTGACAGCCACTGTCACATGCAGGAGACCCTGTGTCTCACGAGCTCCGTGCCACTTTATCAATGGACTTAAAACCATGACGTATCCTATAACACAGCGATGCCCCGCACAGACCGTATTCTTATCACATTGGCCACGCTACTCGGTATCTCGTTGGCCTCAATCGAAATCACCGTGGTCGGCACAGCCGCGCCGCTCATCGTACGCGAGCTTGGCGGGTTTGAGTCCTACTCGTGGATTTTTACCATGTATCTACTCACCGGTGCCGTGTCGATGCCCTTCTGGGGCAGGGCCGCGGATCACTGGGGCCGAAAAAAAATCTTTACCATCTGCATGACAATCTTTCTTGCAGGTTCTATCCTCTGCGCCATCGCTCCCGACTTTAACACGCTGGTCATTTTTAGAGGGATCAAGGGCATCGGCGGCGGCGGGATCATCCCTATCGCCTTTACCATCATCGCCGATATTTACGACATCAAAGGACGTACAAAGATTCAGGGGCTCATCTCTTCGATATGGGGTGTATCAAGCCTTATCGGCCCCTTTATCGGAGGGGCCCTCGCAGAAACACTCGGCTGGCGCTGGATCTTTTACATCAACCTCTTTCCCGGCGGGATCGCACTCTATTTCATTATAAGGTTCTACCCCAAACAAAACACAACCACTGAAAAGTTAACACTCTCTCTCCCCTCATTGCTTGGTGCAGCGCTGTTTATGATTGCCCTTTTGATCGGGCTTAATTTTTTTCAAAAACATCAAAACGCAACCGCCCTTTTGTTCATTCTGATCAGCGTCCTCTCGGCCATTCTCTTTCTGTATTCGGAAAAAAACAGCCCTCACCCACTGGTGCCGCCCCGCCTGCTTAAGCACGCTGTCTTTAACATGACATGTATCACTGGTTTTTTGTGTTCGGCCTTTCTGGTGGGACTGGTGGGCTTTCTTCCGCTTTTTTTTCAGGTGATACTCAAACACACACCCACCGTGTCGGGACTGGTACTTTTTCCGTTTACCATCTCATGGGTTGTTTTTAGCATCTTGAGCACAAGGCTTTTACTAAAATACAATTACAAAAAGCTCATCTGTATCGGATTTATTTTTACTTTTCTGGGTATGTTGATTTTCATGTTGCTCTTTTTTAATCTGACAATCCCGGTCACCGCGTTATGTGTTGTGGTGATGGGAACCGGCATGGCCTTTAATTACCCCATTTTGCTTATTGTCACCCAGTACGACTCCCCAAAAGAACTCATTGGTTTTGCAACCTCCGCGATCTTCTGGGTGCGCAACATGGGAAGCACCATCGGGACCGGACTCATGGGGATTGTGCTTGCTGTTTGTTTTAAATCGGGGCTTCATGATCTTGTCCCAACCGAACAGACAAAAAACGCAATCAATTTTTTATCGCAAAACATGGACGCCCTGCTTAAACCACAGGTGCTGTCCCTTATTGCCTCTCTCCCCCCCATACAGTACATTCTGCACACGTCGATCTTTTTTGCCTTTATGATCCTGCTTGCAGCCTTGTTTTTAAATCTGCTTTGTCTTTTTTTCTTTCCCAAAAATGCTGGTGATGTTGCAGGCACACGGACGCCATAACTTTTTGGCCTGACACAGCAACTGCCCCCGAAGTGACAGGAGATACGGGATTTAATTGGGTTATGCGCTTTCATGCGCTTTCATGCGCTTTCATGCGCTTTCCTCCGTCATGCGTTTTAAATAAGTTAAAAAACTTAAAAGACTGCCCAGCATGGCATCTGATTCTTATTATCGGGCCGTTTTCTCAAATGTTGCTTCTGTTGAGTGCCTATCTAAGCGTTTCATCACTGGGGGAACGTGCAGAAGGTATCAGGACTGGACATGGGACAATAAAATAAAAATGGTCTGATCAAGGCACATGGGTTCAAAACGCAGGGCTTGATTCTTGATCATCAAGTTTCATTTTTTATAATTTCTAACAACTGAAACTTGAAATAATAACGTATTTTCGACATGTTATAAATTCTAAATGATTAGGACTTATATAACATATTGATTATATTACATTCCTTAAGTATAATTAATTGTCTGTTACATATTATTTAAACTTGGATGGTTTTTTTATGATAACTTTCAATAAAGATGAAGAATTAAACCGTTTAACGGAACTCTTTGATTCAAAAAAAAGTGAGTTTTTGTATGTTCGCGGCAGACGCAGAGTAGGCAAGAGTTGGCTCCTTGATGATTTTGTCAAAAGATACCCTGCAAAATGTTTTTTTTTCACGGGCAAGGCTGACAGCCGCACCTCAAACACCCTGTCTGAGTTTGTCAAAAAATGGTCGCGATTTTCAAAAGACAATGAACTTTTACGTTATAACATGAGACTTTTGCACTGGGCAGACGTGTTTAGAATCATCGGAGAATACGCGGTCAAGAAAAAAAAACGCTCTATCGTTGTCTTTGACGAGATCCAGTGGATTGCATCAGAAGGCTCAGGATTTCTTGGTGCCCTCAAAGAGGCATGGGTGACATGGCAAAAACAGGGTTGGATCGGTGTCGTGATCTGCGGGTCTTCGAACAAGTTTTTTAAAAACAAGACTGGTGGGCAGGAAAAAATCCTGCGTGGTCTGCAGACCCTTGATCATCTTTGGGTACAGCCCATCACACCTGCCGAAATCAAAAGCTGTTTTTTAAAAAAATGGTCCCTGCAGGAGGTCTGTCTGCTGTACATGATGATCGGTGGTATTCCCTATTACCTTGAACGTCTTGATCCCACGCGAGGCTTTATACACGCCATCAATGATGCCCTGTTCACACAAAGTCACAACCTGCTTGCGGAACCAGCCGAACTTCTCAGTCTTGACTTTAACAGGGCAGGTCAAAAAACAGCAGAACACATCATGTCTGTGCTGGGACAGGGGGGTTCGGACCAACTGAATATTGTCAAAAAAACAGGTTTGCCCAAGGCCACGGTCTCACACATCATCAACAAACTTCTTGATTACGAAATAGTATTCAAAAAATTTCCGGCTCACAAAAAACCTGCCCGCAACCAAGAGGGGGTGCATTATTTCATCAAGGACTTTTATTTGAACTTTTACTTTCAGATTTTGGCACCGCTCTCCAACCGTATCAAAACAAACATGAGGGGTCTGATCTTTCCTGCCGAGACTGGTCTTTCGGGGCGGGGGTATTATATTCCCAATTTTTCTGGTGGGGCCTTTGAACTACTCATCAGATATATTCTCGAACAAAGGCAGAACCTGACAAAACCTTTTTTTAAAAAACTCATGCTTAAGGACGAAAACTATCAGGTCCTCGATTACTGGGATGCCACGACTCAGATAGACCTTGTGGTCGAACATCCAAGAGACCGTCTTTCGCGCATCATTGAGTGCAAGTGGGGACCGTGTCAGACCGCATGGATTGATGAGATCATCTCAAAAAATTACAACCCGCCCCGTTTTTTTTCAAAAAAATATTTTCTAGTCCTTGGTGAAGAGCCAACGCAGGCATTTCTTGACCTCGCCAGACAAAGGGATGTTGTTGTGGTGACCATCGCGGATTTTTTTGATGTTTAAAGAAGCAGGACACGCGGTTGGGTGTTTATTTCAAGGGCTTTTGGAACTGTTCAGTTCACATTCTTTCTCAAACATCTCCTATCAACCCCCTACCCTTTATCAAAATGAGCAAATCTTACCCCTCATTCAGGCAAACTTGTTCACATTTTGACACCTTTTTGCCCTGTTTAAAAACAGCAATAAAATAAAGACAAATGATATCAAATAGATATTTTTAAATGGTTTTTGGCACATAATGTGCATACTAAACTTCTAACTAACAACGAGGTGCATATGACCAAAATTCGTGAAAACCTGGCAAATCAAAAAGAGTACTTGTCAGTTGCTGACTTGGCTAGTGAGTTTGGAATCCATGAGATGACCTTTTATCGCATGATTCGCGATAAAAAGATCCCTGCCTTTAAAATAGGGTCTCAATGGAGAGTCCGCCGGGCCGACCTTGACAAGTGGCTTGAGCATCACTGCTCTGTCTCTGTTGACTAGTCAGGACAACCACATAGATCCTTTCTTTTTTTCTGGGTGAAGTGATGGCAAAGAGAGTTGGCTGTGAGTGTGCCCCGCGATTTAAGCCCCTTGACCTTCACGGAGATAAATACTAGTAACCGCCCCTCTGCGGTGTCTTGCGTTTGCTTGTTGCCGCTTCGGTGTGTCCGAGGCGCGCAGTCGTTTGATATCTACCGGATTGGGGGAAAAAAATGGCAAGGGTTACAGTCGAAGATTGTCTTAAAAATGTCGAAAACCGTTTTGGTCTTGTTCACCTAACCTCCAGCCGTGTGCGCCAGATACTCGAAGGGTCTGCAAAGCTCGTCCATTGTAAAAACAAAGATATCGTCACAGCTTTAAGAGAAATCGCCGCAGGAATGGTAGTCCCCCTCTCAAGCCACAACTCAAACGACGACAGCGATGAAAGCCTTAAAATCGATATCCCAGATTTTAAGTGATTGTGGTTGTGTCTTGTGGTTGTGTCTATTGATCCTGATCCTCGTTCCTCAAACACTAAGTACGCATAAGCAACAGCCCTGTAATGCAACTGTGAGTTCAGGTTGATTCCGGCGCCGAGTCTTCTGCCGGGTTCATGATGCCTTCTTCTTCAAGACGAAACGCCTTAAGTTTGTTGCGCAGTGTTCTCAGGCTGATCCCCAGTTTGGCGGCCGTTTTTGTACGGTTTCCCTTGCACCTTCTTAAGGTTTCAAAAATAACCCTCTTTTCGACCTCGTCGAGTGTTAAATCCAGAGCCTCTCCGGCGGATTCTGTTTTTGGAGCGCCTGTCTCGCCCGGACGATCGGGAACTGCGGCAACCTCCGCGACCGTGCTTTTGCCCACAAGGTCTTCGTTGACGATTTGGTCGAAATTGCCCACCAACACAGCCCTCTCCATGGAGTTTCTGAGTTCCCTGACATTACCATGCCAGGGGTAGTTAAGGATTTTATAGCGGGCCAGTTCGTCAAGTTTGATGCGTTTGCGCCCGTGAATCCTTGAAAACTCATCCAGAAAATAATCGGAGAGGGTAATCATGTCGTCTCCCCTCTCCCGCAAAGCCGGGACATGAATAGGGATGACGTTGATCCTGTAATAGAGATCCTCCCTGAAATTTCCCTCTTTCATGTAACGGTAGAGATCCCTGTTTGTTGAAGCCACTACCCGCAGATTGAGAGGAATAGGCTTGTTGCCGCCAACACGGTAGACTTCGCATTCTTGAAGAACCCTGAGAAGCTTTGTCTGCATGTTGAGGCTCATTTCGCTGATTTCGTCGAGAAGAATCGTTCCGCCGTCTGACAGCTCGAATTTTCCAATCTGCCGTTGAATGGCCCCCGTGAAAGATCCTTTTTCGTGACCAAACAACTCGCTCTCAAGAAGGTTATCCGGCAGGGCCGCACAGTTGATGGCAATAAATGATTTTCCCCGACGCGGACTGTGCTCATGAATCAGATTGGCGAGCACTTCTTTTCCGGTACCGCTCTCGCCCTGAATCAATACGGTGGCCTTGCTCGCTGCTATTTTTTTGATGTTTTGAAGAAGGTCTTCCATCTTGGGACTTCTGGTAATAAAGGCATTATTGGAGCGCTTGAGTTTGTCGTAGGCCTCTTCTTCTTTGGTAAACTTTTTTTCAACCTGCTGCTCTCTGAAAGAATCTTTGTCCTGCAGGGCACCGCGAAGGACTCTTTCGAGTGTTGTGAGCTGAAATGGTTTGACAATAAAATCGTAAGCCCCACTCTTCATCGCTGTGACCGCCTGCTCTATGGTACCGTAAGCCGTCATAAGAACAACCAGGGGTTTTTTTGTGCCCAGCTTGATGTGCTCGAGCAGATCGTAGCCGCTCCCGCCGGGCATTTTGACGTCTGACAGGACGATATCAAAATCTGTCTTTTCCAACTCCCGCTTTGCGGCCTCTACGTCTCCAACAGACTTGATGTTGAGATCACTCTGCTGCACAAGAAAGGATTCTATCGCAAAACGCAAGGACACGTCGTCTTCGACAAGCAAGATGTTATTTGGGTTCATAAAAAAGTCTCTCCATAAATCCCCGCTGGGTCTCTTTTGCCCTATATACCGATTTGATGATTTGAGCAACCCCAAGTGGTTTTTTTAAAAGGGCGTGCAATTCGCAATAACCCTTTGCCTTGCGCTAAAAAACGACATATGAGAAACAACATTCACTCAGGGGAAATAACATGAATCAATTTGCAAAAAAAATCAAACTGACCAACGGACTGGCCGTCATCTACGAAAAAAACAACAATGCCAATATTGTCTCACTGAATATGGGTATTCATGTGGGATCGGTGTACGAAACAAACGATGAATCGGGCATCAGTCATTTGATCGAACACATGGTTTTTAAGGGAACAAAATCCTATCAGGCCGGTGAAATCGCCACACTGATCGAATCCCACGGTGGCGAACTCAATGCCTTCACATCACTGGATCAGACGGTGTACTACATCAACCTCCCCAGCCAACATTTTCATCTGGGACTCAAACTTTTAAAAGAAATGGTCTTTGATGCCACCTTTGACGCCACAGAGCTTAAACGTGAAAAAGAGGTTGTCATCGAAGAAATCCGCAGGGGCGAAGACAGCCCTGCAAGGGTCCTTGGCGAAACACTGTTTGAGGCCTGTTACAAAAAACACAATTACAGGCGCCCTGTGATCGGAACGGCAAAACTCGTCAGTGGTTTTACACGAGACAAGATCGTCAGCTTTTACAACAGGTATTACACTCCCAGAAACATGGTCTTGGGTGTCTGCGGAAACATTTCAGAATCTCAGCTCAGCCAGGAACTCGAACAACTCTTTCGTTTTCAAGTTGGCCCCTTGTCAAAAAGTTCTGCTTTTGCTGCAGAACCTCTGCAAAAAAAGCATCAGGTCATCTCCAAGACCATGGACATCAACGCGACATACTTCGATCTGGCCTTTCAGGCGCCAGATCTCACTCACAGGGACGTCCCCGCCCTCGATGTCCTCAGTCATCTTCTGGGCGAATCCAGCGCTTCCCTGCTGCGTCTCAACACCAAAGAAAAAGAGCAGCTCGTCCATTCCATCGGCTCTTCGTGCTACACCCCAAAGTTTCCGGGACTCTTTATCATCAGCGGTCTTGTGGATCCAAAACTCATCAACAAGGCGCTTTTCTCCATCAAAGATCAAATCGAATACATGAAGACCCATCCTGTCGAAAACGAAAAAATAGAACGCACAAAACTGCTCGCCCGTTCGCAACTTATCTTTGAAAAACAGACCTGCGAAGGCACTGCAAAAAAATGGATGATCTACGAGACCACCGTGGGTGACTACAAGTACGACGAAAAATACATCGAGCAGATCAGCAGACTCACCGCTCTCGATGTTCAAAAGGCCGCAAATAAATACCTGGACTTCAACAGATCCACGCTTGTGATCCTGCACCCCAAAAAAATAAAAATCACCATCGACAAATCCCTCTACAAACAAAGCGCCCACAAAAAACGGCCTTCGATAAAAAAGGACAGATTTTACAGGGGAACTTCCGTGCATCGGCTGGACAACGGCATTCATGTTGTCCTTAAGGAGAATCACCGTCTGCCTCTCGTCTCCGTCAAGACCTCATCGCTCGGCGGACTGCGAAACGAAACAGCCTCAAATAACGGCATCAACCAGCTCATTTCAAACATCATCACAAAAAGCACAAAAAATCTCTCACAAGTGGCTCTTTCCGAAAAAAACGAATGGCTGGCCGCCCAGCTTGCAAGTTACACGGGACGCAACTCTATCGGGATATCATATAATTTTCTCAGCGAACGCTGCCAGGACGCGCTCGAAATACTCACCGATGTTATTTTAAATCCTTCCTTTGACCCCCAGGAAATACAAAAGGAAAAAGCGCAACAGCTCGAAGCCATTAAAAACAGATCCGACAACAGCGGACAGGTTTGTTTTCACATGGTCATGCAGCGGCTTTTTAATAGTCACCCTTACAAATATCATCTTCTGGGAGAAAAAGAACCGGTGACAAAACTCAACGCGAACCAACTCGAAAAATATTACAAAAACACCATCGTCCCCAAAAATCTGGTCATGGCCGTCGTCGGTGACTTTAATACAGACAGGATTCTCGACACGCTTAACAAAAATTTCTCCACCCTTCCCCAAAAGGGTTTTAGCAACAAGAAACTTAAAGCCCCGCAGTCTCCATCAAAAATCATTACGTTGTCAAAAAAACAGGATAAACAGCAGGCCCATATTGCCATTGGTTTTCTGGGCGCCTCGTTTTACGACAAAGACAGATTTGCCCTGGAGGTGATCAACAACATCCTTTCGGGTCAGGGCGGCAGGCTTTTTTTGGAACTCAGAGACAAATTATCACTCGCCTATTCGGTCTCTTCAACCATGATTCAGGGAATGGAAACAGGTTTCTTTGGCGCCTACATTGCCACAGAGCCTGCAAAGGTCAAAACAGCCATCGATGCCATGATCAAGGAACTCAAAAAAATCAGCACAACCCCCATCTCCGCAGAAGAACTCCAACGCGCCAAAAACTACATCATCGGCAATCACGAGATCGACCACCAAAAGAACGGCGCCATCGCCATGCAGCTTGCGTTAAACGAACTCTACGGCAAGGGCCTTGAGGAATTTTTTGATTTTCAAAAAGACATCAGCAGCGTCACCCGCGAGGACATTTTAAAAACCGCACAAAAATACATCACACTTAATCGCTGTATTCTGGGGGTTGTGGGACCGGAAAAATTTGGAGGGCCGCGCTAGAGTTACTGCTTCTTAAACACAAAATACAGGGTCTTGTTTTCACGCACCACTTGGAGTTTGATCACGCCGCCCTGCTGGATTTTTTTGAGTCTCTTTTTAAAATCCTTGACGACGTCTGTTTTTTCGTCGGCCAGTGTCACGATGATATCACCGCGTTTTAAACCAATCTGACTCGCCACAGAACCATCGTGCACCTTTGTAATAAAAACCCCCGCTGTCATCTCTTTGTGGTCTCCCGTTTCGAGATCACGCACATCAATCCCGATCATTGCCCTGTCTGTCTGGTTGTCTTCGTCGCCAATGGGATAAATATAGGCCTTGTTGGGATTATCGAGATCTCCAAGGGCAACCTTGATGTCAACAGGACTGTCTGCCCTGAGAACCGTGAGCAGCACCTCTGTTCCCGGCAAAAAATGGGCCACCAGATTGGGCAGGGTCTGTTTGTTGACAATGGTCCCGCCGTTAAGTTTTGTGATGATATCACCCTGCTTAATCCCCGCCCGCTCTGCCGGCCCGTTGGGCACAACATCAAGAACAAAGACACCGTTAAAATCCTTGTCACCGATTTTGGTGATTTCTTCTTCACCAAGATCCCTGACCGAGACACCCAGCCAGCCGCGCTTGACACCGCCTGTTTGAACCAGTTGATCCAGAACCCCGCGCGCCGTGTTGATGGGCAGCGCAAAACCAATCCCCTGCCCGGAATTAACAAGCGCTGTGTTGATGCCAATCACCTCACCATCCATATTAAACAAGGGGCCGCCTGAATTGCCCGGATTGATGGAAGCGTCTGTCTGAATGTAATTGTCATAAGGACCGCCCAAGACCCTGCCTTTTGCAGAGATGATGCCGACCGTCACTGTCTGTCCGAAACCAAAGGGGTTCCCAATGGCCATGACCCAATCGCCAATCCTTGATTTATCTGAATCTCCCAGATCTGCGGACGGATAACTGTCTGGGCGCGTGAGTTGCAGAATGGCAATGTCGAGTTTTTCGTCAAAACCAAGGACCTTTGCCTTGGATTTTTTGCCGTCACTTAAATTAATGTAGATATCATCGGCCCCCGCGATCACATGATGATTGGTCATGATCCTGCCATCCTTTGAAATGATCACGCCCGATCCAAGCGAGTTATCTTTTTTTTGCGGGGTGTTTTCTGCAACTTTATTTTTAAAATGATCCTGGAGGGACTGATCAAAAAAAGGATTCACCCTCCCCGCAGGAAACGGCGAGGCAGTCACATCTTGAGTGGTGTAAATATTAACAACCGCAGGGCTTGTTTTTTCGGCAAGTTTTGAAAACCCCTCCGGCTTGCCAAATGTAAACGATAAGGCAAAAATTTTGCATGGCATCAACAGGGCAAGGATCCATACGAGCAGCGGGTAAACAAAATGAGGCGTGTTGTGTTTCATGAGATGAAGGCTTCATATTTTTTATTTTTCAACACGGCAAGTCATATTTTGGCAGATTAAAGGTGAATTATTTCACATGATTATTATAAACATGGGTATTCTTAAAGCAACATCCAATGTGGATAACCGATAACACCACCATGGCAGCCAATAAAAAAAACCTTTGCCGTTATCTTGCGCTCTTGTGTTCATTATTCTTTGCCGGATTGACTCTCCTGTCCTGCGGTGGTGCGAACACAACTGCAGAACCAGAACCAGAGCCCTCTGCAGGGTCAGAAACACAATCTGAAAACAGCAGCACCACCAACCTTAAACTGATGTACACATTGGGCATCAAAATTGATGCGGCAGACAACACATACGACCTTGATGTCTCCTATCAAGACACCTACAGCATGAACCTTCACTTAGATGATGATGGCGGCCTTCGCGTTAAGGCCAGGGATGTCTCCAAAATGGTTTATCGTGTCTGTGTGCCGGGTTCGATAACAGAGGGCTGCGACGGCTATTCAAACGCCACAGGTGGTTTTGATGTTGATCTTGTCCTTGATGCGTGCGGCCGCCTTGTAGATGATGTAAAATGCGGCTCGGAGGACGACACAACTTTTGAGGGGGCTATCAACACCGATGGGAGTATCCACATTAAAGACGTCAGCATCCGCATGCGCATCTTTGCCATCTCGGACGGACAGGACGGCCATACAGCCAGTGTCACCGATGAGGGGCTGATGGAACTTAAACGTCTTGTCATCGACCTCACAACCGGCGCTGTTTCGGCAGGCGACCTCACCGCACAAGGCGCTGTCATCGACGACAAAGCAGTCACACTGGTCTCGTCCGGGACCATCTCGACCACAGTCCCCGAACTGGGCGGCGCAAGTTTTATTGCCATGATGGAGGGCGAATTTAACAGGGATGTGTTTGAGCTTTTAAGCCCTTAAATCAATTCTTCCGCCAGAATTACCCTGCTCTTGCCAAACTCTCTTATACATGATGATACATGATGATAATGATCAGCATGAGATCAGGATTACCAAATTTTAAACCCAGCCATTTGAAAATGTCTGTCAAAAGAGAATGCACAACGGATCTTGTTTTTTTTCATAAGGGCAAACGAGACGCAGTCTGTAAAACTGACCCGTTGATCAGCGTATTTTAAAAACAAACTGAGGGCGGCCTGCTCGTCGTCGTCTTCTGGTCTTAAAATCGTCAGAATTTGTGATAAATATAAGTTGCGACCGCGTTCTGCTGCAAATTGATACCCTGCGCGTCTTCCCGTCAGGGTCAACACCTCGTCGATGACAAAATTAGAGGTAAAGACCTGCTTGCCTGAGCGTTCAAGTCTTTGCCATGCCTTGAGAACCTCTTGATGGTGAGCGTCTTGTCCCAAAAATCGCGCTACAAAAGCACCCGTATCAGCAAAAATCATGGGTCTTCTCCGTACAAATAATAATCGTGATTAGAGGCAGAGTCCGAGGGGGAACAGCCTTTGAAAACAGCGTTGTCAGCAAACAGGGGGTCCGTCCGGAGGTTTTTTGGGGTGGCATCGATGATGCGGATCAGTGCCAAACGAATAAGTTCTCCCAGAGAAACATCCATTTGCCGGGCTGTCTTGTCTGCCTTTGTTCTGAGAGGTCCCGGTAACATGATTGTGGTACGATTCATACATAACTCCATATATGGCAGTTATATATTATCATATGCATAACAATACATCAAGTCAAAATTGTTTTTTTGCTCAAAATTCCATTGCGATTAAACTCATTTTGTATTACACTGTATTACATATGAATAAGCGCAATACAAACTCAACTATTTCTGTTCGCTTGCCTTTGCAACTTACCAAAAAACTTGATCTGGTGTCGGCCCAGACCGAACGTGCTCGTACGTTTCACATTCAAAAGGCCATAGAGGTTTATCTTGAAGAGTATGCCGATTTGCAAATTGCCCTGGACAGGTTGCATGACAACAATGATCCCGTTGTGACCGGAAAGGATATCAGGAAATCCCTTGGACTATAAAGTTTGTTACAAAAAGTCGGTGCAACACGATCTCAAGCTCTTGGGAAAACCAGCGGCAAAAAAAATCATCAATAAAATAGAAAAAGACCTGCCTCAAAAGGCATTGTCTTGTCCTGTTTTAAAGGGCAGTTTTGCCGGACTAAGAAAGTTTCGTGTAGGAGATTACCGTGTGATCTTTGCGATTTTAATTGACGAGTTGCTGATTTTGAGGATCGCCCACCGCAAAGAGGTATACCGCGAGTAGATAAAAAATAGTTTGGTTCTGGTATCAAGTATGGAAAAACAGCCATTCATATTTCATATTTAAGATGAATATTCCCAGTATCATAAATTACAATAATTACCGAGAATCGCCATAATAAGGCTCCTTTTTTGTTTGCATGCTGTTATCGCATCCCAACAAAAAAGTTGCGTACAATTTCGCTCCTGGATGCATTCATTTAGTGGGGGTAAAAAGTTAATAATATCAGATAACTAACGCGGCCCACGCCGCAACCAAACGGGACTTCACAAAATCGAAGTTATGCAACTTTGATGAATTGCTTTCAGCACTCTGCCGTCAGCACTCAGCCAGACAAAAAAAGCTGAACGCTGATAGCTGACAGCTGATAGCATTTCGCATTACATTACAGGGGGATGCAAAATTATCTCGTCATTTTACAAAGAAGTTTGGATGGAAGAATCTACAAGACTTTTAAACAATCGCTTTAATATCGATTTTTACTCGTTTGATGGCAACGATCAACACAAGCTTATACAGCTTGATCTGGGAAACTGGTCCTACACCCCATCGAAAACCTACGAAAAAAAATCAACTGTCCCAGTTGCAAAGAACCACACAACAGAAAATATCTCGGGCTTAAGGTCCAAATCCTGAAGAGAGTTTTGGGATCACAATACCCCAATGCGGCATGCCATGTCATTCATCGTGGCACTATACGTGATGCCATTATTGACCTCCTCTCAAAATTGTTGACCGAACGCGAGGGCCTTCCTATTAAGGTTATCGAGTCTCAAAACAGCCATTAAATCCCGCATCTCCTGTCGCTCTCTGGGCTGGCACTGCCGTTTTGAGGTTAGACCCCCAGATGGGGATTTTATTCCTATGCCCCTTTCGCCGGCGCGAAGCGCTTTGGTGAAGCGGGGTGCTGCGGGGGTCTTCATTAAAAGGGATTTTCTTAATATGAAGGGGTTACAAAAACAATCACCCAAAACAGACACGGCCCAAGAGGTTGCCCATTTGTTAAAAAACATCGTGCTGATTCGCGAAGAAAAAAAGGAACAGCGCGAGCAGCAGGAACGCGAGGACCATCCTGAATCTCTGATCAAAAATCTGGCTGGTGGTATCGTGGGTAATGTCCTCGAGTGGTATGATTTTGCCATTTTTGGTTTTTTGGCCCCCATCATTGGAGATCTGTTCTTTCCTTCAAATGACCCCTTGTATTCACTGCTTGGTGCGTTCAGTGTCTTTGCGGCCGGTTTTTTGATGCGACCGGTTGGGGGCGTGTTTTTTGGCTACATTGGTGACCACTACGGTCGCAAAAAGGCGCTCCGGCTCTCGGTGATAATGATGGCCGTGCCTACGTTTTTTATTGGAATCCTGCCCACACAGGCACAGATTGGTGTGTTGGCACCAATTCTTCTTGTTTTGTGCCTGATGGCCCAGGGGCTTTCGGTGGGAGGTGAATTTGTGGGATCAATCGCTTTTGTAGCCGAGACCGCTCCACCAAAAAGACAGGGTTATTACAGCAGCTGGACCTTTGCCAGTTGTTATGCGGGCATGATGCTGGGGTCGTTGACCTCTGTGTGGCTCGGCAGCACACTAGGCCCGCAGGCCATGTCAGGCTGGGGCTGGCGGTTGCCGTTTCTTGCGGGCATTGTTATTGGCCTTGTTGGTCTTTGGATGCGCCAAGGATTACACGAAACACCCACCTTTAAAAAATTGGAATCTGCCGGCACAATTATTGGTAATCCCCTTGCCGAGGCCATTAAACTTGCGCGGTGGCGCATGGTTCTGGCAGTATGTTTGTCTGTTCTTGTAGGAGGCTTTTATCTGCTCTTTATCTGGTGGCCCTCGATGCTCAGCGAGCATCTTCATCCGTACGCTGACCAACTCCTCTGGCTCAACACGTTTTACCTTATGCTGTTGATTGTTATTGTTCCCTTGGCAGGCCACGCCTCTGACAAAATCGGGCGCAGGCCACTTTTAGTCGCCGGTGCCGCCGGCATGGCGATTGTCTCTCTCCCTCTTTTTTTATTGGTCGAATACGGCGGGTTGTTTTCGGTGGTCATCGCCCAGCTTTGTTTTACCGTGTTGATGGGTATTTTTCTTGGTGCGGTTCCCGCAACACTGGCCGAAATATTTCCTGTAGGCGTGCGTTACAGTGCCATGGGGTTGTCTTACAATGTTTCTTTATCCCTCTTTGGGGGGACGGCCCCTGTCATTGCGACATGGCTCCTGATACATTATCGTAATCTTTATGCCCCTGCGATTTATCTTGTGCTGATGGCGACCGCCAGCCTGCTGGCCGCGAGAAACCTCCCAGACACAGTGCGCGGGGAAGACAAAAATCCCATCAGGGTGTGAATCATGTTTTTCACTCCTTCATCCTGGTTACCATCTCCTGCCGTTTGATCACTTCCAGTGCATCCTCGTAAAATCCCCGTAGAGAGGCGGCGCGCTCACCACTGGCGGGGTGGGATGCAAAAAAACTGGTTTTGTCCTTTCCCTTGCTCTTGGCCTTTAAGGCGGCCCGCTCCCACACCGTAATCGCGGCCATCGGATTAAAACCCGCCTTTGCAAGATAATAAAAACCCACCTTGTCGGCCTCACGTTCGTGCTTGCGCGAATAACTCGGCATCGCAAGAAACGTCCCGGTATTAAAAACCTGACCGGCAAGATAGGCCCAGTTCTGCCCCACCCCCTGCGAAAGCCCCAGTGTGACAAGACTGCCAACCAGACTGACACTGTTGTAGGTTGTCATCTGCCTTGTCACGTGTCGTAAACCCGCATGAGCCATTTCGTGCGCCAGAACCGCCGCGATCTCGTCATCTTTTTTGGGATCGATCAACCCCTTGTCTGTGTCAAAGAGCCCCGTAAAGACCCCGATCTTGCCGCCAGGAAAACAATACGCGTTGGCCACATCCGGCTTGTCAAACAATGTGACCTCGTATGGCAGATGGGGCAGATCAGACACAGGCGCAAGCCTGGCCACAATGGCATCAATGCGTTTTTTATACTGAGCCCACTCCGGGGGATTGACCTTAAGCTTTCTCTTTTCAAAGGCCAGCTCTTGTTCTTTGATAAACTTTTCACCAATCGCAATCTCATCGTTGATCGAATAATGATTAAAATGGGTCCGCTTGTACTCCCACAAACGCCCACCCTTCTTTTTTTTGTGTTTTGGTTTTGGGGAATCTTTTGTTTTGTCGAAAGAAGAATCCGTTTTTGTTTTTAAATCAGGTTTTAACCCCTGTGCGTGAGGATTTTGAACCACCCCCCCATCTTCGATATGCACGGGCCCGTCATAAAGAGGCCTTGGCTGCTCTTTTGCCTGAAGAGTCAAACTCACAAGCAACATCATCACGGCGAGTATGAGCGGGGGCTTAAGGGTCACTCTTCGTCTCTCACCAGTTTTTCATCCACCGGCTCGGGCTTGTCGCCAAGAAGTTTGCGGATGAAATCGACCATTTCTTCTCCGAGGGACTTTGCCTGTATCGCATCGGGTACGGGATTGATGTGATGTTTGGGGATTTGCGCGTCTTTTTGATTAAACTCCACAGAGGACGGTTGCCCCACACCTGATGGCGAAACAGAAACAGAGTCCCCACAGGCAACATTGACGTAAATAAACTGAAAGAGAAAAACAAGAACCACAAAGAAAAGACTTCTCATAAAAGACGCCCTTTATTGTTAAAAATCGTAGTCGTCTTTTTTATCCTCGGCGCTCGCTTCGGGATCGGGAGGGATGGTTTCACCCGAACCGCTGACAACTGCTGCATCTGTTGTTTTGGAAACATCAACAGCCTTTGCCGTGCCTGTCTCCGTTGGTGTTCCGGCAGCATCTGTGGTCTTGGGTGTCTGATTTGTATCTGATGCTGCTTCTGTGGTTTTTATAGACCCTGATTTTTCATCGGCCTTGGGCTGTGTTTCGGCCTGGATTACTTTTTTCTTTGCCGGATATTTTGCCTCTCCGCCAAGATGCACAGGGGCGTGATACAGCGGTGCCGGGTTGCCCGCACGAGCAAGACCTGCCCCTGCAACCAGATAGAAAGCCATGACCAGACACGACAGTAAAAGTTTTTTACCCATATTTATCCCCTCCTTTGAATGATCATAAAAGACCATCACCCACAAACCCCAAAACCTCAGATGCCATTGATCGGACGATGTATGATGGTTGTCGATGGTGTCGGAACAAAATCTGAATCTGAATCTGAATCTGAATCCGAGTCTGAATTTGCCTCTCCCCCAGATGTGTGATTTCGTGTATCGTCGGCCTTTTGCTGTTTTCTCTCAAAGCGCTGCTTTCTCTCGAACTCGTACTGCTCCCACGAATTGTACAGGGGGCGTCCGGAGTCGTCAAGCTTGACAGGCTTGGTAAACAACGGCGGCGGATTGCCTGCCCCGACGGAACCCGCAAAAAAAACTAGGACCATAAATATGACAGCAAAAGTTTTCATATCGTCTTCTTATAACGTCACAAAAACCACAAATGACTTATATATATTTGTATATATGTATATATTTGTATTTCAGCCCCCATCAGCCCATAGCCATCGACCATCCCCACGGCTAAGTACTTCGATTCGCAAATACGGTAACGTAATTTGATTACCATTGAATTAAATTTTTGCTCACTCAGTACTGAGGCTAAGGGCTCACCCCCCCCAACTAAAGGCTCATTTATCAACATGATACTCATTTTTCAATAATTCGAAGGAAATTTCTTCCAAAAAGTTTATGAAACGGGCGTATTCGGATTTTTCGAGCAAAAAGTGGGTCAGTTGCGATAAATAACCGTTCCATTGAGGCACCGGAAGGCCGTAAATTCTGTCGAGCAGAATATAGACAACATCGCCCCTCTCTGATAACTCGAGTATGTTTTGCCTGAGTGAGAGGATTTTTTCGTCGCTTAATCTGAACTGCCCTTTTAATTCGGTAAGATACCTCTGCACCAGGAGATCGTGAAGTTGTAAGACAGAAACCAGCTTTTGATTGATCAGGCTGTTGATTTCGGAAAGAAATTCTTTTTTTGAAGCCTCGATAGCCTGCGGGTCTGTATGATCGAGACAATCTTCGATGATCTGCGGTGTTAATGTGACCACGTCGCCCACAGTAAACTGAACATCGGCCATGGTCTGTACCCTGGTCTTGCCCTTGGGGAGAATACTTGCAGTCCCGTTGATCCCCACAAAAACAAGATGAAGTTCGTCATCCCTTTGCGTTTGATGCATTTCGTACAGTGTGTCCCAAACCAAATACGAAGTCCCCTTTTTGATATGAGACAATTGCGAAGCGGGGTCTTTTTTGTTGATGGTTGTGTAAAAACCGGCATCACGACGCTTGAACGCCCTGTCGCAGTTTCCCTTTGCCCTTGTGCCCTGCGGAAAGATGGCCACATCAATCTCGTTATTGACGATGATCCGTGCCGCACGTTTTAAATCCTCGCTGCTTTTGGTGCGGTCCCGGCGTGCAATGAATATCATTTTGGCGGCCTCACAAACCCGACCAACGCCAAACAGACGATACACAAGCGGATTATCCCTAAAGTGATCCTTTGCCAGAATAAACCTGAGACGAGGCCTTCTGCCGTTGATCTCCGCCGTTGAGAGCGCAAAAAAGGCCAGAATAAAATCGAAGGCACTTTTGTGATTAAAGATAAAAATAAATCTGCCCCGCTTTTCTTTTAAGGCCTCTATCCCGTTGACCGCGAGGCACGAATGAGTGAGCATGAGCATGCGCTGTCCCCAATAAGCCGCGGCACCGTCGAAGAGGTTAAAGAGATAATGGGCCCCCATTCTTCTAAAGACAAACAGACAAATGTGGGCAAGGTAGACTGTGTCGATAAGTCCCTTTAAAAAAACAAGACGGCTCTTTAAGGGCCTGATGCCTTTTTTAAAATTGGTGTATTCGGGATCGACCCGCCTTAAATCTCCGGAATGAAAAAAATCGATGCCGCCAAAGGTAAGTTCGAACTGAAATCTGACAAGAAAGTCCTCTGCATGTGCCAGGGGAAAAGACCTTAGAAACTCCGCGGCCTTTGCATAAGCCGTCTGCCGTGAATAAACAGACCAGAAAAAAAGAACAAGCACCGCATCCAGCAGAAACATGTTCTGCGATGCTGTTTTTGTCCGGCCCAGAAGCTCCAAAGTCATGACCGTTATAAAAAAAACAACGAAGGGAATGCCCACAAACCAATGCCGGAGAGGTGCCACAATGTACTCAACCCTTGAGATGAGATGCAGCAGTTTTAAAGAAACCCTTTTTCCGACAGGTTTTTTGTAATCACCGTGCCCCCCATCTTGCGGCAGAGAAACCTTTACGGGGGCAAGAAAAAACAGAGACCTCACCATCAAATGCAAAAGTTTGACAAGAGGCATGAGATAGACAAAGAAAACAAGAATTAAAAGTAATTGCATAGGCGATGAGACCTGATCACGTCACGAATGAAAGCTTCATAAAACCTGATCATGATAAAGTCAACTTTCGACCTCATCCAGACCAATTGAAATTCTTGGACACATGTGCTATGCAACCAGCCATGACAATGACAAACCATAAATCAATCCTGAAATCTTTTTGCACAGTATCACTGTTATCCCTCTTTTTTTTTATTTCGTGTGAACAAGTCAGCGGTCTGTCGGACAAGGCAATAAAATATCTGGGCATCAAAAGCGAACAGACACCATCTTTAGAGACAAAAAACAAAAAAAAGAAAAGCAAACTCTCCCAAAATAAAAAAAACACACCGCCGCCAACAGACAACGCATCGGGCAGCCTGAACAAAAAAACAGTCAATCCCGATATTGTGATCACACTCACGGACAATAACGAAAAGACCGATGTCAAACCGACCAATTTAAAAACAGCCGTGACCCCCGGATTTAGAGTCAAAGCCCCCGTAGCCGTAACCAAAAGAATCGGCGGTGTCGCAAGATTTATCCATGCAGACGACAAATACATCTACATGGACTTTCCCCAGCACTTTGCCGTTTACAATACGCAGCTCGAACTTCTGGCCCTCAAACCCATTGCTGCTCCGTTAAAGAGGGTTAAAAAAATGGTCAAGAACTCCAAAACCCTCCTCTTTCTTGAAGAAGAAAACCATGTCCTCGAAGTGCTTGAACTCGAACAAACAGAAACCGATGGCAAAAAAATCTACGCCCTCACAGATGTCCTGAAAAAAGAAATGGAACACGATTATTACTGGATCAACACCGACACAACCCTGGTTTTTCTTAAAGACAAAATTGAGTTCCTGGATTTTTCGGATATTGAAAACATAAAAATTGCGGATGAAGCCCCCATCAGCAATGTCGTTTCCGCCATTGCCCTTGGCGATTATCTGTATCTCTCCCGCAATCAGTTTCTGGATATCCTCAACATCAAAACCCTCGACCTGATTTCCAGTATACGTATCGGCAGGGATTTTGCCTTTGCAGGACTCTACCGTTACAACGGCAAACCCTCTCTGGCTCTGTCATATCTGTCTCAAAACAAGTCGCTCTCTGGCCTGCAAACGCTCACCCTTTCCGATGATTATTCCGGCATCAGCGATTTTGGCGAAGATGTCATTTTTGCGGGGACGTCTCAACCCCCGAAAAAAGAGATCACCACACCCGCGACTTTGAGTGACAATGCCAGCACTGTGGCAGACAGTAAGCCCCCGCGGGAGGTCGGCACACAAGAGGAAAATACTTTTCAAGGGATTAAAAACTACTCCATCGATCTTAATAATGGATTCATCGTCGGTGAAGAGGACATCCAGACGATTATAACCAACGCAACAGACACAGACACAGATACAGACACAGATACAAATACAGACGCAGACACAGACACAAATACAGACGCAGAAGCAGGGCCTGCCGACAACGCAGAGCTTCTTGCAACAACAGAGACCAAACCCGCCGCTGTCAGACTCTACAGCATCCACCACCACCGTTTTTTACGAGGCACATTAAACAGGGAAAAGAAACTGCAGGCGTGGTCACTGGACCGCGGGCAATTGTATCTTGTCAATGACAAGGCCATCACCATCAACAAGATCACAATCGACAGCAAGATCACAGAACTTTCCAAAACCATACAGAACATGACCGATAACAATGCGAGCGTTCCACTTGCACAAATCGGCGCCGACAAACCTTTCAGGGATGAGTACACCGTCGATCCGGTCATGACACTCGACTTTATGGCCGACTCGAGAAAGGTCGTCCTGCTTGACAAAAACCATTTCATCTCATTTGAAAACACAATCGACAACAACAGTCACCAGATCTTTGCAACAACCGACTTTGACAACCCAAACCTCATCCTCAAAAAGCCACTCAATGCGGGCAAAGCCAAATATGACAGGCTCCTCCCCACGTCGCTGGGAGTCTTTGCCTATTCAGAACAAAGCCACAAGATTTTTTTTATTGATATCGACTTTACAAAAATTGAACCGCTGCCAGTCACAGTGCCCCAACTGATATCCTGGCATCATTTTTCGTCCACCGACGGCAGCGAGGTCCTGGCCATTGCCTCAAAAAAACAGAATACTGCCGAAACAGGCCAGCCCTATGAAATTGTGTTTTACGCCCTTAACTCCCCCACCGACGTCAAAATCAAGGCCACCCTGCCCAAAGACACCCCCCCGTTTGTCTACTACGTCCCCGAGGACCAGATTGTTGTTCTCACAAAGGATAAAATGGAGCTTTACGACTGGAATGTCCTGACAGGAAATAAACAGCAGGTCCCCGAAAAAGCAGAGACAGCCAAAGATGAAACAGAAACAGATGAAGACAACAAACCCCCAGAAAAAAACAAACCAAAAACCGGCAAGAAAAAACAACCAGAGGTCGAAACCGCCAAGACCTCACCCGCCGTGATTTTGCCCGATGAGGTTGTCACACTGTACGAAGAAGACATGGATATCGTCTCGATCAAAACCACCCCGGCCCTCGACACTGTCTTTGCACTCATTCAATCAAAAAACAGGTACAAGATATTTATCTTTGATGTCTTTAACATCGAAAAATTCGCCACGCTCGACGATTTTGACATCACCGTTGAACAATTTGAGGGCTCCGCCTTTTCAAAAGACGGACGGCTTTTTATACTGCCCTCAAACGAAGGCACCCTCTTTTACGATGTCTCCAGCATTCATCACATAAGCGAGGTGGCGCACTGGTCTTTGCCCTCCTACCACGCGGCCGTTGCGGACCAGGGAAAATTTATCTGCGTGGCCCTTGGTTACAAGGGTATCTACTGCGGTGACCTTTTGTTTTAAAAAATCACCACGGCCCGTCTTTAAGGTCGCAAATGGCGACCTTAAACATATCGCTTCTTCAAGCGTCAACTGCAGCATGAAATCGGATGGTAAACGTTTAAGGGGGCGGCAGAATGTACAAAAACGGCGATGCCGTCACCCTCGACCCCGCACGGCATCAGATACATCATGGGATATTAGAAATAGAACGTGGCCCAAGCCCGGTCATCGAAGATATCAGATATCTTTTGGGAGAAATTTAACCCAAAGTAGATTCTTCCATTCAAACTTCTTGTTAAAATGAGAAGATAATTTTTGTATCTGGCTGTCACGCAATGCGAGAGGCCCTCAGCCGACAGCTATCAGCGTTCAGCCAGAAAAAAGGGTTTCTCTTGTCTGGCTGATTGCTGACCGCTGATCGCTGACAGCATTCAGTGATTGCCACATGACCTCGCATATGTAATGGCCTGTTTGGTTGCGGCGTGGGCCGCGCTAGTGATCTGTGCATTACTTTTTTCCCTTGATTTCTGACCACAAAAATTCCCACACTTTTTTTAATTTGCAAGGATGCCCACAAGTGGTGTACGTTTCTGATATGGATATTGAAAGGCTGCGCAAGCTTGTCCGTAGTGGCAAATATCAAATTACCCTCCACGCCCAGAAGCGAATGGACCAGCGGGCCATAACACTCTCAGAGCTGAAGGAGGCTATTTGTCAGGGTGAGGTTGTTGAACTCTATCCCGATGATACACCGTTTCCGTCATGCTTAATGGTTGGAAGGGTGAGGGGTGGGTTCCCGTTGTATGCGGTCTGTGCGTTGTCGGACCTGGTTCATGTCGTTACGGTCCATTGGATGGATCCCGCCAAGTGGTTTGACCCCAAAACACGGAGAGATAACTTATGAAAAAAAATGCATGCGCCAAGTGCGGTGGAATTTTGGTGAAGCAAAAAATTGACTACGAGAAAAAAGTGGGGGAGAAACGCGCCTTATTTGAGGCCGTGCCGGCAAGTGTATGCACGTCGTGTGATGAAGTGTGGTTGGATGCAATGGTCGCTGAAAAAATTGAGGAGATTTTCAATAAAAGTTTAAAGCCCACCCGATGGGTAAAAGTCCCCCTCTGGTCATTGTCGCGTCTTACATAGTATTCACTCTCGGCTGCCTGCCCGCCTCATGCCCGCCTCAATATAGCATAAGAGAGGCTTTGACATGCTACAAGTTTAAGACTTGTAGCATGTCAAAGCCAGACCCCTTGCCCTGACTAGTCAACCGGATACTTGACCCCTTTAGAAGAATCCCCATCTCGTTAAATAAGCACATCAAAAAAATTCAATTCTCTTGCATCCCCGCCCGTTGGCGGGGATGACCTTCCCCCGAAAACTAGTCCTTCGACAACTTAATTTTTATCTTTCTAGATTGCTCAGGACTAGTGCTGAGCGTTTAATAATTTTCTAATAAAGAAAATTATTAAATTGTCGAAGCACTAGGACACGCCGAAGTTGAGTTTTTCCTTAAAATCATCCAAGACGGAGCAAAATTTTTCTTCTTCAAACCGGTTGAGTTCCTTCGTCATGCGACAAATAACAATCATGATATTTTTCCAAGCACCCGCATGATGCCCTCAATGATTGTCATGGGGTGTGGAGGGCAACCGGCTATAAAGAGATCTACCGGGACAACATTTGCCGCGCCATTATGAATATGTTTACTGCCTGTAAAGGGGCCACCGCTGATGGCACATGCGCCAAGGGCGATTACTATTTTTGGTGACGCAACGGCTGCATAGGTTTTTTCGAGGGCCAGTTTCATGTTGTCGGTAACAGGGCCTGTAACAATAAGCCCGTCGGCGTGTCTGGGCGATGCGACGATCTGGATTCCAAACCTTGATATGTCAAATTGGGTGTTTTCGATGGCGGTAAGCTCCATTTCACATCCGTTACAGCTTCCGGCAGTGACCACGCGAAGTTTTAATGACCTGCCAAAAAGTGTTCGGGTTTTTTTATCAAAGGCTTTGGCCAGATCAAGTGGCTTGCCGCAAAGTTTGAGATGACCTTGTTTTGTTGTCGACATGCGCAAATCTGTAGAATGCCTTATGCAATGATGGGGGCAGACCCTCACACATTCTTCGCAAAACATGCACCGGCCAAGGTCCAGCGTGAGCGGTTTTACTGTTATAGCACCACATGGGCATGAGTTGAGACACAGATCGCAGCCTGCAACACATTTTTCGGCAGAGATTTCGGGGACGCCACAAAACCTGTCCGGCATCTTTTTTTTTGGAGGAAAGGCAAGCGTCTGATGGCCCTGTTTCAATCTTGTTTTTAATATCTTCAGCATAAATCTTTACAGGTCGTGTCCTGCATACGACAGATTAAAACTCTTGTTACACAATGGAAAATCTGAGATCTGCCCGTCCCTGAGTGCCATCTCAAGTCCTGTCCAGTTGTGAAACGAAGGATCAACTATCTTGTATTGAAATATCCCGGCATGGGCATTGGTCCTTGCAATATGGACTGTTTCTCCCCTGAAGCCCTCGACGAGACTGATCACCATTGCCGAGGGGTTAAGGGCGTTTATCGAAAAGCAGACCTTTTCAGTTGGCAATTTGTTTAAAAATTCACCGATGAGTTCATGCGATTTTTTTATTTCCAGTGCCCTGACACGGGCCCTTGCAAAGACATCCCCCGACGAGGCCCTGGCAATAACGGTTTTTTTTGACCTGTAGATACCCGATGGGTGATTGGCCCTTGCGTCTCTCATCAGATTACAGGCGCGTGCCGCCACACCCACCATCCCTGTTTTTTTTGCAATGTCTTGAGTAACCACCCCTGTATTGTCCAGTCTTGCAAGAACCGACGAAGTCGAGAACATAATATCGAGTACATCGTTGACCTTTTGCATGCTTTTTTCGATCTGCACCCTGAAAGTGGTTTCCATCTCACGGGTCAGATCAAACCGAAGCCCCCCCGGACAAAGAAGCGATCTGCCAAACCTGTTTCCGCATAACTCCATAAGCAGATTTAAAAAGTCGGCCCTGATCGCTCCAAAGTAAGATGCCACTGGCAAGAAGCCCACATCATTTGCCAGAGCGCCAAGGTCTCCGATGTGATTGGCGATCCTCTCAATCTCAAGTGCTATGCCCCTGATCGCGCGGGCCCTGTGCGATATTTTTCTCATCGCAAGCCCTTCAATGGCATGGCAGTAACACAGTCCATGACTGATCACGCTATCGCCCGCTATTGACTCGGCCAAAACCATTCTCTTTAGGGGACTTGCCGAGACAATCAATTCCTCGATGCCCCGCCGCTGGTACCCCAGCATGATTTCAAGATTAAAGACCTTTTCTCCATGACATAAAAAGCGAAAGTGTCCTGGTTCAATAACACCGGCATGCACAGGACCGACGGCCACTTCGTGAATGGCATCTCCTTTAATCGAATAAAAAGAGTGTTTTTGTGTGGCTCGGACGGGCTTGAGCCAGGGATGTCCTTGGGGGAGAACCCCCAGATCTTCATAAAGTTCACGTTCAAAGAGATGTGCTTCGGTCAGGTTAACGGTTAACGACGGGTATGAACCGTCGGTAATGTCTGTTGCAGAAACGAGAAGCTCCCCCTTTAAGTCAGACGCCAAAACACAAAATAATCTGATAGTGCTGGCTGACTTCCGATCACCAAACATCGAAATGATTCTTGCCGAGTGGTCACTGCATGCATCGACAATGCGGCTCCGCCACTCACCGATATTTAAAATGGGGATCGACTCCTCATGTCCCATGGTGGCATTTTTAAAGACTGCAAAATTTTTCATCCGAAGATCCTCGATATCGAACGCGCTGCCAAATCAACAAGACTGGCTACATTATGGGGAAGATAGATGCCCAAAAAAACAACAATCAAAAGAAGGATCATGGGCGGTAAAATGAGTGTTGCTGGCAACTTCATGTTCACAGATATTTTTTGTTTGCCTCTGACCATTGGCAGAATTGTTTTTGTAACAGAGACAAATATGATCCCCAAAAAAAGCAGGTAAAGAACCATGGCCATTGTATAGCCACCCGATATTCCCTTTTGCAGGATGAGAAATTCGCTGATGAATGGCAAAAATGGGGGAAGGCCAAGGACTGCAAGACACCCTGCTGTAAAAAGGACGCCCGTTGGTCGTGATGTGCGCAAAAGCCCGCTCACGTCGGGGGCGAGTTTTGTTTTATAAAGAAGGAGGATATTTCCTGCTGTCAAAAAAAGTAACGCCTTTGTGAGCGAGTGACCGACAACATGTAACAAACTGGCAAAGTCAGCCCCAATGCCCATCCCAAGGGCAATGATTCCCATGTGCTCGACACTCGAATATGCCAAAAGTCGCTTGTAGTTTTTTTGAAACGAGATAAAAACTGCCGCCACAAAGAGCGAAAACAACCCAAAGATGATCAGAAGATCGCTGGCAAATTTTGCCAGCCCAGCCGCAACACAGATCTGAAAAAATCTGATGATACCCAGAAGTGCGCAATTGAGGAGAGTCGCGGAGAGCAGGGCTGATATGGGGGATGGCGCCTCGCTGTGTGCGTCCGGCAGCCAGTTGTGCATGGGCGCCAGGCCCATTTTTGTCCCAAATCCGATCAGTATCAAAATAAATCCGAGTCTCAAAAGCCCCGGATTAAATTGTCTGGCATTTGCAATGAGTGACCCCAGAGACAGATTTGCCCCGGTCCCGCGCGTTGACGCGACAACAAAAAAGATACCGAGCAGGGCGAGGGCGATCCCTACGGAGCAGATCAAAAGGTATTTCCACGCCGCCTCGAGCGAACGTTTGTTTTGACGATAATAGATGAGCGGTGCCGAGGCGAGCGTTGTGCTTTCGATGGCAATCCACAATACCCCTATGTGTAAGGTCGAAACGGCAAGTGTCATTGTTGCCAGAAAAAAAAGCATGCAGGCAACGTAGATGTTCATTCCTGATTCATTGACTTCGGACAGACGCCTCAGCGGCAGGTAACTTGTGCTGTATATTGCCACCATTGTAAAGATGATGCTGATCAGGGCGGTGAATATTATGCTGATATCATCAACCGATACATAATCTTTCCAGGCCACCTGTTGCCTGAAAAAAAAGAGTGCTATCGTAGCCGCGTTGTGAAGCAGGGCCCCACTGATCATGATCTTTTTAAGAAGGGGGCGCCACCTTTCGTCCTTCATGCCAAGGGCAAGGAACGCGAGCAAAACCAGTATCATTATAATGACTACCACTTATGCATCTCCTAACAACGACAACGACTTTGTATCTATATCATCGAACGTCCTGTTTATTTGATAGATCATGATCCCCATGATGAAGACTCCGACCAGGATATCCAGAAGAACCCCGACCTCGACTATGGTGGGAAATTCGGAGACAATGGTCATGCCAAACGTGAAAACTCCGTTTTCAAGGATCAAAAAACCGATAATCTGATTGGTTGCCTTTGTTTTTGTGACCAGAATCAAGAGCCCTGTCAGAACCGTAGTCAGTGCGGATGGTATCAATAGCGATGATATGGTCGCACCAACAGCCAGCGGGAATGTGTTAATATTGAGAAAGCTGATGGTTGTGATCAGGCCCAGCGTGAGTAGCAGAGAATGACTGCTGACCTTTGGTTCTTTGTCAACACGCATTGAGATCCCCCTTATTGACCTGAAGATCAAGAGGGGTATGATAATGGTCTTGATAAAAAAAGTGATGCCGAAGAGGAGTGCGCCATGGATGTCAAAGAGCGAGCCTCTGGCAACAAACTGAAGAACCGACAGCAATCCACCCTGGATTGCGACCGCCTTGATGCGGGTGGTGATGCGTGATGAACCCAGCACCACAAACGTTGTAAGGACTATGCCAACCAGTATCCAGTTCATAACATCCTTTGATCAAACAAGGTGATAAGAAGAGCAAACAGCGTCAATACAAATGACGCTATGAGCATCTGGGGTATCCTGATGAGTTTGATCCTGGCGGTAAAAGATTCGACCAGGCCTGTCATTATTGAGACCGCCAGGACTTTTAAAAACAATATTCCGGTCCCTGCCCATACAGGGCCTTCGGAACACGGGAAAATAATCATTGCTGTAAACGCCATAAAGACAAAAAGTTTGATTGATGCGCCGTAGAGAATGATCCCCAGGTCGGGACCGCTGTAGTCAAGAATCATCACCTCGTGGATCATCGTGAGTTCGAGGTGTGTATGAGGATCATCGATTGGCATCCTTGAATTTTCTGTGAGCATGATAAAAAAGAATGCCAAAAAAAGGAGTATCACAGACGGGTCGGCAACAAACACATTTTGACCGTGCGTGAGCATTTTGTTGAGAGATAACGATTTAACAATGATCACCAGGGTCATGAGGACAATGAATATTGTGATCTCAGAAAGGGCGCCGTAGGTTGCTTCTCTGCTGGCACCCATTCCCTCGAAGCTGGATGCCGTATCGAGGGCGGCTGTGATGGTCAAAAACCTCGCCAGGGCAAAGAGGTAGACAAAAAGAATCACATCTCCCTGAAATGAAATTGGCGAAGGACTTGCGATGGGGAGAAGCATTCCTGCACATAACACGATCAGCAGACTGGTGAGAGGTACAATACGAAATATACAGGACGTACTTCTGCTGTAAACGGCATTTTTTTTGATGAGCTTGAAGATGTCGTGGTAGAGTTGCAGGATTGGCGGACCAGTGCGCCCCGCAATAATCGACTTGACCCTGTTGATGACCCCAACAAAGAATGGGGGCATGACAATGAGGATGAAGATGTTACACAAAAAATTATATTCCAAACCATACCTCCGCGACAAAAAGAATGATGAGCGTTATAAAAATGAGGGTCAGATAACTCTGGACAGTACTCTTTTTTTTGCTTTGTATGAATATTATAATCGAGCCAATCCTTTTGAACAGAGGCTCAAAAAAATTATATTCGGCGTAATCAGGAACGTGTTCGTCAAACACCGCCCCTTCAGGAAAAAATACATTGGTTGTCTTGTCTCTATGTACATGGGGACGCAATATGGTCTGAAAAAAAGAACCGATGGGTTCTGCAAAGGACGCGGCTGTGTACTGCATTCGGGGTGTTGGGTGTGCATAACCGCAGTCCCATGTGACCGTTGTCTGAATTTGTTTTTTTTTGAATACAAGTGAGCGGATTGAAATCATCAGACCCGCCAGGACAATAAGAACAACAAATATTGTACTCACATTGACAAGTGGTGACATGACATGGTCGCTGTCGACAAGACCCGCTCCGGGTGCCATGATCTGCATGGCGCCAAATACCATGTTGAGAAATGGCCACGGAAAAATTCCGATAAAAAGGCATAAAACGGCAAGAATAATCATGGGAGATAACAAGAGTCCCGGTGGCTCCCGGCTTCCCTGCAAAAGCCCAGACCGTGATTCGCCAAGAAAGACAACCCCAAAGACCTTTGTAAAACACGCCACGGCAAGACCTCCGGCAAGTGCTATTCCCAGAACCCCTGCAATGGATATGAGGACCGTGTGACCCAAAGAATTCAGAATACCATTAAAAAGCCCCGTATAGACCAGCCACTCACTGATAAATCCGTTAAAAGGTGGGAGTCCGCAGATTGACATTGCAGCGATGAGAAATAGCATTGCGGTGAACGGTGTTTTTTTTATCATTCCGCCAAGGATATCTATTGTTAAAGTATGGGCTATATACATCACATTGCCGGCACACAGAAACAAAAGACCCTTAAAAATGGCGTGATTGAGGACGTGAAGAATGGCACCGCTGAAACCCAAGACTGCCATCATATTATTTTTAAGAGATACGCCGATAAGCCCGATCCCGATACCTGTAACAATGATGCCTATATTTTCGACGCTGTGATAGGCAAGCAGTCTCTTGAGATCGTGTTGCATGAGTGCATAAAGAACGCCCATCACGGCAGAGACGACCCCAATGACAACCAGTGTTTCGCCCCACCATAATGGAGGGCTGCCCAAAAAGGTTAACATGCGCAGTATCCCGTAGATGCCTGTTTTTATCATCACGCCTGACATGAGCGCTGAAATATAGCTTGGGGCCGCAGGGTGGGCGTGTGGCAGCCACACATGAAATGGAAAAATACCCGCCTTTGTGCCAAAGCCGATAACAGCAAAAATAAAGAGGAGCCCGTTTAAAAAAGGTGTTCTGTTGTTTTGCAAAACAAATTCGCCAAACATCAGCGAACCACTTGATTTTGATAACATGACAAAGGCCATCATCAAAAAAGCGGTCGCGAGGTGGGTTGCAATAAGGTATATCCATCCTGCGTTTTGAACTTCTTTGTTTTCGTGTTCGGCCGTTACAAGAAAAAACGAGACGATAGACATTAATTCCCAGATGATTAAAAAAGAAAGTCCATCTTTTGATATGACAACACCTGCCATGGCCGCTACAAGGAGTGAAAAAAACGGGGATGAATTTACAAATTTTTTGTGCTCCTTGATATAACCAAAGCCGTAGATGCCAACCAGAAACGAAAGCCCAAATATGACCACGAGAAAAAACCGGCTCAAGGCGTCGACCCCAAACGCAAATGACACCAACGGGATGTTGGTTGGGATCAACACATTGTCATGCGGTTGTTGAAAGAACGGGACAAACAGCAAAATCAACCCTGATCCGGCGGCAAGCGAGGTCCCCAAGCAGGCAACCGCTGATTTTTTAATTTCATTTTTTAGAAGAAAAGAAACGAGTGAAACTAAAGGCAAAACAAGAATAACTGCAAGTACCGAAAACATGGCGCGGCCATTATAGATCTTTGTTGTTGATTTGGCAAGGGTAAGAAATGTGCTTAAGGTTTTATGACTTGCACCCCCCTGCCCCGATCGCTTAAATAAGGCCGCATGAAACTGACCGGCAATCAAACAAGAAAAACATTTCTCGAATTTTTTATTTCCAAAAATCATCAATCCGTAAAGAGCTCCAGTCTTATCCCTGCGAGCGACCCCACGCTGTTTTTTACAAACGCGGGGATGGTCCAGTTTAAAAATTATTTTACAGGCCAGGATCAGGCCCCTTTCTCCCGCGCCACATCATCACAAAAATGCATGCGGGTTTCGGGAAAACACAACGACCTCGAAAATGTGGGCAGGACAGCACGCCACCATACTTTTTTTGAGATGCTCGGTAATTTCAGTTTTGGTCATTATTTTAAAAAAGAGGCCATTGCCCTCGCCTGGGAGTTTCTCACCGAGGTCGTCAAGCTCCCCAAAGACAGGCTTATGATCACCGTGTTTACAGAGGACGACGAGGCCTTTAACATCTGGAGAGACGACATCCGCGTCCCTGTAGACCGGATCGTCCGCATGGGCGAAAAGGACAACTTCTGGTCCATGGGTCCCACCGGACCGTGCGGCCCGTGTTCCGAAATTCACTACGACCAGCAGATCCCCTGCACACTTAACAATCCCGACTGTGCGTTCGGTAAATGCGACTGCGACCGCGTCATCGAAATATGGAACCTCGTCTTCATGCAGTTCGAAAGACAGTCTGACGGTGCCATGGTCCCTCTCCCCAAACCCTCAATAGACACAGGCATGGGACTCGAAAGGCTTGCCGCGGTCCTTCAGAATAAAAAATCAAATTATGACTCCGACCTGTTCACACCCATCATCAGTGCGATAGAGCAGATCACCCAAAAAAAATACGGCGGGGGTGATCCCGACGACACCAGTATCCGTGTGATCGCCGACCACATACGGGCCACTGTTTTCTTGATCGCGGACGGGGTACTGCCATCAAACGACGGCCGCGGCTATGTATTAAGACGCATCATGCGCAGGGCCATCAGGCACGGAAAACTTTTGGGACAATCCGGGCCTTTTTTCTATAAACTTGTGCCCTGTGTCGTGACCGAAATGGCCGGGGCCTATCCCGAACTCGCTGCAAATCAAAAGACAATCGAAAAAGTAACACACGCCGAAGAAGAGCGCTTTTTTGACACGCTCGAAAAAGGCCTCAAACTGCTCTCGACAGAAATTGATACCCTTAAAAACAGCAAAAACCCTGTTCTGCCGGGAGCAATTGTCTTTAAACTCTACGACACCTATGGTTTTCCTGTTGACCTGACAGAAATCATTGCGGCCGAAAACAAAATGACTGTCGACATGCCAGGGTTTGAAAAAAACATGTTGGAGCAAAAAGAAAGGGCAAGATCAGGCTGGGCGGGCACAGGAGAAAAAACCACCGCGGATTGCTATTTTGATCTTAAAGAATCCCGGCAGTGTGTGTTTACCGGCTACGAGACCCTTGAGGGTCAGTCCACCGTGCGCGCGCTCATCAAGGATGGTCGCGCTGTAGAGAGTGTTGAGACCGGTGATTTTGAACTGATCTGCGACCAAACCCCCTTCTACGCCGAGAGCGGCGGCCAGACAGGCGATACAGGCACCATCAATAACAACGGGTTTCAAGCCCTCGTCACCAATACACAAAAGCCCCTGCCCGATGTCATCACACACATGGCCACTGTTAAAACGGGGACCGTGAGAGTTGGCGACAGCATCACGCTTCTGGTTTCAGGCGAGCGCAGAAACGCCATCAAGCGCAATCACACGGCGACACACATCATGCACAGCGCGTTAAGAAAGACCCTGGGAACACATGTGCGACAGGCGGGTTCGTACGTCGATGACACAATCCTGCGCTTTGACTTTTCGCACTTCGAGGCGATTTTAGAAAACACACTCAAAGAAATAGAAAATCAGGTCAATCAGGTTGTTTTGGCCAACCACGCTGTCATCAAGGCCGAAATGGACTACGAGGACGCCCTTAAAAAAGGGGCCCTCGCCTTTTTTGGAGACAAATACGCACGCACCGTCAGGGTGATCACGGTGGGTGATTATTCTACCGAACTCTGCGGCGGCACGCACATCGATCACACCAGTGAAATCGGCTTTTTTAAAATTCTTTCCGAGGGCAGTATCGCCGCGGGCATCAGGCGCATCGAGGCTCTGACCGGACTCGCCGCCATCAAACAGTCACAAAAGGACGCCGACATCATCAGGCTTGTCTCATCAAGTCTTAAGGTGCAGCCCGACGAACTTGCGGACAAGGTCGAAGGCCTCAAAAAGAAAATCAAGACCCTCGAAAAAGAAAACATAAAACTCACGGGTGAAATGATGCAGAAAGGTTCGGCCGACCTCCTTAAAGACACCTGTGAGATCAACGGCGTCAAGGTGGCCCTTTACCATGCAGACAATCCCGATACTGTGCGCGATGTCGCCCTTACAATGCGGGACAAAATCAAATCGGGCATTGCCGTGGTGACTGCGGCCGATGACAACAAGGCCGTCATCGTTGTTGCTGTGACAGGCGATCTTGTCATCAAGTACCCTGCAAATAAAATTCTGTCACCTCTTGCCACACTCATCAACGGCCGCGGCGGAGGAAAACCAGACATGGCGCAGGCTGGCGGCAACAACCCCTCGGGCATCAGCGGAATAAAAGACAGTCTCAAAGAGATTCTGTGACCTGGAAACGGCGGTACCCACACATAAACTGACAGGTGTGCGGGATCCAAAACGCACTCATGCGTAACGCGCTTAAAATCAAAGACCTCACTCTCCCTCACCGGCTGATCCTTGCCCCTTTGTGCGGGATCACCCTTAAACCCTTTCGCATGCTTTGCCGTGAATACGGCGCCGGTCTTGTCTTTAACCAGATGGTCTCCGCAAAGGCCCTTGTTTTAAGAGATAAGAAGACTTTTAAAATTCTGGAATACGACGAGGCGGAACACCCCATCGCCATGCAGTTGTTTGGCAATGATCCGAAAACCCTTGGTGAGGCCGCAGCCATTTTACAGGATCTCGGGGCTGATGTGATTGATTTAAATCTTGGATGCCCCGCACGAAAGATCATCAACGATGGCGGCGGTTCGATCCTGATGAACGACCCCGAGAGGCTTAAAGAAATATTTGACCAGATGAGAAAAAATATCCGCGGTGTCTTTACCATCAAAATGAGGGCGGGCTGGGATCACAACCATATCAATGCCCCCCTGATTGCAAAGATTGCCGAGGCTCATGGTGTTGATGCCGTGACCATCCACGGCCGCACACGATCGCAGGGGTATTCTGGAAACTCAGACTGGGGGATCATTAAAACCGTAAAAGAATCCATTGCGATCCCTGTGATCGGCAATGGTGACGTCTTTGAGGCCATCGACGCCGAAGCCATGATGCAAAAGACCGGCTGTGATGCGGTCATGACAGGCCGCGGTGCCTTTAAAAAACCCTGGATCTTTTCTGACTTTGTCAACGACAGACAAAACACCCCCACCGCAGAAGAGCTTAAACAAATGATCCTCAAGTTGTACACCTCCTCAATGGCGTTTTTTGGCAATGCAACGGGAATTAAAAACATGCGAAAATTTATCTGCACCTTCACCAAAGGCATCAAGGACGGCGCTGTATTTAGAAACGAGATGGTCAGGATCAACGACTGGGCAGCAATTAAAAGAAGACTGGACGCGTTTTTTATCATGGAAACGCATTAACCCAGAACAAAAAATCAGGTGATGCGGGATTTAATTGAGTTTGGAGAGTCAAAGTTGCGCATCCAAAGGTGAAGCACGGGAAGTCGCGTAGAACTCAATTAAATCCCGCATCACCTGATTTCCGGTGTGCTTCAATCATGAATGAAGGTTGGTGCTAATACACCCTGTACTCTATCACCACCGTCAATGTGCCCGGCGTCCCCGAAAAAGAGCTGATATCGAGTTTGATATAATCACCCGCATCAACGGTATCATCCGAGAAGGTGTTACGTGTCGAATTGGTGCTGTGGGCGACAAGGGCCGAATCCCCCATGTTGCCACAGGCGGCACCATCTGCGCTACACTCCTGCAGGTTAAATGTTGCCGTGGTAGATGTCCCGCTGACAATACCATAAAACGCGGTGACCGTGAGACCTTCGGGCGCCCTGAATAACAGAAAATCATCTGACTCCGCAACGGACGGGATAAAAAATGTTCTGGACATGACTGTTTGTTTTGCAATGGTCCCGCCGGTTGACGGAAAAACAAAACTCTTGTCGGCAGAGATATCCGCCATCGCAAGGACCGCCATCTGACCACCACCATCATTGATCTTGAATTTCTCTGTCGTAAACACGTGGGACCCTGTCCATGTGGGATTGATGGTCAGATCAAGCTCCGATGTCCCCACAGCACCGGCTGCGATTTCTGAAGCCCCCACAGCATCAGCGGCGAGCTCTGATACCCCGACAGCATCGTCTGCAACATCAGCCTGTACAATGGTTCCGTCAACAAACCATGCACTTGAAAAATTTGTAAAACTGGCAGTGAACACCCCCGCACTCGTAATCGCAGCATCGCCGCTGATACTCCTCGCCTCCGCGATATTGGCGCTATTGCCTACAAAGACCTTGGCGCTGCTCAACGATGTTTTATCAAGATAATTTGATACATCATTCTCTAGAAGAATGGTGCCACCAGCCTGTGGAAACACAAAGCTCTGATTGGCCAGAAGCGTGCTCTTAAGCACAGCCCGCTCTGTCCCGTCTGTGATCACAAGACTCCCCGAACCAACAACGTGAGTCCCCGTCCAAGTCGGACTGATGCCAAGACTTATTTCGGAGGTCCCCACAGCCCCTGATATGATCTCTGAAGCCCCTACCGCATCTGCCCCAATATCAGCGTCCGCAATGGCCCCGTCCTTAATCTCTGCGGAGGAAACCGCCTGCGTAGCTATATCCTGTGCGGCGATGGTCAGGTCAACAATGGCAGCGCTCGTGATCGAAGAAAAGCTGGTCAGAGCAATGGTCCCTCCTGTTGCCGGAAGTTGGAAATTCTGATCGCTAGCCATCAGTGCCGATGGGATAAACTTTGCTGAGTTTGCGCCAGACATTAATTGTAACTCGTTGACACGCAATGCCCCATTATCACCAGAGATATACCAGTGATCCCCTTCGAGGTCATTAGACCCGGCCAGCATAGACAGGACCAAACCCGCATCTGACACGTTAACTGCAACGGCCATTGTCCCATCGAGAGAAACACCCGCTGTAAGAGGAAGGGCACTGTCATTAAAAAGAGCGATCATGGCATCAGAGACACCTGTAGAACCGGATTTGTTGGTAATGTTCGCAACAGTCTGAGTGCCATCTGATGTCTGATTGACAAAATCTATGGCAAAGACAGTTGCCGCCGTGCTCCCTGTCAACTGGGAATTGATGAAGACCTGCTCTTCTTGCGACAGATTAATTTTTATATCGTCGTTAAATGTCGCCTCACCCGAAACAGAGAGCCCGTTAAATCCATGTACCCCTGACCATGTCGCTGTCATCCCTGCATTGATGTCGGCAGCGCCAATGGTGCCATTCAATATCTCACTTGTCGCTACCCCTCCCGTGGTAATGTCCTGCGCCGTTATGGAGTCATTAATTATTTGATCCGATTCAACAGCTGATACAGCAATATCCGCCGCCGTTACCGAACCGTCCAGAACTTCCTGTGATCTCACGGAGTTTGCCGAAAGATCCTGAGCCCCGATTGAATTGTCTGTCATCTCAGCCCCGCCCACCGCGGCACTGTTGATGTCCGTATCCGCAAGAGTGTCAGTGCTTATATCAACCGCCGTGATGGTGTTGTCGGTGATCTTGGCCCCCGTCACACTGTTTGCAAGGACCGAAAAGGCCCCTGCACTTGTGATTGTTCCATCTCCTGTCAATGCCATTGCCTCTGCATTCCCCGACGCGTTACCCACAAAGACACTGCGCTCGGCGAGGGTGTTTGACAATTTTGAGGCAGAAGTGACATCGTATACCAATGCCACGTTCCCGCCGGTTGACGGCAACATAAATTGCTGTGTGCCCGACAGGGCGGCCACAGCGATCACCGCAGAATTTACCCCCTGACTGATCCTTAAGTTCCCACTGCTCACAACATGTTCCCCTGTCCATGTTGGACTGATAGACACGATAAGCTCCGCCAAACCCACAGCACCTGCACCAATATCCGCGGCCACAAGGCTCCCATCCAAGATCTCCGTGGGCAGCACGGCACCTGCCGCTATCTCGGCCTCGCTGACTGCCCCATCCGCTATCTCGGCTGTCAACACCGCGCCTGTTGTGATATCTTGCGCCCATACACCGCTCGTTGTGATCTCTGCAGCTGTGATGGCCGCAACCCCAATATCTGATACGCCAATCTCCCCATCGCGAATCTCTGTTGACTCCACTGTCTGGCCCAGCAGACTCACTGAAGCCGTCAATGCACCATCTTCCACTGTACCCAGAGCACCCACTGTGATGCTGTCACTCACCTTGATATCAAAAATCCCCGCAGTGCTGCTGATATCCGCGTTGTCCACAATGTAATCCGCGATCTCGCTCGTTGTGACGCCACCCGCTATAATCTCTGTGGCACTGATGGCACCGTCTTCAATCTCGGCCCCCGTTACACCAGCTACTGCAATCTCGTCGCTACCAACCGCCCCGACGATGATCTCGGCACTCTGTACCACGCCGTCTGCAATATCCGCCGCTGTCACTGTACCATCCGTGATCTGGGATGTCGTCCACGAATCCCCTGTTAACGCCACTATCCCACCTGTAACGGGCAGCCGGAAGGTCTGATTTGCTGTCATCGCCGAAGGTGTCAACACCGCTGTCGTGTTCCCCGATTTAAGAGACAGTGTCCCAAAAACCGCATTCCCGCTTGATCCTGTCACCAACCAGTTGTCACCCGATAAGTCATTACTGCCAAAGGCCAGCGCTGTTTCTATATCGCTGTCACTCACATCCAGGCCCGTCGTAACCGCGGCACTCCCCCTCACCTCGATCCCCTTGGTGACCCCGGTATCCGTATCTGCATTTTCGACCAGGAAGACTGTCTCTGTGGCCGCACTCGATCCTTCACTCACGCGCACCGTCATCACCATCTGCGTCGCTGACTCCGTGTTGTTTGTCAGCCCAACCTGCATGACCGTCCCGTCTGTGGCCCCCGCCATCGTCGACTGCATGCCCATCTGCTCGGGGTAGACCAGGGTCACCGCCACATTCCCGTTAAACGTCGCTGACCCGCTCACCGCGATCACACCAAACTCGTGATTGCCTGTCCATGTCGGGTTGATTGACAAATCGAGTTCGCTTGTCCCAATCACCCCCGAAGCAATCTCGGCACTCGTCACAGCCCCCGTCGCAATATCCACGGAGCCAATCGCCCCGTACTCGATCTCGGCCGTGCGCACTGCGTCTCCCGCAATATCATCCGCCGTAACCGCGCCATCCTGCACCTCGGCCTCCCCGACCGCCGCGTCTGTCATCTCTCCCGCTGTTACAATGCCATCAAGGATCTCCGCCGACGAGACTCCCTGTGTTGTGATATCCATCGCCTGCACTGCATCCGTGGCAATGTCTGCGGGCATCACGGTGCCATCACTGATCTTCGCCCCCGTCATACTGCCATCAAGAACTGTCATCGCGCCCGCGTTCGTGATTGTCGCGTCGCCTGTTAACGCCACGCCCGCGCCCTTGCCTGATGCATTGCCCACATAAATACTACGCTCGGCAAGGGTCCTGTCGCGAATGCCGGTCACATCATCAATAGTGACCAGCGTCCCGCCAACTCCCGGGAATGTGAATTGCCGTGTGTCCGACAAGGCGGCCACAGAAATCACGGCCGCCGCTGACCCCTGTTTGATCTTTAAGTTCCCGCTGCTCACAATGTGCGTTCCGGTCCATGTTGGACTCATTGACAAGACAAGTTCTGCCGCGCCAACCGCACCTGCGCCTATATCCGCGGCCACAAGAGTCCCGTCTAAAATTTCAGCAGGAAATACTGCACTTGCTGCCACCTCTGCTTCACCCACAGCCCCGTCCGCAATCTCGGCTGTCAACACCGCACTCGTTGCAATATCTTGCGCCCATACACCGCTCGTTGTGATCTCTGCCGCTGTGATGCCTGCATCACCAATATCTGATGAACCGATCTCCCCATCGCGAATATCCAATGACTCGATCGTCTGACCGAGCAGGCTCACGTTCGCCGTTAATGCCCCATCCTCCACCGTTCCCGATGTCCCCACCGTGATGCTGTCACTCACCTTGATATCAAAAATCCCCGCGGTACTGCTGATATCCGCATTATCCACACTATAATCCGCGATCTCGATCGTAGTCACAGCACCCGCAATAATGTCTGTGGCACCCACCGCCCCATCCGCAATCTCTGCGGGCGTCACACCAGAGGCCGCAATCTCATCTGCCGTGACAACCCCGTCCTCCACTTCGGCGCTCCCTGCCCCACCTGTTGTAATATCTACCGCTGAGATTTTGGTATCTCTAAGCTCCGTCCCATCTATCAGACTGTTCGTTGTGCGTACTGTCCCTCCGGTAAACGGAAATCTGAAGACATTGTTTTCAGTCATCTCCGTTGGCAAAAGATACGCATGATCTGTGCTGGTGTCCTCCAACACCACACCTGACACCCCGACCCTCCCCTTTTCTCCGTCAATCTCAATGTTGGATCCTACGATCTCACCGTCGCCAAACTCAACAGCCGTGCCGATACCTCCATGCGTCAAATCGATCCCTGTTGTGATGGTTCCCTCCATATAAACACCGCCGTAGAGCACACTCGACACTGCATCGTTCATCACGCGCAGAATGATATCGGTATTGCCGCTGGATGCTGCTTCAACGGCAAATACCCCGGCTAGTTGTGTCCCTGTGGTTGTGTCATTGGTCACACCGACGAACATCGAAGCTGCGGCCTCCAATTCGCCGGTCGAGCCGGACATCTGAGCGCTCAAAACCAGGTTCTCCTCGTCCCCAAGCATATACTCCTGATTGCCCTCAAACTCCGCCGCCGATACAAAAGAGACATGATTATTAAATGTTGCGGCACCACTTGCCGTGAGGGTGTTAAAGACATGCGCCCCCGTCCATGTAACATTCATCCCCGTTGCAAGATCCAAGGCACCCACTGTCCCGGAAGCAATCTCATGGGTTGTCACACCCCCCGCGGCAATATCAGCGGCCATGATCGAGTTATCCGTGATCTCTGCTGTCATCAGCCCGCCTACTGTCATTTCTGTTGTCGAGATTGTATCGTCTGCAATGTCAGCTGACGCCACTGTTTCGTTGGCGAGCATGGCCCCTGTAATCCTGCCATCAACAATGCTTAAAACCCCGGTATTTGATATCGTTGCATCACCTGTCAACGCGACTCCCACTGCCTCACCTGATGTATTACCAACAAAAACCGACCCGCCCGAAAGATCATTATCCATCACGTCTGAAAAATCGCCGGGGAGTGCGATGGTCCCCCCAACCGACGGTAAGGTAAATTGCTGCGTACTCGACAGAGCTGCCGCCGCAATCACAGCAGAATTTGCCCCCTGACTGATCTTTAATTGGCCGCTGCTCACAATGTGATCCCCCGTCCATGTGGGATTAATGGACATAACAAGCTCCGCAAGGCCAATTGCCGCTGCACCAATATCC
>JADGCS010000199.1 GCA_015228875.1 Deltaproteobacteria bacterium | reverse complement strand
GTGTCCTTCCGGTGACCCTGCGTGAATCCCCAACCCCAGTCTGCTATATCTCCAGTTAAACCATTAACCGGAGGTATTTATGAATACAGCAAAAAGGCCTGTTTCAATCGACCAGATCGAAGAGCATTTTTTTAATTGGCGGCAGTATCCCATTAAAACCGGGATACCAGAAGAACTTTGGATGGCGGCATGTTATTTGACACAGCGATTTTCTGTTGCCCAGGTCTGTAAAAGACTCAGTCTCAATCCTGTGTATTTAAGACGTAAAATGGCATCGATGCAGATAAGCCCAATCACCGACGATGACATCAATAATATTCAGTGGTGATTTGATAGTGTCTGCAATTGCTCTTGATAATTCCAGGGCAACCACGCTTTTGGATTTTTAAAAACTTCTTTGGCATGATCCTGTATGGCTATCAGATAGTCCAAGGGGTTAAGGCCTGATTTGACGCAGGTTTGAATAAGACTCATCATGATGTCACCAACTTTTGCCCCCATTTCTGTTTTGTAAAACAAAGAGTTTTTGCGGTGTAAAATAACGCGCTTTAATTTTCTTTCGGCGATGTTATTGTCCAGAGGTGCGCCAGGCACCCTTAGAAAACAGGTAAGTTTATCCCAATGGTTTTGTGTGTACTTGATGACCCCACCCAAACTGCTGTTTGGTTCTACCTCTTTGTTTTCTATCTTGTCGTTGCACCACTTTATGATGGCAGCCATAATCGGGGTGCTGTGTTGCTGGTGATAGGCAAGACGATCCTCATCATTCATCTTTTCCTGTTTGCAAAAGGCTTCGTTCTTATAAAGCTCCTTATATTGTTCAATCACAAACAGAGCCTCGTCAAAAACATCAACGACTTCTGCAAAACCACGACGGGCGTGTACGTTACAGTGACATGTTTGGGTTTTAAAATCCTTTGGTTCGTTTCGGCTTAATGCGTCGCACATCAGAATCGGGGGATCTTTGGCCCTATCACGGTGTTTTAAAATATCGTTCAAGTTTTCACCCGCATGCTGTCTCCCTGTGAAAAACAACACAATGTCTCGCTTGTTATCTTTTATTTTTGTTCGTGATACAATCCCCGTTGTGAATATCCCCGTGCGCCCATCCTTTTTACCGGCTTTTATGTTTTGTTCTTTTTCGGCCTCGATCTCTTTCATTTGAGACAACACCCGCATGGTGGTGTCATCATTGTGAATGATGTCGCCATTGGCGGCGAGTTTGAGGATCTCTTTGTAAGGATAAAAGCCTGCATTAGCTACTTCTTCTAACTTGTCCCATTGCGTTGAGGTGGGAAGCGGCACTTTTATGTAGTCTTGCAATGTTTGTAGGCGATACGAGGGAAGCCCCGCACCATAACGCAATAAGGCCATCATCGCCTTTGCTTTATGATCAAAAACCGGAGCCCCATTTTGAGGCCTGTTTTCTATTTGGCTTAAGACCTCGGCTGGCATTTCTGGTTTAAAAACTTCGCCACACGCATTACAGCGTAGTAGATCCCAGCTGTAATGGATGGGCACTATTGGTGGTGATCCGCTGATGAGCAAAAATGATCCAGTTTCTTTTTGGGGATAGAGCTTGCCTCTTAAGCACAAAGCGCATTTGTCTCCTGGTTTGAGTTCTTTGTGTGCAAAATGAATTTGGTTGGTACTATCGTACTTGTCTTTGCCGTTGCGGCCATGACCTTTTGCGTTTTCGGCTTCTTTTTTATTCTGATGTTCAGATGATAATTCGTCAGTGGTGCCAACTGAGGCTTCGACTTTAACAGTTTTACTTTCTGGCGAATCCTGACCCTTCAATATTTTGCTGCTCTTTTCTGTTTTTGAACCAAACACAATCTTCTTAAGGCGTTTGATTGACAGTTTTGACTCGGTCAGTGCATGAACCAGCCAGAGCATGGCCGAAAGGACGCTGATGAGGGTCTTTCGTTCTTTTTCTCCCAGTGTGTTTTGTTCCAGCTTTGTCATGAGTTCTGAGAGCTCCTGCTCGCTATAATGGATTTGACCAGGGATTTTCATAAACTGTCTTTCATATTTGTAAGTGCCGTTCTAAAATCTTTTATGAGTGGATACACCCATACTGTCTTGATAGGAACAACCTGATTTTGTGACTTTTCCAACTTCCCGCGGCCCTTTGTTTCTCCCAGACACAGCCAGTTTGCGGCTTTATACACAGTGCCTGTGAATCTGTCTTTTTGAACAAAGGTTTCAAGCAAGACTGGACGGTACTTGTAACGTTCGTACCAGTCATCACCAATCCGTTTTGCTGTCATGGATAATATCAGGGAGCCCAGATTTTTTGATCTTATCCAGGGCAAGATTAAAAACCGACAGTTGTTAATCACCAAATGCAGATTTTTTTTTCTCTCCTCGTGGGTCCATCCTATATATTTATCACGAGGTGCCGTCATCCACGCACTCGCACCAAAGCCCAGCAGGGCAACAACCTGAGAATTGGCATACACCATATAACGCAGTTGGGCCCCCGGGAGCATTTTAAAACCCAGGTAATGATAGCGGTTGATGTATTCGTTCCATAAGGCAGATTGTTTTTTGTGTGCGACGGGCTTTATATTTATATCAACCAATTTGCCTGCTGAATCTGTGATTGGAAATTGCGGATCTGTGGCGTTTGTGTGTTTGGGCCGTCGTTGGCTATTGTAATTTATACACTGGGAAGGTGGCAGTTGGATTAACCCATCCTTTTCCATCCTGATCAGGGCAACACGACAGCTCATGTCTTTTAATTCACCATTCGGTTTGTGCCATTTAAACATCCGACAAACTTCACGTGACAACGTTTGCCTGTTCATTCCTGGATTATTGGCCATGAGCTGACGGATGCCCTCTATTTCTGTGACCTCAAAATCTCTCCCGCTATAGCGACAGGTTTTCATGAGGTTCTCTTACCGTATTTTTAAGCACGTGTCCCGAAAAAAATGCATCATTTTGATTTTTTTTTATTTGTTACCAGGCACCGATGACACCGCAATTTCTCGCCAGAATCCATTAATGCCGCTGTCACGGGGATTCCCGTTCCATAACAGAATCTGCAGTTCATGGGCCGCCAGCTTTTTCCCTTTTGCATCACCGCCCTTCGGCCACCAGCCTAAACGTCCTTTGGATAATCGCTTTAAACACAGCCAGAATCCCTGACCATCATAAACCAGAATCTTCAGTGCCTTTCGTGAACGACCGCAAAACACAAACAAGTTTCCAGAAAACGGATCCTGTTTGAGTTCTTGCCGACAAAGGGCTGCCAGAGTATCGATCCCCTTCCTGAAATCAACGGGCTCACTGTAGGCATAGATCGCCATCTGTGGTGTGACCTGGATCATTTTACCCTCTCGTAAATGACCTGATAATAGAATCCAGTTCAACCGGTTGCCCATTGCTCGGGAAAATCTTGAGAATAGATCCATTCCTGTTTTGCATCTCAATCAAACAGTTTGATGTGGAAAAAAAAGGGGGCTGTGCAAGTGGTTTGCTGTCAATACGAATGAACTGCGTACTACCATCTTCTTTGTTGCCACGATGGGTGGTTAATTGTTTGAGCCTTCGCTTAAAATCGGTGTGATTCAGGCCCAATCTTTTGCAAATTTTTGAAGTGGGCATTTTTTTTGCAAGATTACAGGCAACCCCCCATAACTTATCTGGAATGGGCCTTCTTTTCTGACGGGTCCTGCGCCAGTAAAGAAACCTCTTTTCTACGTGAGCGAGTGTCGTTGTTTTATTTTTTGCCATCTTGACCTCCGTGTTTTTGTCATAACCGGAGGCATAGCAACTTTTTA
>JADGCS010000198.1 GCA_015228875.1 Deltaproteobacteria bacterium | reverse complement strand
CAGTTGCAGGGAGTATGAGGGTGTCACCCTCATAATGTATAAGCGCAGCAAGCTGCTCGAGCTGTGCCTCGGTGAGACGAGGCAGTTCAAAATCTTGCAAAATAAATTTGGGTGATTAGCTCAGTTGGCCAGAGCAGCTGACTCTTAATCAGCGGGCCCGGGGTTCAAATCCCCGATCACCCACAAAAAAAAAGCCAATGCGTAGCGTTGGTTTTTTTTTGTGAATTGTGGGGATTTGAAGCCTTGTGAGCGCCGAGCGAATAGCGAGGATAAGCGAGCGCATGCGAGTTAAGCGAATAAGGCCGGCTTTTTGCGAGTAGTGCCAACGTTAAACGAGCAAAAAGAAATCCCCGATCACCCACAGCAGTAAACACAAGGGTTTGCGGTTAATTCGCAAGCCATTTTTTTTGGCCTAAAATGGGGTTGTGTTCCACTCTTGGTCCAGTAGTTAGCGAAAAATGGGGCTTTTCGCAAAGGGTCGCCGCAAATTATTTCCACTTTTCTGGTACATGAAACAAACCAACATTGTCTTTCATTTCACTCGGAAATTGAGATGCAGCTAATGTGTTGTGTCTTACAGATTTAAAAAAAGTTGCAACCTTCAATAACTCGTTGCTTGGGTGCTTTTGTGGATTGATGACACCTACGTTTTTTTTAAGTTCGTTGACGATGATCCTGATCGGCTCAACCAGATCAGAATCATTTGTAACAACAACAGCAGACTCATATTTATTGAGATGGGCGTCGTGTAAGAGGTGTGTGGCAAGATTGACATCTGAACCTTTCTCTTCTGTTTTAATCACACGGGCATATTTAATTTTACCATCCTTAAAGTCTGCCATAGGCATGGTGACGGTATGTGATAAATAATGCCCATAGATAATATCAAGATTTGGTATGGTTTTAAGGGCACGAAGATAAAGTTGTTGTCTGAGAGGTTCCTGCAAATCATTGGGCCTGGGTTTTACCAGAGCTGTAAAATATTTTATCCGTGTGACTTCATGTTGTGGCAGTATCTTTTTGCAAAAGGTATCGAGGTTTAACCAATGAAATTTTGTGCCCTTGATAGCCCCGTAATAGAGGTTAAAGGCGTCAACATAAACGTATGTTTTAGGTTTATGGTGCATAAAAAAAGCAAAGGCCGCTCGAAAGCGGCCTCGCGCCCAGTGCCGAAGCATCTGGGGTAATAAATCTGGATATATTGTAACACAAGGGCTACTATTATCCGCAAGCAAAATGATTTTTTTTTGGTGCTCAGTTACGGGGGGGGCAGAACAAAAAAAAACAAAGACGGAAAAGTTTTTTCGAGGTTCTTGGAGAATAAATTGAATGGTTATATGTGGTTAGTTTAAAAAGTTCTTGTTTAAAAATTTGCTTCGTCTTACTTTTTTTCTGCTCTCTAGACCAGTTAATATTGATTGGAAGCTGGTGTACACTATTTTATCAGGATTATTTTGTTGAAAAAGTTACATTTTCTGTCCCGCACCCCATAAATTTTGCTCTCCACAAGTTGATTATATTTCAGCGACGAAGAAATAAAGACAAAGCTCTAAAAGACAAAGAAAGCGCTCTGAGAATTTTAAGAGCTTTAATAAATAAAGGAGAAACACAACTCATTAAGGACAAGCTCAAGAATATTCCAAAAGGTTGGCAAAAAAAATATTTACTGGTCTCAAAATTTCGGGAGAAAAAAATCTGTTTGATGTGTTGTGTAATTAGGTAAATAATATAAACCCATAACAAAATATGGGGTGGGGATTATAATCACTCAGTGTCACTTTTTGCAAACCACATTCACCCACTCCTCATGCGCTTTATTTGGATCCTGAGATTTACTAATCCATATATTCAAATCCACAAACCCAGAGTCACCAAACACCTGCCTCACCTGATCTTGCGAGTAGTCAGTATAAAACCGCCCCAGATCATCAAGGCGCTCCCCTGCCCCGTGTTTAAAGGAGGCATAGAACGCCCCCTTTGATTTAAGGGCCGCAAAAATCAGCGGCAGAGTTTTATCAAGTTCGTCACGAGTCAGATGCAACAAACTCGCACAGGCCCACACCCCATCAAACTCATTAACCCAGTTGATCTCGCAAAAATGTTTATGATGGATTTTGTGGTGGGTATACTCTGCAGCAATTTTACACATCTCCTCGGATCCATCCATGGCGGTGACGTTGTAACCCATTTTACAAAAGGCCAAAGTATCGCGCCCACTGCCACAGCCGCAGTCAAGGATTGTGCCCCCCGGCGTAAGATGCTTTAAAAACAGGGGGTACAGGGTAGTCATGTTTAAATTTTTTGTGTACGCGGAGTATTGTTTGGCGTGGGTGTTGTAGTAGGTTTGGGTGGTCATGTTAACTAAAATTACTCAACCTTCGTAAGAAGTCTATTTCGCCCAGCTTGGCGAAGTTCTTTATCAACTGTTTTTAATTCCTTTTTTGATAAGCATTTTACTGCCTTGTTCAACTCTGGCAGATCACCATTCTCTATTACAGCGTCCAGCACTTCAAAAGCACTCTGTCTGTCTTTTTCGGATTTATCTGATTTTTTGCGCAGTCCTGCTATGACCAGTTTTTGAAGTAAATAATCAACAGGATGCGGCAATCGAACAGGAATTTTTGACACAGTAATATTTATTGGACTACGCCAGAGGATACTAAGGTGCCTTAATGGCTGGGCATTGAGTTTAATGTCTGGCAAAGCCATTGGGCCATCCTTTGGACGCCCTATTTCTGGCACCAAAAATTCTATGGCTAATTCTTCGCTCTCAAGCATCATAAAACCATTGCCAAAAAACTCGATTTCAAATCCCAAGGGCTCAAGTAGTTTTTCTAAATCAACTGATTTTGAAAATTTAGAACGAACGTTGACAAGAAAATCAATATCACGAGTTTTAATGACCGGATTATATTCTGTTTTTGAAAAATACTGTTTATAGAAATAAGCCCCCCAACTCCCAATGAGCAGGACATGATCCAACACCCCAGCCTTGGACAATACTTGCAGTGTATTTAAAACAATTTTATTTTGTTTTTCCACGAAGGGCCCTGTTTATAATTATTATTTGTTCACGTACACTTTTAAGTTTGAGTTTATATTCGGCGCGTTGAGTTTTGGCTTTTCTATAAAAGCCAATTTGTTCTTTGTTTAGAGAGCCAAGATATTCTTGTTTAACCCTGCCATTCTCTCTAAATGTAAGGTAACCATACTGCTTGCCTCGAACCGAACGCGTAATAAAACTACCCCTTGGTAATTCTTTGATCTTTGTTAAATATTTTTTTTCGAGACGTTTTGCTGTTGCCAGCTCTTCTTTGAGGGTTGAGATAAGGATGCTCATAATATTATATTTACACTACATATCATGATATTTAACAAAAGTAGTGTAAATTATTTGTCTTTTGATTGTCAAATTTATATTACACTACAAAGAACGATTTTAGTTAAAAGTAGTGTAAGACCATCGTATTTTGCGATACTCGTGGTGGTTTTTTTTATTTTTTGCAAATCACATTTACCCATTCCTCATGCGCTTTATTTGGATCCTGAGATTGACTAATCCATATATTCAAATCCACAAACCCGCTGTCAGCAAATATCTGCCTTACCTGATCTGCAGAGTAATCTGTATAAAACCGCCCCAGGTCATCAAGGCGCTCCCCTGCCCCGTGTTTAAAGGTGGCATAAAACGCCCCATCAAACTCATTAACCCAGTTGATCTCGCAAAAATGTTTATGATGGATTTTGTGGTGGGTATATTCTGCAGCAATTTTACACATCTCTTCGGAGCCATCCATGGCGGTCATGTGG
>JADGCS010000197.1 GCA_015228875.1 Deltaproteobacteria bacterium | reverse complement strand
AAGCGCCAGTAACTCTGAGCTTGTGATTTGCGTGTCAGACACAGGCGTGGGGATCCCCAAAAAAAATATCCCCAAGCTTTTTGATCCCTTCTTCACCACCAAACCCGCCGGCCAGGGGACAGGTCTTAAAGATTTGGCTGTTCATACGCATCAAAAGGGAAAACCTGCAGAAATCACAGACGTTGCCACAAAGCCCGGGATGAGGTGGAAAGATGGAGAAATTTTTGACCTCGCAGGCCTTGTTTGGGAATGGACTGCCGATTGGTTTGCAAACTACAGCCCCGAAGACCAACACAATCCCCTTGGTCCTGACAACGGCTCATCAAAAGTACTGCGCGGTGGTTGCTATTGCTCTGAGAGCAAAGACCTGCGCGCCAGTGCACGGGAACCATTTTTTCCCGTTCATCATTCTCAACACGTCGGTTTTAGGGTTGCCCGGCGTCTTGCATAATCGGCCAAGACAAAATGACTTTGTCAAAAAACTCCACACCAGTTCACCGTCAACCCAAAAAACCGTTGTTCAAAAAACCCGTGTTCTGGATTATTTCGACACTGGGTGTTGCCGCTGTCACAGGAACCGCCATCGCCCTGTCTCAGGGCGGTTCATCCGCTTCTTCAAACGGAAACGTGGTTGTGACCTTGGGTGGGCAGTGATGGGTGGCGGTGGGAGCATGTCTTGACAAAGGCGACCCATGCCAAAGTGGATGATGTGCTTGATGATGCCATGAGCAAACGGTTTGAAATATGCTTTGAATACACATGCAAACATGGTTTGGCATGGGCATAGAACTCGGTCGCCTTAGTACCTTGGTAGTTCCGTCATATTTCGTATGATGTGTCGTGACTTTCCCAGTCCCAACCCTTTCATTTTGATAAATTGTAGACTTATTCTCAATTTGATAATCTGGTAAACACAAAAAAAAAGCACAAGTCATTGTTATTTCAAAAAAAAAAAAATAGGTTGTGTGGCATAAAGATTGCTTAATGGTTAAATATGCAACAATTATCTATAAAAAATCACAAGGGGTTATCGTTGGGTTTTATCAAGAAAACACTGATACTTTTGATGATGTTTCTCACACTTGGGGGTTGTACCGTCATAGACAAAATAAACGATTTTATTTCTGACACGCGGGCGGATGCCAAAGAGAAGGCAGAGGATATCTTCCAAAAAATAAAAGACAAGATTGAAGACAAGATTGAAGACAAGAGTGGACAGCCCGTCGAACAGGCTATCGAACAAACCATTGAGCAAGCGGTTGAACAACCAAACGCCATTCCAGAGGATGTGTTGGGCGTGGTTCAAGAAAATTTTGATGCGGGCCTTGCTGAAGTAACAGGGTTTGTGGAGGAAAAAAAGGAAGAGATAGATTCCATGTTGGAAGAGGGGGACATTGTTGATATTAAAAAAATACTTGATGATATCTCTGTCCTTGGTCCTGTTGACTTGAGCCTTGATAAGATAAATAACCTTAAAAAGATCATCGGTGAAATAAATGCGTCCGATCTTTCGAAGGAACTTTTTGAAAAGATATCTGATCTCCAAAACATGGTTATCGAAAACAGCATCAAGAAGATCTTGTCTGAAGTACATCAAAAGATTGAGGAGCTTCGTGAATATCTCATTCAGAATAATAATGCGGAGGATATCAACGGCATTTTGTGTGAGATAGATCTGATAGATGATGTTTTTACCCAAATGGATGACATCAATGTCGATACCGAGATAGTGCAAGAGCTTGATACAATAAAAAATAAGATTATTGGGGCACAAGGCGTTGATGGTCTGCGGGAGGCTATTGATGGCTCGCTAGACGCCCTAGAACGACTAAAAACACAAATTCTCAAACAGAGGGATACGCAATTTGAAAAGATCATTCTGGATTATTTGCCACAGGCCAGGGACTTTGTCGTCAATCTTGAGGATGAGGGGCTGTCAGATGTCATGGTGCAGAGATTAGAGCAACTTGAGGGGAAGATGACAAAGATGGATAACAAGGAGATTTCAGACAAGACAAGGGAAATCATAGAACAGCTACAGGATGAATCCGAGAGCGCATTGGGTTCTGATGCTGTATCAACGTTGAGGGATTCACTTGCCAAGATCTCAGATGCCCATAAAGTAGTTGGCGCGGTCAATCAGGTCAGCGAAATCATCGATGACCTTTTAACGGGGTCGGGCGATTGTTTCAGAGCGGGTTGCGGCGATAAGACAGTAGATACCGGCGAAAGCTGTGATGATGGAAATATTACCGATGGTGACGGTTGCACTGCAAATTGTGAACTGGAATTTTGTGGTGATGGTATCGTTAATAACGGTAATGAGGAGTGCGACGATCATAACAGGATTAACGATGATTTTTGCACCAATGAGTGCAAAAAGGCTACATGCGGAGATAGCATTACAAACAGTGTCTCTGGTGAAACTTGTGACGACGGCAATCATGTGAATGGGGACGGGTGTTCGTTGAATTGCCGTACAGAAGTCTGTGGAGATGGTGTTGTTAATAACAAGGGGACTGAAGAGTGCGATGATGGCAATCTTGCAAGTGGCGATGGCTGTTCACCTTCGTGTTCCAGAGAATCTAGGACATACAACTGTCCATCAAAGCCAGACTTTGGTACAGCATGGAATTCAGTTCCGTCCTATACACAAAACTGCCTTGCAGTTGTCGATGGTGTTTGTGTGACGTGGGATCCTGTATCTGACACAGAAACCGATTACGACACCACAGGCTCAACAACTTCGTGTCGCTATGCTTGTGCTCAAGGTTTTGTTCGGAATGGTTCTGTTTGTTCTTATTGCGGTAATGGCACTCTTGAGGCCGGAGAACAATGCGATGATGGGAACGTAAAAAATGGCGATGGCTGTCAGTCATCCTGTGCATGGGAGACAAAAAAATACCAATGCATCGACAAACCCGCTCTGGGAACGATTTGGAATACAGTCAGTTCCTATTGGCAATCCTGTACTGCTTCTGACGGCAATGCTTGCTTGGCATGGAATCCTGTTGCTGATCCAATGACTGACTACAACACCGTAGAATCAAGTACATCCTGCCAATACACTTGTGCCAAAGGTTTTATCTGGAACGGCACGCATTGTTCTCGTTGTGGCGATGGCACCCTAAATATCGGTGAGCAATGCGATGACGGCAACGTTAAGGATGGAGATGGGTGTTCTTCGTCCTGTTCTTGGGAATCGCGGGTGTACGATTGTCCCGCAAAGCCGGCAACAGGAACATTGTGGAATACAGTCAAGTCTTACACTCAAAAATGCAGGGCTGTAAGTGGTGGTGTCTGTATATCATGGGCCCCTGCCACCGATCCCACGACAGAGTATAGAACCGCAGGATCGACTATGTCCTGCCAATACAAATGTGCTACAGGCTATTCATGGAATGGCACCCGATGTGCTCGGTGCGGTGATGGTGCCGTAGACATTGGTGAGCAATGCGATGATGGCAACACAAAGAATGGTGATGGCTGTACGTCATCCTGCAAATGGGAATCACGGACATACAGTTGTTCTCCAAAACCGGCAACAGGAACGTTGTGGAATTCAGTCAAGTCTTACACTCAAAAATGCAGGGCTGTAAGTGGCGGTGTCTGTACATCATGGGCCCCTGCCACCGATCCCACGACAGAGTATAGAACTGCAGGCTCGACTATGTCCTGCCAATACAAATGTGCTACAGGCTATTCATGGAATGGAACCATCTGTATCAAGCCGAAGCGCACCATTTATAACATCAGATAACGCATAACACACGGCCTGTTTAGTCGCGGCGTTTGCCGCGCAAGTAGTGGCATCCTAGGACGCGGCATCCATACCAAGCGGCACCCCCTGTTTGTCTTTAACCACCTGTTTGCACTTGGGATAAGCCGAGCCC
>JADGCS010000196.1 GCA_015228875.1 Deltaproteobacteria bacterium | reverse complement strand
CGGGAGACTTTATTTACGATCAAACCACGCCGAGTGATGAAGATGTGGACCAGAGTAAAAACTGGTAGAGGGTGGTGTGTGGTCAATTTCTGGGGCAAGTCGCGGTTTTTTTCGTTTCACCAATCGTCTGACCCGCCAAGAGGCGATTTACTTGTGTTTATTTCAGATGAACAGCGCAATTGCGGACAAGGTTTTTGTTTTTTTTGCCTTGTTTTTGGTTGTTATGAAATTCTCGGTTTGATAAAGTTCCTATTGTTTATATAAGGACCACAAAAAAACGATCATCCAACTTAAAAAAATCGATGATCAACAAAAAACTTTATTGAAACATGTGATCCACCTGAAAAGTATAAGGTACGAATGAAAAGAAGTATTTGAATTGACTTGCTAATAAATTCCAAATTAGGGTGTCGCCACTAGCGGAATGTAGGATAAATCTGACAATGTTTTAAAAATTGTTTGAAAATTTTAAAAATATAATTTTTTCTGTTAATCAAAGAGGGGGTTTTTCAGCGGAATCTATAATTATATTTGAACAAAAACCAGAACAATCCCAGTTGATTACACACCTGTGCTGTAACACAACCAAATAAAACGCATAAAAGTTTTTGAATAGTGCCTTACTGAGCAAAGAAACACATTGATAATAAAGAGTTTGCTGGCGAAATAATTTTAAGGATCTGACCCCCTGATGACCCCCTGATTTTATATGATCGATATGAATAATCCCAACATCATTAATTACGCGGATTACCGAAATTTTCTGACCGACGCGTATCTGCAGAAAAAAACTCTCGAAAAACGCTACTCTTATAAAAAGTTTTCTAAAGAACTTGGTTTCAGTCATTCAAATTTTTTGCTGTTGGTTATTAAATCCATGCGTAATCTCTCTTTGGCCGGGATACAAAAGGTCTCTAAAGGTCTACGCTTTGGGCCTCAGGAGCAAAGATATTTTAAGTCCCTTGTTTTGTACAATCAGGCAGAAGATGAAGTCGAAAAGAAGCAGTTTGAAAAAAAATTAAAAGGCATACTTGGAGGACACAGGAGCCTGTTAACTGACGAGCAAATGGCATATTTCAGCAAGTGGTATTTACCGGTTATAAGAGAAATCGTTTCTCTTAAGGGTTTTGTTTCTAACTTGAACTGGATTTCAAAAAAGTTGAGGCCACATGTTGAAGAGGGACTTGTAAAAGAGGCGTTATCGGCCCTCGAAAATCTTGGATTTATTAAAAGGATCAAGGACAGGTGGATTCAGACTCAAGAGCACCTCACCACAAAAACAGAGGTTTCATCGGCTACAATTATCAGCTATCACCAGCAACTCATTCGACTCGGACTGGGTTCTCTTGCCCATCCGGCAAATGAACGAGACATCTCATCAATGACCTTGAGTGTCAGTCGCCAGGAATTTGAATGGCTCAAAAAGAGACTCACTGATTTTAGATACGAGGTTCAAGAAGAACTGAGTCGTTTCAAAGACGAACCTGAAATGGTTTGTCAGATCAACATTCAACTCTTTAAGACAACAGAATAAAACACCAGACAACTTACGACCTCTCGGGACAACGTCCTGCTATCAAGGCCTGAAGCAAGCAGTAATAATATCAGCAGATTACGGTTTTGAGCAAGCGCGATGAAGTGGATACAATTGTATCCCAAAATCGTAAAATATCTTTAAACAGACACAACATTTTAATAAAATCTACGATAACTAAGGTGATAAAAAAAAGTTTTTATTGGAGATGACCATGAAAAATATTAGATCGTGTTTATTTGTTGTTCTGGCAATCACCTGGTTTGTTGTATTGGCAGGTTGCTCTGATAATCGCGGCTCGACGATTGCCAACAATCCGTCTGGATCTACTACTGTTACAAGTATTACGATGAGCCAGCTCAAAGACGGGCAGGTTCGTATTGTCATCCCTATCGAAATCTTTGGTGACTCTATGACGGTAATGGAAAACAGCAGTATTGATATTAAAAAAAATGATCAGCAGATTATATACGGGGTCATGGCAAAGAATTACTATGTCGCATCTGCGCATGGTGTGGTATTTAATATGGCGAATCTAAAAAAGGGTGACACTCTGGAATTTATCATTAAATTATCTGCGGACAACGTCATGAACTTTGTGGGGGCTGTTTCGGAGACCGAAGAGACTTATGCCATCAACGTAACAGGGACACCCAGACTTTATTGGGTGGCTTATGATTGTGGTAAAAATATCTGTGTGATGAGTGAGGATGGTGAGATTAAGCAGTTAACAAATGATGGATTGAGTTCGAGTCCCGTCTGGAGCCCTGATGCGGGTTCAATATATTTTGCGCTGGAGGCCAAAGACGAGCAGGGCATTAAGTTGCCATCAAGCCAAGGGCAGGACAATATATTGCAATATGAAGAGGTAACGTTAAGGGATAGTGATATTTATAGGCGCAGTCTTAACGAGACGGGGGCAGAATTCTATTATGGGGCACCATTAGAGGATCCTAAGGAGTTAGGGATGCGCACTGAAGCTGGAATTGAAAAACCCTATCAGTTCTCGGACTCAGGGGAGTACTTAATAGTCGAAACCGAGTATTACTTCCTTACAGGCACGTCGCTTAACCAAGACGGAGTAACTTCTTGGGATTATTCACGGTTAAAATTGAATAAGATTATAGATTCTGATCTTGAGGGTAAAGAGTATATAATGGCCTGTGATCAAGAATATTTCTTTGAAGAATTCCCAATACCCTACTTTGTTTTTCTCGACGATTTTGGACTAAGTCCTGACGAAAAAACAATGGTAGGCCCTACAGAATATTTTAAAGTGATAAGCGAAGACCCTGTTGATATCGAAAGGTTTCCTGCAATAACAGCTTGTTCTCTTGATGGGAACAATGCCCAACGCCTTATTGATGGGTATCCCGAATGGGATCCTGATTATGAATGGGATGATTATTATATGCGCACTTATAATGGTGGTATCGCCATTGATAACGAAGGGGCGTTGTATTCAATAAATGAGGCGGTTAAGACAGGGGTAGAAAATATCTTTGGTGATGCAATTAATTTTGCTATAGTGGTGCGCAATAAATTTCGATTATCTCCAGACAGGGACCGCATTGCGTTTGTTTTAGATGCGACGCTTTACGTTATATCAGCTGATGATGGTAAAACGCTGTCTGTTACGGATGAGATCGCTACTGATCTCGAAAAGAGTGACGTTGTCTGGTCAAGGGATGGGAATCGTATTTTTGTCTATGGTAGCGACAAGTATTTTATTATCGATCCAAAAAATGCTTCAAATAATAAAATTTGGCCATTTGCTTGTGTCAACGACTGGGGAGGGTTGTGTGATCTAAAGATCAGCCCTAAGCCGGTTTATATGCCTGTTGTTGGGGTGGGGAAATCCGGATAGACCCAAAAATTGGATGGTGCTATTCAAACATTTAACCTTCACCAGTTGTCATTGGTCAGCAACTTTGACCCCGTCTGGTCACGAGTTTGACCCCCTCGATTTGGGTAGGATTTAGCACCCTTTAATCATGCTTTTTTGCTTCCTTTCAAGTTGTTTTTTTGTCTTTCAATATTAGTCTTGTGTGCCCGATAAGATTTGCCTGTAATTGTGATAATCTGGGCATGATGTACAAGACGATCGAGTGCTGCTGATGCCAGCAATGGATCGCCAAACAGCTCTGGCCATTCTTTGACAGACCTGTTGGATGTAATAATGACGGATCCTTTTTCATAGCGCTCAGCTATGACTTCATAAAGATCATCTGCTGCTTGTCGTCCGAAAGGTTTAAGTCCCCAGTCATCAAGAATAAGAAGATCGGGAGTAATAAAACGCTCCATTCGGGTGGCCCATGTCATGTCTGCTTTAGATGCCATCAACTCACGGATGACTTGTGGAGTCTTTGCAAATAAGACATCGAACCCCTTCTGGCAGGCTTGATGTGCCAGGGCCG
>JADGCS010000195.1 GCA_015228875.1 Deltaproteobacteria bacterium | reverse complement strand
AGGTTATACCATACCAGACAGTGAGGTATGGCTATGACGAAGAAAATCAATGTGCCTATATTGTAAGACAATACGACCCCTGTGAGGATTCGGAGCATATTGATGATGGGCAAGAGGTCAGGGACGACTTGATTGGTCAGGGCATAAAAATATGTCCGGAGGCAGAGGATGCAGATAGACCCAGTGTTGGAGAAGAAAACAATCCAGCACAACGCACAGAAAAAACTCCCGACAAAAAAATAGAGGGTCATGACTATATCAAGATGTCAAGAGAGACTTCGTTGGATGGCACAACGGTTGATGTGTATTTTTCAATAGACCCTTATCGTCCACAACCTGGAATGATGATCAATGCAGGGGCAAAAGACCCTTCGGCCGCACAAGACGACTATCGTGAGAACGCATCTACTCTCAAGGGATGCTATTCAGTCATCACAGACCCCAGCGGCAATCAGGTTAGAAACTGCATGAAGAGTTGTGATGATTACCTTAAAGCTCTGGGCCTTGGACCAACAGTGGATGGTTGCAGTTTTGAAGAACTCAAAAAAGCCTTGGATATGTTGGATAATATTGAAAGACAAATCGAGGACACAGTCCAGATGACAGAACGGGATATTCAATATTTCTGGGATATCATGGATGAGTTTGCAGACCCCCAATACTTCACGGCCTGCGGAAATCATGGTGGACCATACTGGCGCATGAGAAAACGCAATCTGTTTACAAAAGCCGAGGCATTACTCAATCACAATAACACGGTTGAAGTAAAAATTGGCAGGAGGGCTGAATGACAAACACAAAAACAACAACAGGGATTAATCTTGGGATTGGCGCGGGTGTTTGTACACTCAAAAGAAATACCGAACCCAAAGTAGTTGATGGCGGGTGCTTTGACGTGGATTTAACACTGGGTATCAGTCCTCCGGTCCTTTCTTTTGAAGATACGTATTTTAGCGGGGCGCCCATTCTTGAGATTGATTACAACTATACGCTTGGCAATGCAGGGAATTTGGGGTCCAACAGGCATCAGATGGCCCTTGGAGGCGGATACCGGATAAACTTTTTAAACTATTTTCTTATTGAACAGACCCTGGGAATTGGTGTCAATTATAACCGCCTCAACTTTGGTGATGGAACAATTCCAGAGGGCCTGCCAGGATTTTCATTTATTTCAACATCCGCGCTCGGATTAGAATTTAATTTGACAGACAATCTCGCCATATCCGCAATGGCCACATTTAAATATGAAAAGAATCCGGGCCCAAATCTTGACTATGACAAAATGGGTTTGGCCCTTTCGACCTTTCTGACTTACAGAATACCCACAGGTGATGAAAATCAACCTCATCACGAAACAACAAAAGAAGCGGCCAAAGAAGACAAACAACCCGTGAATAGCGGAGATTCTTCTACATCAACCTCTCAAAGCCAGACAGGTATAGAACCAACACTCTTGAAAACAAAAATCTTTTTTGAGAGCGGTCAGGCCAATTTGCCACTGAAAACCGACTCCAGAAACAGCGGCCTTGACTCTCTTGCAGACCAGCTCAGCGAAGAACCCGGTATGGCAGTCATTATTCATGCCTACGCAGAAGAGATTGGTGATGTGACACACAGGGAAAACGCAATTTTGGCCTTAAAGCGGGCAACCACGGTCCGTTCGTACCTGATCAAAAAGTGCGGGACAGATCCCAAGAGGGTGATTGTGGATGGTGCGTATGTCATGGATATTCACAAGACCATCATTGATGCAAAGGGAAAAAGTATTCACGCATCAAACGATCCTGTTGTGCGCCAAAACAGACGTGATGATTACAATCGCTATGTCATGTTTGAACCGGTCCCCTTTAACACCGACGAGGAGACAAAACAATGAAACACAAAGTATTAAATCTGCTGGTCGCCCTGTTTTTGTTGTGTCCCGACCGCGTCATGTCGGATTCGGGTTCTGCAGTTGAAAGATTTGTAAGAATATCATCCGACAGCAACAGATCAGGGACCCTGCGCACCGTTATAAGAATCGCCTGTGATAATGAAGGCAATGATATTATAAAAATAGAGCCGTTTGTTTCTAAAATATATTTGCAGAAACCCCTCGTTATTCCGCACGATTGTCTTGGGTCCATTACATTAATGAGCATCAACCCCGTCGAAACAATTTTGGACGCCTCACAATTTGATGAAGACAGCGACGCCCCAGGAAATGTGTGTACTCTCAATGTATACTCTGACAACAATACCATCAGGGGTTTTACTTTTTTGAATAACAAATCCGGTGCAGGTATTTGCCTTTTTGGTAAAAATAATCTGGTAACTCAAAACAAATTTGGCGTGTCCAGAACAACCGCAAGGGCACCCAACCGCTATGGCATCGTTGTCTCGCGCGCCTTTGAAGAGGAATACGACGGGATGGACGGTGCGGGTAACGAAATTATTAACAACACCATCAACAACAATACCCTCTACGGTGTTTTTATTGAGGCGGTGGATACACGCATCTCACAAAACACCATCCAAAATAACGGAACCTGCCCAGAATATGTTGAGGCTGGTGACCTCATAGCTAACCTGCTTAATTCCGATAAAAACAGACCAATATTTATTTCCCCTCTTCCTTCAAAGGGCCCTGGTTTAAAATCAAGCAAACCGTTAAATGTAACCGGGGGTTTTTTAAAACAAATCTCAGATACAAGCGAGACAGATACTACAGTCAACTACGACGAAGAAGGCGCCGGCATTATCATAGCCAAAGGGTCTTCAAACACCCTCATCGGGGGAGAAGACTTTGATACAAACAAAAATACCATCCGTTTTAACTGCGGCGCCGGTATTCTTGTTGAGGCAGATGAGTTGAATACTCAAAACACAATCACCCATAATATTATCTCTCAAAATAACAGACCCAATGCCGGCATTGATCTTGGCGGTGATGGCCTTACACCAAATGATTTTTTGGATGCAGACAGCGGCGCAAACACCATGCTTAATACTGTAGATTTTATGCAGGCCTTTCCGCTGGTCCCCTCACCAGAAGGTTTTGACAGGTACTGGCTCTGGGGGATTGTGCAAAGCGGGGAACGGCTTGAATTATACAGCTCCGCAGAAGACAGCGCTGATCGCGGTGAGACAAACGGGGGGGCAGAAGAGTATATTACAGATGTTGATGTATCAGAAGACACCTTTGAACTTTTGCCCGATGACGCTGACCTGTTGTTTGGAGACATCATCACGGCCATGACCTTTGATGAGCTGGGCAACACCTCGGAATTTGCCCAAAACATCTTTGTTGGAAAAGACACCGACCTCGATGGCATCCTTGATGTCTTTGAGACACAAGACGCCTCTCTTACAAAAGCAGGTACAAAGCCCGCAGAAAGCGATAGTGACGGCGACGGCCTGCCCGATGCGGTTGAGGACAGAAACAGAAACGGTGTTTGGGATAGATCACTTGGCGAGACAAAGGCCTACAGCAGAGATACAGACGGCGACGGTATCTCGGATTTTAACGAGACACATGGCGATGGTGTTTACAATGCAGGCATCGATACAAATCCCTTAAGGACCGACACAGACGGTGATGGATTAAGCGATGGTACAGAAGACGCTAATCACAACGGGGTCTGGGAAGGTTACCTTAACGAGACAAGCCCCCTTTACAAGGATACAGACGGTGATGGTTATAACGATAGAATAGATCGCTGTCCGCTGTTGCGTTACCTCGATCAATATCTGTCACGATGTAGTGTTTCATGAGTTATGAGAAAAGCACCGGCCGTAATGGCCGTGCCAATGTATAAATAGGAGACGTTATGCTTTTTCTTTTGGCACTTTTTATACCAGCATGCGGCTGGGAATTAAACAACGATTTGACAGAGGACAAGCCCCTCCCCCTGCCTGATAATCAACATGAGGATGAGGAACAGACCGCCCCGCAGACAGACACCAATGAAGGGTCTGCCAATTCCGAATTTCCAGTTAACATCTGCGAAAGTGGCGTCACTCTCGCTGATCCGCAGAGCTGTTCTTCGGGGTACTGTGTTAATTTTAGTGCGTCCTCACCGGTCAGCACCGCAATCAACGAGGCCCTGGATGAGTACGCTGA
>JADGCS010000194.1 GCA_015228875.1 Deltaproteobacteria bacterium | reverse complement strand
CCTTGGGTGTTGTATCGGTATCACTATAACCATCAACGGGTTCAAACGCTTGGGTTTTAAGCAGGACAACCGGCATGTCGTTAATGGTGACGTTGATATAATCATACTGGTAGGACTTCATCAGTGTACGCCGTGTACCAGAGGCATCAATGAGATATGTGTCCAAGGGACGTGCAAAGTCGTCATGGGTCTGTGTTGTGGAGATCCCCGAATTGAGGGTCTCTGAGTTTGACTGGCCGCTGAGCCGGTTAAAACCGCGGGTCACTGTCAAATCTGAACCCGAGGGAGAGGCAACCTTTTCGCTGACAGGAAACAGGCCGTCACTGTCGTATGTAAATTTTTTTGTCACATTGTCGGCGCCCGTTTCTGATTTAACAGTCCCATCAGGGTTATAAACTCGTTTGAGCGAGAGGTAGTGTGTGGCGTCCTGATAGCTTTGTTCTTCGATGGGGTTGCCCCGCGTGTCGTAAACAAACCCTTTTTTTAATAGAGCGGGGTCAGATTCTCCTGCGGTCTTTTTGATCTGCTGTTCGGGCCTGTCCCGGATTTGAAGTTTTTTGGCAAACGCCTCTTTGTCTTTGTAAACCGTTTCTTTGGTAAGCATGACATTCCCGTCTTTGTCTTTATATATTTCTTTGGTCATGTTGCCGAGTGAATCAAACTCTGTTTCTGCGATTGTGACTCGTGGCGTGGCAGACGAGTTTTCATACACCATTTTGGTTTGTGATTTGGGTTTTGGGTAACACACACCGGTGCATTGAAAATATTCATCTGACGAGAGACTATTAATGTCATATTGACTTTCTTCGAATACTTTTAAAAGACCATTGACCTTGATTTGAGTTACTGCGGGCTTGCCAGAGAGCGTGTAATGGGCAAATGCAGATCTGAGCGATGATGACAAATCAGCATAACCCGACCGTATAAAATCACTCTTTGCCTGATGAAAAAACGTGATTGTTTCTATATCGTCCCAGTCTTCATCGCTTGTTTTAAAGGTCTTTTTTGTGACCTTTTGAAAACCGTTAAACTCGGCAATATGAGATTTTTTAAGCCCATCTTCATCGAGGTTGGTTGTTGACTTTTGGGCATAACGCACCAAAAAACTTCCACCCGAATAATCGTATGTGACCCAGCGCATCTTTGGATGTCTTGTGGTCTCAACGGTGGTTGCTGTGACAGGCTCAGAATAGTCGTTAAAGTAGAGATGATGCACAACATAAAGATTAAAGGGCAAAAGAATATTTGAGTTGGGAATTCCAGCAGAGGTAGCCGTAAGACTTCTGGGCCATGAGGTGGGCGTGTATTCCAGGACAGAGCGCAGTCCCTTGTGATCACGCACCTCTTTGAGGGTATTTACAGGCTGGGTAACCAGCTGATTGACCCAACGTGTGGGGTTGTCAGAAAACGCTACGGCGTTCACACGCATGGGATAAAATTTGTAAGTTTTATTATTCTCGGTAAAATTTCTGACAGGGGGATCAATAGAGACGCGGTCCGGGTAACCATCACCGTTTAAATCGATGGTCATGGTGTGTGTGCTCCAAGAGCCACTTCTTGCAATCTCATCATCACTATCAGGTGTGTGGGCGTTATAGACTTGACCTGTACCAGAAAAATCATCTGGGTCGTAGTCTTCTACGGGGTCATGCATATCATGCGCGTCGCTCAAGACTATCCCGTGGGTTGTGGTGCTCATTCCCCTGTAAAAATAGACCTCAAACTTTTTATCATCGGGCTTGCCGATCACACGATCCAAAAACCCGTCGCCGTTAAAATCCATCCACTCCTGTCTTTTGGTGTTGTAACCAGGATCTTCTGTTGCCGGATCTTTAACGGCGAGGACATTGATGTCATCAAAGCCCAATGCCGTCCCGTCCAGCCGGACAGGGGCAGACCATTTTAATCCGTTGCGGTTAAGAAAGATCACAAAACCTGTATCACCTTCGGTTGTACTGATAGAGCCTCTTTCAAGATCGATCTTGGTTGCAAAAACACGATCGGGGAGGCCGTCGCCATTAAAGTCTCTGATGAGGCTGTATGTTTTTTCACCGCTGTCACGGCTGGCCGAGAGTTTGCCAATGGCATCACTGTCTGGATCAAGGTCGTAGACAGGGTCTTTCCAGATGACTGCTTCGTTTGCAAAGCCGGCGCCGGTATTAAAATAGACCTTGTAGCCGTGATCTTCGGTGTCACGAACCACACGGTCCACAAGGCCGTCGCCGTTCATGTCCATAAAAAAATGTTCATCGTCCGATGTTCCAGGATTGGAGCCTATGTAAGGGTCTCGCCAGTTTACCCCTGGCGTTTCCCATCTTGTTCCTCTGTTAAAAAATATGACAAGATCTGATTGTCTTGAGGAATCAGCACAGCCGTCACATATGTTTGAAACCACGCGGTCTGCAAGCCCGTCTCCGTTGATGTCCATTAAATAACCGGATTGTCTTTCTTTACCCCCAGCCGTTTTGTAGATATTGACTCTGCCGCGGCACGAGGAGTCACCTACTGAACAGGTGTGAGAAAGGGGGTCAGCCCACGCGGATTTTGCGGCACTATAAACAAAGTTATTACCGTCGTTGTAATAGACAAACAGGTTGGCCTCTGAAGGGTAGGCCACCAACTGATCCAAAAGCCCATCACCGTTCATGTCGGCAAATTGGGTGTAGTAATTAATAAAACCATTATTATAATGTTCTGAACTGCCCGGACGGCATGTTGATGCCTGATAGTTGTAACTGGTTGTGGGCCACTGGAGGTCTGCCTGTCCATGATAGGTAAATTCTGTAGGGGGGAGAGATGTTTCATCAGTCTTGCCATACTGCGTGATCTTTTTTAAAAGACGAAACCCATTATTTGCAGAAGTCGTGTATTCAAACTGTATTTTTAAAATTCGATCAGCGGCCTTTTTAATGAGGATATTATCAAGGACGCTAACCATCTTATTGCGTGGTAAAAAACCCTCGCGAGGGCTGGGGCTGTATTTGTAAGTGTCAGAGGCACTTTCCTGTTCATTAAAAAAGACATTGATATCTTCGTACGCGAGAGAAGCAAGTCTTTTAGAGGCGTTATAAGACAGGCTTAAGGTGTTTTCGTTGGCATCGACCACCCGATCTAAAAACCATTTGGCAACCCACTGCTGTATGTTGCAGGCTGTGTCGTCGGATTCTCCATCAGTCGAGTCATCCTCACTTTCTTCTACAACACAACGTGTGCCTTGTTCGCGGCTTACAGACTCGGTGCCAAAATAATAACGTGTTCCCCCCTTATCAATAACAACCCACCCCCGATCCTTGATGTGAGAGGGTTCGCTGTGATCAACAAAATGAAGGTAGATATTAAAAGACGACTCGATCTTTGCCTGATATTCGTCAACAATAACACTGGACGCTGTAGTGATATCATATTTTTCACTGGCGTTTATGTTATATTGTTTGATCTTAAGTGTTTCAGATTGACCCAATAACTTAACCTGAAAACTATTACCCTTGTAATAATCAACCACACCATAATTGGGGGTGCGTTCAATATAACCCGCATCCAGTGCCCAGCCATAGCCAACCCATGAGTTGGGGTCTTTTTGATAACTGTTATAATTAAGATTAATCTGTGGTTCAATGGCACCGCGGGCTGGCGGGACAGGGATGCCAACGCTGTACGTCGCGGCACCTGTAAATTCATCAGCCTGCACACTTTGACCACTGTCATTGCCGTCCCCGCCGCCGTCTCCACCCGACACCAGATATCCGGGGCCCCTCCCCGAAGAGACGGTTTCGTCAGAGGCCGCTACAGCAAAGTCCAGATGACTGTAGATTAAAAAAAAGAAGAAGGTGCCCAAAAAAACCAGAGTTGTTTTATTAAGTTTTGTTTTCATCATAGTTCTCTTTTTTATATTCAGCGCTGAGATGTGTTTAATGGTTCACACATATTCAGTGCATTACTTGTATTAATAAAAATCCTGATGCTTCCATCCATAACTGTTATCAAATCTGCCTGGTCATCTCCGTTAAGATCAACCGATTGAACAGCGGTTGTTGTCCCTGCAGAATTAATTTCAAAGGCGTGGGCGTAATCAACATACCGCTCGGGTGTTGTGGCCGGACTTTGATACTCAGGGCAGTAGAGCCTGTCGGCCTGTCCATTATTGGCAACATACAGGCAGGGATATAAAGATTGTGTAAGTGGTAACCACG
>JADGCS010000193.1 GCA_015228875.1 Deltaproteobacteria bacterium | reverse complement strand
GGTTTGCGCCACCAGCTCATCAATCGAAAAGGCACCAATGGCACCTTCATGCACGAGGAGTTTTACGTTATCTTCCAACCGGTCAAAGACAACAACCTCGTGACCACCACTTTGCAATCGCCGTGACATATTCATGCCCATGCGTCCCAATCCAATGATTCCAATCTGCATAAAACCTCCGGTGGGCCAGCATATTGGCAACACAATTCAATAGCAAGTGATTGTTCCAAGGTGAAGAAAAGGGGACTTGTACGCCACAGCCTTGCTGAAGGCGGAAGGGCTCATAAACACAAGCTACGGATTCTTAGACAGACGCTCAATCTTTCGACATTCGCTCAATCTGCCGATAAACGGTCTCCGAAAACGCGACATCGTTGATGACATCCACAAGCAGTTGATTAAGAATTTTTTCGAGACGCTTGAGTTTGCGTGATGGGCCTGCCTTGTATTCTGTCTCAAACGAATGTTGCGATGTTGCGTATTGTTCGGCGTTGGCCTTTGTGTAGGTGAGCGTCAGGTCAACGCTACCCGTTGATTTGCCGACCAGTCCGTCATTGGCTGCCTTGACATAAAAATCCTTGATCGAGGCCTTGATCACAACGGCGTTACTGCTCGACTCGCTGAGTTTAAAGCCGCACTTTGAAAAGGCGTTTTTAAGCGAGTCCTTAAAAATATCCTCAAGCCGTCCGTTTAATCGCACCTGAGCATTTGTATCTTTTGCTTTAATCACGCCCACAGCACGGTCGGGTGAATTCCATTCAACCGATTGAATATAGAGTGGCAATACATTTTGAGGCAACGTGCGACAGCGGTCTATACTCTGGTCAAACACGGTTTGAAGCTCGGCAAACGACTCTGTTTCTGCGTTCGCGACAAGGCAAAAACCGATCAGATTGACCAAACAAAAAAAGAAAAGAATAGTTTTCATAAGTAAGTTCCTCTTAAATTAAGATAAAGCAAATTCCCTTAAACACTGGCGCGCTATTTACCTAAAGCGAGCATGAACTCAAGCTATTTTAAATTGCAGGGTGGTGACAAAACCCCCCAGTCATTTCGCAAAACAACCAGAAAAAGCAGCGTATTCACTTGCTAATACTCTGAGATCACAGATGTTTATCAATAAATGAGTTTGATAGTACCCTTATGACGACAACACACCCCTAAAAAAACGACACTCCCGCGGGTTTGATCGCCCAACACAAAAATAATCCCGCTGTTATCAACAAGTTAATAAAACCGAAAGTTTGGTACACCGATTGCTTTATCATTTTGTAAGGGAAGTGCGATTTTTTAAAGCATCAAAGAGGGGGACACCATGAACAGACAGCAATCATCAAATGATAATAAAATAATTTCACAGGTCTTGTTAGAAATAGAGGCGGCCAGAAGTCATGGACCACAGCACAAGGTGAGCGAACCAAACAGGCAGACCAAGCTTCACAAGTTGATAAAGGCAATATGTCAGGAGGCCATGGAGATGATCCCCCTGTTTGTTTTTGTACCCATTGAAGGCCGTAACGAGAGCGAAAATCTTCGTGCGGAAACCCTGTTTTATGACGAGGCATACACCATATGGAAGGGTCTGCCCCCCTTGGTGAGAACCATGATCCTCAGGGGCTTTGTCTCTTCCAATCAAAAGGGAAAAACACTGAACGGAAACAATTATTATGATGAGCTTGTGCAAAGGGCTGTCAAGGATTGTCTTAAGGTGTTTATTGATGACGTGGCAAGAAATTTCAGCGAGAATGATGACCACATGGGAGACTCTACGGGGTTGATTGGTTTTCTACTTATGCAGGGTCTTGATGAGACAGTGAGGGATAAAATCATGCATCTGTTGTTTGAGGTTTATCCAGAGTACGCCAACATTGTGAGTCTTTGGAAGGAAGACGACATCACGCTCGGCATGAAACAAAGAACCATGCTGTTAAACAATGATGCAGCAGAGGATCTGGAAAGCCAGCGATACATTATATAGTGTCTGTCGGGAAAGCCCCTGTTTCTCCGGAAGTTTGAAAATCTTGAGCCCTTTGACCCACTGCGCCACGGTTACGGCTCACACCCATTCCAAAAATCATGTATAATAGAACCTTGGAAGGTTTTTTCTACGCGTTTCGGCATCAATTTTTGCATGGTGTCCGCCCGCGTAGTGTTTTCCGCTTTATGAGGGTTATGGCAATGAGGGTCTTGTTATTTTTATACACAGAAATTTCATACCAGATTGAACGCGGGTGCATCATCCGCATCATCAAAGTGGTCAACAGCGTCAGGGTCAGGTTAGTCACTTGCCTTATTCTGTGCGTGTTTTTTCCAACATTTGTTTTTGCCCTTCCCGTTACAACCGAGGAACACAGGCAGGCCATTGTGATCCAGGAGGCCATTTTTAATGGCGAGTACACCAGGGCAACAAAGATTCTTGAGGGATTAAAACTTGATCCCTACTCTCCGCTGCCCACACTGGTCAGGATGACGATTATTCAAATGGTTATGTCGGAGGATCTTAAGTTTTCACGCGAGGCCGAATTTTTCAGAGAGTCTGAGATTAACGGGATCATTTGTGACAAGATTGTTCCTGATCCCAATACCGATGTGTGGCATCTGATGCTCTGTGGTGCAAGCGAGGCGATGCGCAGTTTTTATTATCTTAAAAAAGACAAGACACTCAAGGCCATTCATCATGCAGGGAGGTCTCTGATCATCCTTGAGACTGCCAAAAAGAAGGACCCTGATAATATTGACGTTGAGCTTGGCCCGGCGCTCTATGATTTTTTTAAAAGCCAGTTTATAGAGACAAAACTTGCGTTTGTCCCCTTTTTAAAAGACAGGCGAGAGGAGTCCCTGCAGACTATTTATAAGGTGAGCTTAAGGGGCGTCTTTGCCAGAAATCTCGCGGATTTTTCGCTGGGACTCATTGCTCTTGACACAAACAGAAAGGACATTGCCGAAAGGATTTTTCCAAAGATGCTCAAAAAGTTTCCAAATGGCATGGTCGTCAAAATAATGTTTGCAGCGTTCTTGATCAAATCACAGGAGTATCAGAGGGCCATGCAGACTTTAGAGTCAATGGAAAAAACACACCCCGAACACGTCATCACAAAATATTTTATGGGGCGCGCATTGACACTTGAGGGAAAAGATTTGGGCAGGGCCAAAATGCACCTCGAAGAATACTTAAAAACGGGTCCTGACCCCGATACAAAAGGTCACACTTATTATCTGCTGGGTCTCATTGCCGAGAAACAGGGAAGGATCGAAGACGCGCTGGCCCTTTACCAGAGGGCATATGATCTCTATCCCCGCTACAAGGAACCTTTAAGGCGACTTGTGAGACTAAAAAAATAATCACACTTTCTCCTTCTTTTATTTGAAATGATTCGAGAGATATGAGAAGACACAGGTTCGCTGGCGGTTGCCTGTCATCACCATGTGTTATTTGCTCACACTCATACATTCGTGTTCGGGGGTATCAAGATCAGTGGGGTGCGCCCACACTCCCTGCAAGATTAACAAATCCAGTCGCTTCATCCGCGGGTGGGTCACCTGCGTTCTTGTCTGCTTTATTTTTTGTCTGCATGGCAGTGCTGTCGCGCAGGACTCTGTTCCAGGCTTTTCTGTCGATCAGACCGACACATCATCACAGCCTGATACCTTTAATGAGGTGATCACCATTGTTAACAACTCAATGTACAAGATTACAAAGGTGCGCTGTGTGGCCTTAAGCAAAAACAATATCGAAAAAGCGACCGAGTTTGGTCCTGTCGAGGCCGAGCAGAAAAAAAAGTCACAGTTTCAGGCGTGGCACCGCGGGGTCTTTGTGATTCAGGTCGAGTACCTTTCGGAGGGGCAGGTTAAAACCAGCCGGCCTTTTACGGGCACGTTTGATCAACCCAAACCCGTGCCAGATATTGTTTTGACTTTTGGTTATTCCGAGAGAAAAAAATCGGGCGTGTGGAAAAATATTGCGTGGGAAAATGGGGCAGCCCCCAGTCCTCAACCATCAGCCGCAAATCCTTTGCCATCAACCATCACCGGTCAACCACCAACCGCCATTCCACCAAGCCCAGAGCCCACAGCCCCGAGCCAGCAACCGCCAACCAACAAACCTTTGTTGCCACCAACTACGAATAACGAACCACCAAAAACCATCAGCCCGAAGGGCTGATCCCCCCTCCTCCCAATTACGAACTACGAACTACCAATAAC
>JADGCS010000192.1 GCA_015228875.1 Deltaproteobacteria bacterium | reverse complement strand
AATGGCTCTCAGAGAACTGTAAATTTTAGTCATTACTAAAACCTAACAACATGCTGTGTAAGGGGCCGGGTTTGAAAGGTCCCTTTTATCTGAGTATAAAGGGTCCCTTTTATGTGAGCGGCATAGATAGGACAATAACGCTCAAGCTGTATTTGTCGTACTATGTTCACTCCTGACACCTTGTGTCTACGGTATCTCCTGTCGCTAAGCGCGGTTCAACTCCACACTTTAGGATCATCAACCACGAAAAAAATGTGATTGAACCAGATATCACAAAATTGATATAATACAACATGCCCAAAACAAGTGTCGTATTCTTTAAAGATGAAAGGGGGATGGTCCCCGTGTTGCAATGGCTGGACAGACTGCCTGACATAATTGAAGCCAAAGCATTGGTTCGCATCGAAGAATTGGCCCAATATGGACATGAAATGCGCAGACCACATGCCGCTTATCTGCGAGATGGGATCTATGAGCTTCGGTGGAAGCATCAATCGGTCAACTATCGAATCTTGTACTTTTTTCGTGGTCGCTCGGCTGTCATCTTGTCACACGGCCTGACCAAGGAAGATGTCGTGCCTCCAAGAGAAATAGAGCGTGCCATAAAAAATAAAATTCTGTGTGAATCAAATCCTCATCTCTATGTTTACGAAGGAGCGTAACATGAAAACAAAAAATGCTGTTGAAATACTAAAGCATCGCATGAACAAAAGAAAATCCCTCAAAAGAGCCTACGAAGAAGAAAAATTCAACTTCCAAATCGCTTGTCTGATACGTCAGGCACGGGAAAAAGCGGGAATAACACAATCTCAACTGGCATCACTCATCGGAACCAGACAATCTGTTATTTCGCGTCTCGAAGATGCCGATTACGAAGGCCATTCGCTCAGCATTCTGCAAAAAATCGCCAAGGCCTTAAATAAAGCATTGATTCTCGATTTTAAAGAAAATCACATCACTTAGTACTTCGATTCGCAAATACGGTAACGTAATTTGATTACCATTGAATTAAATTTTTGCTCACTCAGTACTGAGTGCCGAGTGAATAAATATGTTGCCATATTTATGAATCGAGGTACTTAGAGCTTATTCGAAAACCTTTTATCATAAGATTTTAACGGTCTCTAAACCTTGATATTCGCGGTGTCGCGGATGCGACACAGGAGCCTAGCCGTAGGCTTCAGCCTACGGTTTATTGCAGGAAAGTGATTTGCACCCTGAAAGGGTGCAGGGAGATTGTTGTTGCAGGTTTTGAACAATGTGTTTTTGGTGATAGAATTGTTGGTTATGTTGACGATGCTGTTTAATCAAAGATCCCTGCCGCCCGCCATGTGATTAGTGCGCAGGCAAAATGAAGAAACTTTTCTTTTTCTTGACAAAAACGCCGTCCAATAATAATCTACGGATATCCGTAGATCAACAAGGAGAATGACATGGGTTATCCAACAAAGGTTCAATTGATTAGCAGGCAAAAGGGCAAACAATGGTATGTAAATTTTCCCAACGCTCTGGCTGAAGCACTAAATTTTGTGAAGGGAGAAACCGTTGAATGGACAATTGTTTCGATGGACTGTCTGCGTATGAAACGACTGGGAAAGATTAAAAAAAAGATAAAGAAAAAAGAGTCTGTTTAAAAAAATCCATTACAATGAGGTAAAAAAAAAGGGAAGCACGCTAACGAACCTTCAGACACACATTGTCTTTAGCACAAAAAATCGCGAACCCATGATCTCTGATTCAATCCAACATAGGGTTTATGAATATATGAGTGGCGTTATTCGCGGTGAAAAGTGTGTCTTGCTGGGGATCGGAGGAATGTCCGATCATGTTCATTTGTTGATCAAAATCAAGGCGGATTTGTCAGTATCCGAGTTGATGAAACGCGTCAAAGGTAACACATCACATTGGAACAACGAAAATCGCATCACACCAAGACGTTTTTCGTGGCAAGATGGTTTTGGGGCTTTTTCTGTCAGTCAATCACAGAAAGATGCTGTCTTCTCCTACATTGCTAACCAGCAGGAACATCACAGAAAAAAAACATTTCAGGAAGAGTTTATTGATTTTCTAAAAAAGCAAAAAATTGAATACAACGAAAAATATTTATGGTCTTGAAACCTCCTGCACCCTTTCAGGGTGCCCATCCTCAACAATATTGAATCCGTAGGCTAAAGCCTACGGCTAGTGTACCCTTGTCGCTCCGCGACACTAATATTAATCAACATCATGACATAAAGGAGGTTTTCGAATAGGCTCTAACGCAAATCAGCAGCCAGGACTTGAGCCAGGGCATTTTTACCAATTTTTGCAAACCGTCTTTTCAAAGGGGCGTACACCCCTCACAGAAGAGACGATGCTTGATGTCCTTGCCCATCCCTTTGTTTTAAAAAATGGTTGTGTGCCGGATGATTTTTTTATCAACTTTGATCTTGCAGAATCGGCAACAAAAAAACTCATGATCCTCGCAGCACTCAGTCCGTTGATCCTCAGGTCACACACCCTGCCAGGAGAAATGAGCAACGTCTTAAGGCGGGGTCTCAACCGCTTTATAACAGGGAGTGCAACACGAAAAGATTTATCAAAAATCCCATCCCAAGCATTCTATGCAGGGCTTGTCCAGCAAGTGGCTCCCGAGGCATCCCGTTTTATCCGCACCACACGTCTGCAAACAGTTGCAACAGGCACTCGACAGCCTTGGGCGATGGTGACCAAACGGGGGGAAAGGGCATTCCCCCATATTACATTTGATGCATCAATTAATGCAGCGGACCGCGAGTTATTTGAGGGCAGTATCACACGCCACAAAAAAGGCTGGTACGATCAGGTCCAAAAAATGGGGATTGATTTAAAAAGCCCCGTTGTCCCCACACTCTCCGTCAAAAAAACCACCGCAAACAAACTCAACAAGGTATCATTAATTTTGAGGTGGAGTGGTCACAGGGAGACAGGCATCTCGGGAAATTCACAGCCACCATAAACAAGGATAGACCGGCCGCAAAGCTTGGTAATAAGGGTATCCCCGGCGCCCCCGAAGACAGGCAGTTGGAGATTCACTTTAACGAACAAGGATTTTTTCTCTCCCCCGAAGGCATCCTGCACCACAGAAAGCTCACACCCGCTGATATCGAAGGGATCTTCGAACAATACGGACTGCGCGATTTACGGGACTGGGGATTTAGTCATTCTTACCTTGTTGCGGTCACAGGCACCACAGACCCGCAGGCCCTGGCCGCAACACTTGCGCAACTGGACATTGTCAATCTGGCCAGGGTAAAGTCCACTGGTCCAGCGCCCAGCATACCCGAGGATCAGCAGGTAACGGTGGTCTTTAAATCCACGGTCCATGATCCAAGAAACAACGCTTCCGTTACTGTTGCAAGACAACACATCCGGCGCCTCTTGAAAAAAATGGGTCTCACTTTGGTTCATCCAAATAGTCGGGAAACTACTGTTGGAAAAACCAGCGTGGCTGCCCGTCCAGTAGAACAAGAACTCTCAAAGAGCCCGCTGGTTCGATATACAATACCAAAGACACAGGACCTCAACGAGGCGAGGCAGATTGTCGTGACGTTTGAACACTCTTTTAATCCCGATGACATCACCACACTCCTTAATAAATACAACCTCCGGGTTGTTGCGATTGGCCATCCAGACATCTATCGCCTCGAAGCACCAGAAGGCACCGATGTGAGTCTTGTTGCCTCCCAACTTGTGGCCGAGGGTTCTGTTAAAACCGCCAATACTATCAAACCGCTGCCGCAGGCAACCATCGATGGGGCCATAAGAGGTGTCGCCCGCAACAAGGGTTACCCCTGGTCGGAGACAGAATACAGTTTCATGCTTTATCAGGCCTTGTCGGTTCTTGAAAAAGAGGGGGCAACACAAGCACAGCTCGAGGAATTTAAACAAGGTTGTAACAAGGCCCCCATCTTGGGAGGTTTTAATCCGCGGTCCGGGGATTAAAAGGTGCGGCGTCACCTTGGTGAATACACATTGTTACCGCCCGCAGCTTCAGAACATGATGAGCCTTCGCCCCCTTTCCCTTTCCCTTTCCCTTTCCCAGTCACTTCTTTCAAGTTCGCTTCTTCGTTCTTCTCTCCCTTGCTCTTCCATTTGTTGCTCTTCCTGTCTTCGCAAAACCTTGATTCCGCGACTCAAAACCACAAAAATCAGAGCAAACACAGGACTGGTGCTCGTTTAAGGCAATTGCTCGACCTGCTGTTTGTTCACCAGTTTTAAAATGGTGATTTTGATGTACATGT
>JADGCS010000191.1 GCA_015228875.1 Deltaproteobacteria bacterium | reverse complement strand
TGAAAAAAACCGTGCCACATACCCAATGGCCACAATTTAATTTTTGACTGGTGAAATATTAAAACCACATTATTTTTGTTAAAAAATTGAGAAAAAAAATATTTTAGGTCGAATTTTTTTGTTTTGAGAATTTTACGGATAAATCCAACAACTCACAGCCTCAATTTTGTTAAAAACAAAAAAATTGAATATTACTATCCATGACTTTTAACTTTTGCCGGTGATTGAAAGATAATTTTTTTCAATCTGTTTGGTGGTTTTTAAAAAGGGATGCTTGAGTTTGGCGCGCCACAGGGCTTCTTCGTGCGGCATCATGGTTTTAACAAAAACCCTGAAATTCAACCGTCGGTCTTCTGTTTTTTTTCCGTGGATTTCAAAAACATAAAGCGGTGTGATCAAATCATTTTTTTCACCATAGGCATAGTGGTGATAACTCGACCACTGAGTGTCTTTTATTTTTTTTACCATACCAGCTTTTAACTGGTTTCTATAAATATATCTCTGGCACATAATGGCCTGTTTATCGGATGTGATCATCGAGGCACAATAACGATTTTGAAAAAAATGCCCCTTTCGTTTTTCGAGCTTGTTGTATTCAAAGGCAAATCTCCAGCACAGATCGTGCAAAAACCTGGGCAGATCGTCGCCCTTTATTGCATGTATGATCATGTGTGCGTGGCTGTTCATCCAGATATAGTCGTTGAGCTTAATGGTGGGATATTTTTTTAGATATAGTGTGGCAATATTTTGCCAAAGTTCAAAGTGTCTGGTCTTTAAAAATTTAAATTCGCTGTTATTGATCTGGATGCGAACGTGATAGAGCATGTCATCTGCCAAAATGTTTGATCTGTTGATTCGGGGCATATCACACAGATAAGCAATAAGGATGCCAAAAAATAAAAATAAAAAATGCTGTGATATTAGGTGAGTAGAATTTCTAAGAAGAAATTTATTTTAAAAGTCTCACTTAAAGTCTCGCCTGAGTCTCATTTTTGAGACTGTGATGGTGATAGGTATGTGGCACCGTTTTTTGCACCGTTTTTTTATTTTTGAGACTGTGATGGCGATGGGTATGTGGCACCGTTTTTTTGTTTTTTTGCTAAACCAAAATTCCGCAACCCTCCGACCTTGACAAATTGTAGCTAAGCCTCCAACGCAGACCCATTAAGGTTTTAATTTTGTGAGGACCCCCCAACTGCAAGCAGTCGGGCCCCCACCAAATTAAAACCTTAATGGGTCCCCTGCGTTTCCGGCAACGCTACAATTTGTCAAGGTCTGCGGGTTGCGACAAAGTTTGGCATGCGGAATTCAGGCTAAAAAACAGAGGCAACGTTTGAGAAAACGGCTCGATAATAAGCATATACGCATAAGGGCGAGCCGAGCTGGGCGTTCTTTTACGCAATCTCCAAAGCAGTGTGTTTTTTTATTATAGTGTCTGATGTGGAAAAAATATATGTTGTGCATTGGGAAAAATTCGGAGTGTACCGCAGATCGTGAGTGGGATCTAGCGGTATCGGACAGACAGGCGAGCGGTGTGAAGGACGAGCGGTCTGGCAATGCTGCGCATAACGGTGGTAGAGTGCCATGGACGGAGTCTGCCAGAGCCGCTTCGCTGCAAAACCACTTTCTTGCGCGTGCAGGCCATCGCGATCGCACGTACACATGGGCAACCGAACAAAATTATCTCGGGATTCCGCAGGATGATTTTCTCAACGATTTGCAATGCCGGATGAGTTGGTATTTGTACAAAAAAGGGATAGTGCCCAACCTGCAGACCCAGTTTTCAGGACGCTTTGGGGTGCACACAAAAAAACTCTTTCTTCAATTTCTCCATACCAGAGGCATCGATTATGATCCGCAGGACTTTGACGAAAAAAGTGAACACATTATTGTGCGTGGGAGAATCATCGACCGCATCTTTGATATCGATTTTCCTGCAACAACCGAGTTGGATGGACTCATGGATTTGGGCACAGCTGATGCTGCAGCTGTAGAGAGGTACAGGGCAATATTGCCACACGTTGATGTAAAAACAATCGCCGCCGTTTACCGCGCGGCTGTTATTGAAGGTATTCCGCCGGATGATTTATTTGTCCTCATTGGAGTGGAGAGTGACTACAGCCCCAGTGCCGTTAACCGCGAAAGTTTTAAGGGGTTGGGGCAACTCAATCTGACATCGATCCACGATGTGCTGGTGCGCAATATGGGGTATGCCGGAGCGCGTGCGATGGAGCTGGCATACATGATCTATTATGATCATGGTCGGATTTTAGCGCCCGAGATGGGAGCGCGCTTGGCCGCAAAATATTACACACTTTGCCGTGCCGCTGTCGGTACAAGTTCTATCGATCTTATCTATCTTGCCTACAATCAGGGTGTCGCTGCGACAGGCCCGCTTGTCCGACAATTTGGCGCAGACAACGCCGAGGCGATCTGGCAAAATATCGGGATGCGGGGCAGCCTGAACGACAAGGCCTTGGTAAGAAAACGTGTGGAGAAATTCAAGGCACTTTTTAAATAAAAAAAACACCACAAACAAATTACACAAACAAATTAGTCTGCGGGGACGTTAACCAGATTAATTGTGACCTGGGTAAATGTCCATTCAAATTCATCCATGGTCAACCTGCGGGGCCTGCTTGTATCATGCGGGTCAGCAACCGTTACTGTTTTAACAGCCCGCGTTCGGGGATCTATCTCGACATCAACAATAGAATGGGCATGACGGGTTTTAAACATGTTTCCCCTGCCTACATATTCTTCCCCTTCGATTATTGGTGTATTTGCGGTCAATATCAGGCGGGACGGGTTGATTGCCTTCTCTACGAGCCACTGGTTAAGTCTGCTCTTAACCCGATGCGGCGACGTTGCAAAGACAAGGCTTCCCGTCACCCCGGCACAGTGAAAGGCTTCGGTCATTTTGGGGCGGTGACTCTCTGGTTTGTCCCTTATGGGAGCAATAAAATCCTCTTCTTCTGCCGAAGAGACGACGGCACGTTTCCAACCGGTAAGATCCTCCAGAAAGTGATGGCCATAACCGCCGTGAAGAAGCTCTATATCGTCGAAATATGTACGCTTGGTGGTCAATTCTCTTCTAAGTTTTCCGTAAGCCCACTCAATGAGATTGTCACCGAGATTTCCTTTTGCCATGAGTTTTTTCTCTGGTATTGCCAAATCCGATCCGTGTTTCTCTGGAGCAAGTTCTTCATCAGAGACAAACTGCGCATTGTCCGGATATTTTGCAAAAATCACCCAGTAACCTTTTATGCCATTTTTCTGCCCTCTCTGGATCTGCTTCCTCACAACTTCAGCAAACGAGACAATCTGTTTTAACCCATGAAGCCCCGCAAGCAAATAACAATCACCTGCGTTTCCTTGGCGAACATGCGAATTCATTGGTCCATGTGGGTAGAGAGCTTCCATGACTCGTGACGCAACCGGCTTTGAATCCAGATAACGAAGCGTGCGATAGTCCATCTGGCATTTCGAAAGGGTCTGCCACGAACCATCATGATGCCTTATTGTAAACGTTGTCATCGTCTCTTGTTCAACATACCCTTCGCGATAGTTTCCGCGTATACTCGCAATCCTGATCCTGCGACCAAGGACGGGTGATACGGCCTCCAAGTTAGAAATCTCTGATTGAGAAAAAGTGAACTCGTGTCCCTGTGAGTTCCTAAAGGTCAAACTGTCTTCTTCTGCCCCTACAAAGGTAAGACCATATTCACACTCTTTGGGGCGATAATAAAGGGCAACGGGATCTCCCTCTGCCGGATATCGTCCCAAAATTTCAACACTGTCCATGATCACGTGATTTCTCGCGATGATATAACGACTCCCATCTGCATCATAAAAATAAAGAGAGTCATCACAAGACCCATCATAATAAATCTCGTATGTATACCCCATCTTTGTTCTAAATCTCAAAAGGTCGCCCCGTTTGACGGGGAGCGGAAAAACACCTTCCTCAAGGACGCCCGGAATATTGTAAGTTGATTGTTGACCGCCGCAAATCCACCCTTTGTTTTTTTTTGGCCCGTTATATTTATTATCAAGAATCATCAAACCAGCAAACAGGATACCCACAACCAGTCCCATATCTACAACGGCATTCCCAACAGAAACCGCAGCATCGGCAAGGCCATCCGCGTGCGCGAAAGGTGCGGCAAGGACCCCACTGGCAAATGCCAACCCGCTGGCCGAAAAACTATGCGTTACATCTGGATGCGCACTTCTGCTCATGAAGGCATGTGTTCTATGTCTGGCTGCCCTTTGCGTTGTTTGGCGTTGATTTGATTGCGGTCCTTTAAGCTCAGTAGCAATCATGTTTGGTCGCACGCCGGCAGCGAGTCGGTTGACAGAGGAAGCA
>JADGCS010000190.1 GCA_015228875.1 Deltaproteobacteria bacterium | reverse complement strand
CGGATTCTTTAAGACCCGTCTCAAGGGCTTGTCCTTTTTGTTCCAGAGCGGAGTAGACAGTTTCTTTTGGGAGCAGCTCCAGCGTCTTTAAGCCAACGGCCATGGCCAGAGGGTTTCCGGACAGGGTCCCCGCCTGATAGACCGGGCCTGAGGGCGCCACACATTCCATGATCTCTCTCCTGCCACCGTAGGCCCCGACGGGCAGGCCGCCACCGATGATTTTGCCAAGGCAGGTCATGTCGGGTTTGATATTGTAGAGCCTCTGAGCCCCGCCAATACTCACTCTAAAGCCGGTCATGACTTCATCAAAAATCAGAACCACCTTATGCCGATCGCAGAGCTCTCTCAAACCCTTTAAAAAAGAGCCTTGGGGCGGGATACAGCCCATGTTGCCTATCACTGGTTCGACAATAAGACACGCCACATCACCCGCATGGGCCTCGAGAAGCAGTCTGACAGAATCAAGATCGTTAAATTTTGCAATCAATGGGTGCTGTGTGAATGCTGCTGGGACCCCCTGACTGTCAGGGATACCGCAGGTCTGCGCGCCAGAGCCGGCCGTGACAAGTAGATAATGGCCGTGATAACAGCCGTCAAATTTGATCACCTTGCTTTTGCCCGTAAAACCGCGTGCCACGCGAATGGCCGACATCGTGGCCTCTGTGCCAGAGTTGACAAAACGGACCAGATAGATAGAGGGAAAAAATTCTTTGCCCTTTCTGGCGAGTTCTATTTCTTTGGGGGTCGGGGCGCCAAAACTCAATCCGTTCTTCATGGCCTGATGAAGTGTGTTTAAAATCTCGGGCGGGGCATGCCCTAATATCGCGGGTCCCCAGGAACCTATGTAATCGATATACTGTCTGCCATCCGCATCGAAAACAGAGGCCTCTTTTGCCCTGACAATAAAAAGAGGGGTGCCACCCACCGATTTATAGGCCCTGACCGGGCTGTTCACCCCGCCCGGAATATGTTGCTTTGCCTCTTCGAAAAGTTTTTTTGATATTTCGTTTTTCATGTGTTTATCTCTAATTTAAGATATATACGCGGGCAAGGTTTATCTCCTGTGCAAAGGAAAAGGGCATGGCGTTTTCATTTCATTCAAGGTTTTTTAAAACAGAGACCATAACGCTCGCTGATACCACAGAACAAATCATCCGCGGGGGGCGGGATCAATCTTGCCTTCTTAAAAAAGCCTTCGCTGGCATTAAACAGATCGGCGTGATTGGCTGGGGTTCACAGGCGCAGGCACAGGCGCAAAACTTGAGGGACTCCCTTAAAGATACAGGTGTCACTGTAAAAGTGGGGTTAAGAAAAGACAGCCCATCCCTCAATAAAGCACGTGCCCTCAATTTTACCGAAGAGACCAACACCCTTGGCGAAATGCACAAGACGATCAAAGAATCAGACATGGTCCTTCTTCTCATCTCGGACGCTGCACAGGTCAAACACCACGAGGAAATTTTTTGCAGCCTCAAACCCGGATCCACGCTGGGATTGTCGCACGGATTTCTGCTGGGATATTTTGCAAACAACAACATCAAACCGCCCGACAATATCAATATCATCGGGGTCTGTCCCAAAGGGATGGGCGATGCCGTCAGAACGCTCTACGTGCAGGGCCAGCATACATGCGGGGTTGGCATTAATACCAGTTTTGCCGTCCATCAGGATAGCGATGGACGCGCGACAGATCAGGCGATTGGCTGGTCTGTGGCACTTGGCGCGCCGGTTTCTTTTTTTACAACACTCACAGCTGAATACAAGAGTGATATTTTCGGAGAAAGGGCCATTCTCCTCGGGGCCGTTTACGGGATTGTCGAGGCATTGTTTCGCCATTTTACAACCCACGACAACATGCCCGAAGAAACTGCGTTTCGCTTGACCGCAGATTCTATCACCGGCCCTTTAAGCAGACTCATTTCTCGCAGCGGACTCCCGGCTGTTTACGAATCACTGACACCCAACGAAAAAGAAACCTTCATCAAAATGTACACAGCGGCCTATGCCCCGGCTTACGCACTCCTGCTCGAGATCTACGACGAAGTCTCCAGTGGCAACGAGTTGCGTTCTGTGATTCTTGCCAGTCACAGGCAAAAGGATTTTCCGCTCTGTCGTGCAGACGGATCACGGGTCTGGCAAGTGGGACAACAAACAAGGCACTGGCGTGTTGACGACAAGATCCCTCTGCACCCCGCAACAGCCGGCCTCTATGTCGGCATCATGATGGCACAGGTTGATCTCTTGCTTGCAAAGGGACACAGTTATTCGGAAGTATGCACCGAGTCCGTTATCGAGGCCGTCGACTCGATCAACCCTCACATGCACGCCATGGGGGCCACGCACATGTTTAATCACTGCTCCTTTACGGCTCAGGCAGGCGTTCGCAAATGGGGCCCCCGATTTGACCACCTGATGCATCACCAGATCCTGCCGACTTTTCTGGATCACACACGACCCCCCAAAGAGGCTGCCGCGTCTTTCATCAATCACCAAATCCATCAACCCCTTGGGGTCTGCTTAAGTCTCAGGTAAAAAAAGTGCCCTGTACCCCACAGGCCCTATGCAGTCTCTTTGTCCCAAGTCACCACACGTTTTTAATCGGCAGTTAACCTGACATTTATGCATAGGAATTTCAAAGTCGACAGAGCGCGGGCCATGTGCCGTACGGAACCTTTTCTATTTTGTGGACACAGAAACCAGCAATATTCCGGATATCAAGGTCACAAGAATAACGACCAAAAGGATTGAATTTATAAGCGGCAACAAGCTGCAATATGCGAAGTTGATAAGCTACCCGTCTGCAAGCAAGCCCACCGCTGGGGACGCACCAGTCGCTGACGAATACGCATCTGCTGAGTACAAAAAAAATTGCAATGGATCGGAAACATTTGCCAAAGCAGGTGATACATACTTCATCAGTAAAAAACATGGCGTGGAACATTTTGAAAAAAACATGATGGACCTTTACACAAAGCTCAGGGCTGTTCCCAATTTTCAGGACGGCAAACTTCATGGACTTAAGATCCTCAGTGTGGCCCGATACTCCTTTTTTAACTGTATGGGGATCATAAGGGGTGATGTGGTTATCTCCGTCGACGACATACCGATAAATATGGCGGACGGGTTTACCGTCTATCAATATATTAAAAACACCAACCAATTCTCTGTAAAACTATTACGCAAAGGTGAAGAATTAATATTTCAATACCGTATTTTTGATTGAGAACGGAGGTTATAAGTCTCGCTATTCCTCTGCGCGGCTTATATCTCCCAATCCGTTGGTATCTGAAGTCACGACGCGCGGGTTGCCCGCGTATTCAAGATCACCGGTCCCCTCTGTGTTTATGGCGATCTCATTTGTTTTACCATCCGCCGTCACATCCCCTGTTCCCTTTATTGAAACATTGACAACGCCGCAATCAAGCGATTCGAGTACGGCATCACCGCTGCCGGACGTGTCTACATCTCCCGTTTGTACCTGCTCTCCAGTTCAAATTCGGATGATGTTACGTGATCCTCCATCCGTCTGAGTTTTGCCTCCATTGTTCTTATCTTGTGCCTTAAGTCCACAAAGGTATCCCTTGGGGTAAAGCTCACAGAGCGCCAGAATGTTTCTTCTTCGTTGTTAACAAAGACCGCCGAGGGTCTTCTTTTAAGGGCTAGCGCGAGGATCAGGTAACCAAACAAAAAAACGGGGGCGCTGATAAAAAATCCCAGGACAAAAATAATGCGCACCATGGCCAGCGAGATGTCAAAGTAATCGGCGAGACCCGCGCACACACCAGCAATAAAGCCCCTCTGCGGGTTTTTATACAGTCTGTGGGGGTTGATGGATGTTGGATTCATGATTTTTTCCTCAAGTCCGGTGATTCGGTATTCAAGATGGTTTCGAGTGACTGAATGCGTGCCTCCATTTTTTTGGCCATCTGCCAGAGATCCGCAAGCAGCTGCTCGTCTTCCCTGGAGAGCATCTTGGATGTTCGTGACTTTGTAACATAATGAAAAATCACCCACAGCGGGGCTACAAAGATTGTAAAGATAATCATCACTGCAATAATTCCCTGCGTCATTTTTGCTCCTTTTGTATTAGTAATTGATGTGCATGCGCCCGCAAAGGCGCTAAAAAAATGCTTTACAGCGTTCTGCAACAACGCTGTAAAGCTGTCAAGACCGGAGTCAGGTGACGGTGCGTGTCCCTGCCTTTTCTTTCAACAGGGCGAGTTCCTTTTCTATCTCGGTTTCGTGTTCGAGCTTGACAAATTCTTCGTCAAGGCCGCTCTTGCCTTTGAGATCGTAAGACTCAACCTCGCCCTCAAGACGGTCAAGGTCCCTTTCGAACTGTTCAAACCTCTGGGCCGAGATTATGATATT
>JADGCS010000018.1 GCA_015228875.1 Deltaproteobacteria bacterium | reverse complement strand
GGTTTGCTTAAGTATATAATAACCCATATTAACTGCAGCGACTGATGGATCAATATGTTTTGGAAACCCCAGGGTAATGGCATCCCAAGTTCTATCATTTACCCCACCTCCGCAACGGCACAAAAAAAAGATCAACGATAAGTACAGACACGTTATTCTAGTTATTTGTTTGAGGGTCATTTTTTGAGAATATGTGCAAATTGTAATGTAAATCCAAGTGCTTCAAAAAATCGCAAGGACGGTGTGTTGAAAACATGTATGCCTGCCTGAAAAAGTGTGGCATCACTGTCTCTCAACCATTGAGAGATCATTGAGCGAATTTCTCTCCTTGAAGACAGTTTTAATGTCTTATCAATCCACACCCAGCCAACTTGCTGCAACTCCCTTCCCATGCAGTCATGACTAGGAAACCTGTATGCGAGTCCCACGAGTTTTCCGTCATACATAAAACATAGAGAATGTTCTAAAACCAGTGTAGAACCAACGCAGTCAATAAAGACTTCTGATAGACCCACCCCTAAATACTTTTGCCAAGGGATAACAAAGTTACGTTTTACGGCATTTGTGAAAAGTTCAACTGTGCCACCAGTTTGGTTCGGTATTTGTGCAACAACCCCTGTTGTTTCTGTTCTGATTGGATTAATGTCGGATCGGTGTGCAATGAAACCTAGTTGCGTAAAATAACGATCATGGTCAATGGAATCTCTAAGGTGTTGTATGTCCGTGGATTCATACACATCTGGTTTTAAGACATATTCTGCCCGTGCTGTCTGATGGCGGAAGAACTCATCAATCATAGATTGTTTTAGCGCACCAAAGGTGCGAATGGGGTTGAAAGAATAACTTTGGCCAAGAGGTGTTATTTGACATGATGTTGCGGACATGATGAATATCCAACCTTTCTAAGAAGAAAATATACGTTCACACAAGTTGCAAGGCTGTGAGTCTGCTGGACCCAGTTGTGTGATTTTGATATTGCTTTCATTTAATAATTCGCCAAACGTTCTTTGTTTTATTCTATTGTAAAATTCACTGTTCAAATGATCTTGTATTTCCTTGTGAAAAAGGTAAGGCAAGTCTTTGTTAAAGGCTAAATTACTGCAACAAATACTGTATCCTTTGCCCGGATGATAGCAAATCTGATGCAAGTTGGGACATTTCTGATTGAGCACATCAGAATCAAACAAAGGGTACTCAAAACTGAGTTTGTTGTCATGGGCCCTGCCACAATCAACCACCTTTTCGCATAGAACATCACATCCTGTTTTGTTTGAAATTTCTTTGGCTAGTTTTATTTCTTGCGGTTCTGAAATTGCCACGCTGATATTAAAGCTTATGGAATTTCTAACGCAATAATGGGCAATCTTTCTAATTTCTTGATGGCTTAATTTGGGCTTGTGGTGAGAGTCATAGGAGAGCTGAACATGATTTAGCTTGTAAAATTTGCCTAATAGATCACTCATTGTGCGGTCTCTTATAAACAGCCCGTTTGTTGTAATACTAACATAAACACCTTTTATTCTTTTAGTGTTTTTTAAGATGTAATTAACCACATCTAAATACAGGGTAGGTTCTCCACCTGTAAAATGTATTCTTTTTGGATTATGAATATTGATATCAGCTATGATCTGATTTGTTTCTTTATCACTGACTCTTTTCTTGTTGTCAGGTGAGGCACCAACACCACAATGACGACAAAACATATTACATTTGTATCCAGGGATGATGTGAACTTGTTGATCTAGGCTCATACAAATGGTGTCTAGGTTGTTTACGGGCCGTTCATTATGGAAAGGCCCCCAGTAAACAACCCAACATGCAACACAGACACACCATTTCGCGCGGTTGAAAAAATGCTATCACAACGCAAAAACGAGTATGTTGTTTATAAGAGCGGTTGAATGATTTAAAAACCCATAAAACCAACTCAATCATATTGTAAGATCTGAGTTGGGGCCATACAGCCCACAACCTCGCCGGGCGTAAAACCATCTAATGTTTTTAGAAGGTCCGCAACCATCTCGGTTGTAAGTTTGCATACATATGCATTTGCTACATCAATGCTGTAAATATTGTTTTTCACAAGTAACGCTACCAGTTTTTTCATTTGTAAAGACATGCATTCTCCTTTTTTGAAAAGTTATTGTTTATAAATATTTTGCGTTTAAATAATCTATTAAAGGTTGTGTCTTCAATTTATCCCCAGTCACTTCTTGTAATATCTCATCTACGCTGTATATGCCCCCGTGTGAATGAATATTTTTTGTTAACCAATGTGTGATATCTTTCAAATTACCCTTCCTTATTGTGTTTGATAAGTCTGCAAAGGATTTGTACATGGCATTATAAATTTGCACAGACAATAAATTGCCCAAAGTGTATGATTGAAACAATCCACCCATAAAATTGCTATACCAATGGACATCTTGCAAGACACCTTGTAAGTCGTTTTTGATTTCGATGTTCAGATACTTCTTGTAAAGAGCATTCCATGCCTCTGGTAAATTTTTAGGATTGATATGCCCCTCCAACAGCAAACACTCCAATTCTCTCCTAATAATTATATGCAGGTTATATGTAACCTCATCAGCAGTAACTCTAATTGGCGTATTGGTAACAAAATTAACAGAATCATAAATGTCTTCCAATGAAAACTTATCGAACACGGGTGAGAAAAAATTTTGTAGTATTGGAAAATAGAACTCCCAAAAAGGAAGGCCACGACCAATAATGTTCTCCCAAAGCCTCGACTGGCTTTCGTGTAGCCCTAACGAGTGTGAGTTGTGTAATGGTGTTTTCTCCAAGTTGAGATTTATTCCTTGTTCATATAGGCCGTGCCCAATTTCGTGCATGCCGGCAAATAAACAACGAAACAAATTGTTTTCATCAACATTAGTTGCAATACGTGTATCAAGGCCAGATGCTTCAGTACAGAATGGATGGGTGGTAGTATCTATCCTGCCGCGCTCAAAATCGAACCCCATATCTTTTGCTAATTGAGTTGTAAAATCAATTTGTTTGTTTCTGGGAATACGAGATTTTGGCAGTGTTATATTTGCTTTTCTGCTTTTTATTTCTATAATTTTTCTTGCCAAAGGGACAAGGTTTTCTTTTAAATCACTAAAAATTGGTTTTAAATTTTCATTGGTGAAACCGTAATCCCACTCGTCGATAAGAGAATCCACGGGATGATTAAATTCTGGAAAGTATTCTGCATGTTGCTGGCTCAATCTTATAGTCTTTTCTAGATAAGGTAGTACTATTTTGAAGTCGTTCTGCTGTCGTGCATTAATCCATGCAGCGTACGAGGAAGTAAAATGTTCACTTGTTTGTTGCACAAATCCAATGGGTAGACGCACGGATCTATCGTATTCTCGTTTGGCGTTTAGGATCATTGATTTGTCAGTGGTGTCACATTGTTCTTGGTTTATTTTGTCAAATAGCCTTGATAGAATTAGTCCGTAGTCACGATCGGTCAGCTTGTAGTGCAGTATAGTTTTTATGGTTTTTATTTGATTGCTTCTAAGTCCAAAAGAGCGGGTTGGTAAATAAACTCGTTGATCCCAATATAACAATGATACAATCGATTTTAGGTGGAATATGTCTTTGTAATAGGACTTAAATTTTTCAAATTCTAAAACCACTACTATTTACCCCGCCATTTTTAATACGTTAATTCATTTCGGTGGAGAGTTTGTGAGCAGTCTGTCATAAGAACCAACGTCTCAAATTAACACCAACTACATACGCATGCACCATTGCAACACACATGCCACAATATCAATAAATATTTTCTCAATAATCATAGACAATTATAAAAAAACCAGCAAAAATCACGCACGCTCAACCTGTACAACATTCCAAATTTTTAAACACCCGACTGTCTAAAATATTGGAATGGCCTAGGACCACGGGTTACCCCTTTATGGATTATTATCGAAATATTGGGGCTATTGTTGCGTTATTTTTTGAATTTTTTTGAAAAATTTTGGGAGCAACCGTATCTCAAGTTCTTTGATACAAAAACACCACAATTGGTGAGACCACGCGATTTCTCAGACCCAAAAACCAACCCCCCAAAGCCCCGCCCACGGCCGGTGGACTGCTCCCTTTGTCCAAACCGCCAGCCTGGCAGTGTATTTGGATAACATTTCTGCCAAGGGTTAGCTGAGTATTCCCGCCCATGATGGCCACTGATTCCCGAGCATGATGGCCACCTTGAGGGTGTGTCCGGGAATTGGTGGCCATCATGCAGGAATGGGTGGCCAACATGGCCGGGAATTTTATTTTATAGTTTTAATTCCAGCAACTTAAGCAATGTGGGTAGTTTGGCATGATAGGAAGTTTTCCTGTTTAACATAAAGGAGAACTTTTTATGAGCCAAGAAATACTACCCATGAACAAAACCAAAGAGATTTTTCGACTCCATTTTGAGTCAAAGTTGAGTAATCGTCAGATTGCCCGTTGTCATAAAATATCAAGGGCTACTGTCCAGAATTACCTGTTTCGTTTTGAATCAGCAGGCCTGAAGTGGCCCCTGTCACCAGAGATTGATGACTTGATCCTTAGCGGCTTATTGTATCCCAAAAAAACAGCCGGACCGCTGACACAAGAGTATGTTGTGCCGGATTGGGCAGAAACGTATCGAGAACTCAAGAGAAAGGGCGTCACCCGTTATCTGCTCTGGGAGGAATATCGTCAGGCCTTAAATTCTGAGCAGGCAGGGTATTCCTACAACCGTTTTTGTTGTTTGTATCAGGAGTGGGAAAAAAAACTGGGTTTGTCCATGAGGCAAACTCATTTGGCGGGTGACAAACTTTTTGTCGATTATTCTGGTCAGACAATTCCGATTCTCATCAATTCAAAAACAGGTGAAACCCGCGAAGCGCAGGTCTTTGTCGCTGTCATGGGTGCCAGCAGTTACACCTATGCCGAAGCCACATGGACTCAGACATCGTCAGACTGGATTGCATCACACACACGGGCCTTTGAGTTTTTTGGGGGAGTCACAAAATTACTGATCCCTGATAATTTAAAGAGCGGCGTTCAAAAACCAAATCTCTATGAACCCCTTATCAATCGATCTTACGAAGACATGGCAACCCATTACAACACGGCCGTCATGCCCGCCAGAATCAGAAGGTCCAAGGACAAGGCCCTAGCCGAAATAGGCGTCTGTGTTGTTTTGCGCTGGATTCTCGCCAAAGGGGAAGGTGTCAGGACTGGACATAGGACAATAAAATGAGCGTTATTGTCCTATGTCCAGTCCTGACACCTTGCTTTGACACCTTGCTTTGACACCTTGCTTTGACACCTTGCTTTGACACCTTGCTTTGACACCTTGCTTTGACACCTTGCTTTTTTTAAACACCTGACTGTCTAAAATATTGGAATGGCCAATGATCACAGGGCTACCTGCTTTTTCTGTGCTGTCTCCTGTGCTCTGTTCATCCAATACCCTCAAAATAATCGCGTAAAGTTGAAAACGATACCTGATGGATGCCGCAAAATCTGTCGACGATTGCACGATCAGAACTTCGTGGCAGCAGATGTAAGCCGGGTGCCAGTTTGTGGTTTATTAGATAATAAAGGCCTTCAATTTGGGCCGCCAAAATAGCATCAATGTACATGTTTTCCGTTGGAGGATTAAGGTTAAAGTTGATTGCCGTTTCCTTAGAATGAAATATCTCGGATGAAGAATATTGATCGCCAAACTCATCTTCGGCACCCATGTTAATTAACAGCTTATTTTCAATTCCCTTCTTGTCAAATGACGCGCCTATTGCCCCTTTGTGGCCCGTGCATGAAATAACAATGTCCGCAGATTTCAAGCCCGTTGTGTTTGAAAAAACATCTTTTGAAATCAATACAGCCTCAAAGCCGAGCCTCCTTGCTATTTTTACTGCCTCTTCGCTCACATCAAGAACGACCACATGTCTTGCCTTGTGTTTCAGTTGTGATGCTATGCCACGACCAACCTTGCCAAACCCGACAACAGCAACTGTTCTGCTACCAAGATATTCTCTGGCGCTGCCTAGATAATAATTCAAGGCCCGTATCAGCGCCGTTGATGTTCCAAAAAAATCTTCAATGTACTTGGTCAACGAGTCATCAATATTAACAATAACTGTTTCATCAGCATAAGACTTGTATTTGTGATATCCCGTACGAGTCACCTCAACAACCCCCTTGGCTTTATGCTGGCCAGCAAGTGAACCACCGCAATCAAGAACAAAGTCGGCCGCCTGTGCCACCAATGGATAACTCAGTTCTACAGACACACCCGCTGTTCTTAACAATGCCAGAACTTCTTTACTCAGCGCAGGTGGAAAACAATTTGAGACAACAAGACGGGCGCCACCCTGTAAGAGTGACAAAATGAGGGGCAGCGTGTTTGGAACCATGACGTGCGATAAAGCAACCCGCTGTCCGACGAAAGGCCGGTACCTTCTACACGCATCGGCTATACCACGCATGATCGGCATTGTGACCATCTCTCGCTGTACCATTACTGATGCACATAGCCGGGAAATTACAGGACTGTCACATGGCACGCCATCATCCGATGGTCTGTAGACGCCATCACCGTCAGCCCATGGTTTCGCCAAGGCAGAAGGCACGCCCGCTCCGACAAAACCTGCCTTCGTCGCCTGTGTTGAAAAATCTGCCAAACCAAGTAACGTTTGGCTGTTACCGATTGTAGTTTGCATACACAACGCATCCACATTAAAAGTTTTTTTATTAAACACGCCAGTTTCCCCTCTTGAGGGCCTTGGGGTTGTCAAACCTGAACGAACTGAAAACGAGACCCGCTACATTGTTTGGCACTTTAAGTTTTTGGAGATTGTCAAAGCTTTTAAGACTCCATTGTGTTGCCACATAAAGCTTTGATGTGGTGTGTTTAATCAGGGGGACATACTGTTGTGCCAGTATCTTTGTTATTGTGGCCCATGTTTTATGACGGCGATAATTTTCCACATAACCCACATCTTTAATCATTGGCCAAAGCACATGCCACATGGAAGGACACTGCCTTGAATTCTGATTAACAATTAAATCATCCACCAGATTTTGTTTGGTCCATTGTTGCCAGTCCAATGTCATATTACCCAAAGGTGGGCCAATGCGCGAACCAAGGGGGCAACCAATACCAAGTGTTTTATTTTCTTTTCTTATGCAATCGCTGAGTTCTCTTATGAAAAGGGTAAGCTGTTCACCCAGCAATTGGTGCCACTTGTTTTTATCAAAGGCTTCCCGCAAAATATTTGAGCCATATTTATTTATAGGAAATTCAAAGTCGACAGAGCGCGGGTGCATTCCTCGCGAAATGGAGGAATTCAACCGCGTCCCCCAAGGGGATTTCCTTCGGGGCATCAAAGTCAAGTTAGCAACTTGTTTTTTGTAGGCATTGACGAGAGGCGGATTAAAACCAAACAAGTCTGCGAAATCGGGCGGTTTGGACTGTGACCGCAGACACACAAAGACGCCGTCAAACCCATGTTTTTTTAACAAACCTGAAAAATGCTTGATGTAATGTCTGCGTACCTGCCGATACGCCAGACAGGGGACCCCCCATTGCCAACGTCTTTGCGATTTGTCGCAAATTAAAAAATGTGGATTTTTGGCCGTGAAATCACTTTGCCATGAGTGGTGTTGTTGGTGCATCACGTTATGATAACTTACCGCTCTTTTTTTTGCGGGTGGAAGCGGCCAGCCTTCATCAAATATAGAATCGTATAATTCAATCTTCATTCCCAGTTTGTGGGCCATCTGGACCGCTTCGGAAAGAAAGTCCCAACACACCGTGGCTTTGTTTTGCATAGTTTGTCTGCAGTTCTTTCCAAAAAAGAAACGACCTTGTTTTGCCGCCCTGTGGAGACGCCAATGTATTTTTCCACACCGCAGTTCATCACGCCAGATTTTCATTCGACGCCAAAGGGCGTCACTTGTGTGTAGGCGGCCGTCCTCTTCTCCAAAGCAGAGGTGATCACCATAAGAGACACTGATAATATTTGGATATCCCCTTTTTAAATTACTTGTCTTTTGAGCCATGAGATTTTTGCCGATCGATCACCGGACACTTGACCTGTCAAGTTGATTTATAAAATTGCTTAGGACAATAATACAGCCCACATAACCCCCAGGTATTGTCCTAGAGGGTGTCTTGAGTTAGAAAAATCTTCAAATGATGCCACAAACCCGGCTTCTAAAAAAATCTTTGTTACTTCTTTTCCAGAGAGAGGATAATCACGATCAGACACATGTTTCAGGATCGCTGTTGCTTCTTATGGAGAAACACCTAAATCAGAAAGATGAATTTTGTATCTACGCAGGAATTCATGTCTCCAGTTAACTTGATATCCAGTAATTAAAAAGTCGACAGAGCGCGGGTGCATTCCTCGCGAAATGGAGGAATTCAACCGCGTCAAGGTCAAGTTAGTAACTTGTTGAGTTTGGGTCAAATCAGTTTGATCATCGATATGGGATTCTGTAAGGTCTTGAATGAGCTCTAAGGCCTCGGATGGATTGGTTGGATGCTTTTTGGGGCGGCGTACATAAGGCGAAGATTCTGGACGGTACATATCGTGGCTGAGTAAGATCGCATGGTCTGCACAAAGTGGCCGCAACTGGTTGGTCAAATACACTAATTCTTCTGGCACGGCATGATGAAAATTCATGCCGGAAAACACAATATCAAACTTTTGGTTAAAACCCAGAGATTCCGGCATCCACGCATTGCCTTTAAGAATAGTCGTTTCGACAACATTATCTGGATAGGCCCAATCATCCTTTGCTTGTCTGACCTGGTCTGCGTTGATGTCCACCCCTGTGTAGGTAAAAGTCCTCTCGGGCAGGGCGTGCATAAGCGCTGAAATGGTAACAGGTGTTCCTCCACATGCGAGGTCTAAGACCCGTGCGGGGTGGGCCATCGTGCCACGTGATCTGGACCAGTTGCCCAATTCCCGCGTTAAGGACTTTCTGGCCTCGCGATGCAACATAATCTTTTTACGCACAACAAGATTGTAAGCCCCGTTGTGATTAAAAATAGGTTCTCTTTTCATGGCACCGCCTTGGGGGGGGGGCGGGGGTCAAGACTCGCCCCCCCGAGTTGACCCCCGAGTTCCCCGAGTATATTAAATCAGACTCGTCAGGTCGAGTTGTTCTACGGAACGTTCTTTTTTTATTTCTCTTGAGAAACCGCCGGCCGAAATCAAAACAGGGATGATGGTTTGTTGCCTTAAATTGGGAAACAAACGTATTCGATTTTGTAATTCGTGCAACGCATCTTTGCCCGAGGCTTGCGAGGACCATTTGCACTCACAAAGAAGAAGGATGTTGTTGTCACATTCTATAATCAAATCAATCTGAACCCCTTTTTTTCGTTTGGTTGCTTTCTGCCAGTAACTGCCCACTTCTTTAACATGGTTAAAACCGAGCGTTTGGGCAATGTGGCGGGCGTGATCGGCGCAAATCAACTCAAAGGTCTTGCCAATAAAGGGGGGCCACCTGCTGCCCGCAATGTCATTAAAGGAGGGATTGTTTTTTAGGGGCAGGTTTTTTTGAAGAGGCGCAACGAAATCAAAGTAAAAACGCAAAAAATAATCCTTGAGCTGATATCTGACTTTTTTTGTTGATCTGTTTGATCCAAAAGGAATCAAACGCCTCACAAAACCAAGTTGCTGTAGTCGTTCCAGGTAATAGGCAAGCTGTCCGGCTCCGATGTGAGTTGATTTTTCCAGATTGACAATCTCCAGGGGGTGTTGAGACAACACAGAGAGAACCCGATAATACTGCTCAGTTTCTTTTAATTGTTCACCCAATACAAAATCGGTTTCTTTAAAAAAATAACCATTTTTAGAAAAGGCCTCTTTCATGAGTCCCTGATAAAGACTTTTGTTGTTTCGTAACACCTCAAGGTACTTGGGAATACCACCGGCCACCGCATAGGTTTCAACAATCTCTTTTAAACTTTTATGCGGGAAGAATCGCCGGACCTCTTTAAGTTCAAAGGGATCAAGGTGAACACTCCGGGTTCTTCTTCCAAAAAGAGGGCTTTTTTTGGATAAGACCTCACCCACCATAAAACTGGTCGATGAACCGCATAGAATCAGAAACAGATCCCCCCTCGTTTTCCATCTTTTGTCCCAATATCTCTGCAAATCAGACAAGAGTTCGGGTGACCCCTCGCACATCCACTGAAATTCATCAAAAATCACAACAGCTTTTTTGCCCCCTTTTGTTTTGAGAAGCACCGAAATGTTTTGTTCCAAGACCAAGAGGGCTTCATTCCACTCGGTCAACTTGAGCTTGCCAATGAGCGGCGGGTTGCCAAGGGCTTGAGCCAGCTCGGTATTAAATCGCTTTAATTGTTTGTTTTTCTTTTCTTTGCCCGCTTGAAAGAAAAAACAGGGCTTGCCACCGGCAAACTTTTCCAGCAAGGTTGATTTACCGATACGACGCCTTCCATAGAGAACAAGAAATTCTGATCGAGAAGATTGATAATCTTCTTCGAAAGACATGAGATCTGCCTGACGTCCAATAAACATACTGCTGTTTTTATTATAGTTGAAACGATGCTGTGTCAACTATAATAAAAATAACATCAATGGGGAACCAAAAGTCCAAGACGGCACAACAATCCAAGACGGAGTCACAAGGGTCCTGCCAAAATGCTGGTGGTCTGTAACTAAAGCGCGCTGTGTGGTCTTGGTCCATCTGGACCATTTGCCCAGTTCCCGTGTTAGGGATTTTCTGGCCTCGCGATGCAACATAATATTTTTACGCACAACAAGATTGTAAGCCCCATTGTGACCAAAAATAGGTTCTCTTTCCATGGCGCCGCCTTTTTTTTATTGTGAACATCATCAAGGGCCGCCGTGTTTGTGGATATCACTTTGCCTGCACATGGCGCTGTATCCGCTTAAGGCTTTCTTCTTTTCCGAAGACCTGAATCAGGTCAAAGGCCCCGGGGCTTACCTTTTGGCCCGAGATGGCGGCGCGCACTGGGCCGGCGACCTTGCCCAGTTTAAGATTAAACTCGGTCATCACCTTGTTAAAGACGGCGTGGATGGTATCGTGCTCAGTGTCGCTCATCTGCACCAGCTCTTCGCAGATGCGCTTAATGACCGGCAGGGTGGTCTCGTTGATGTTGTTTTTGATTACTTCGGGATCGGGGGGCGGGTTGGTAAAATAGATTTTTATGTAATCGGCGAGTTCCTTAAGAGTCTTTGCCTTTTCCAGATTGAGGCGGACAGCCTTAATGAGCTGCGTATCATCGATGTTGTGGATGCCATCAGAGGCAAGAAACTCCTTGATCAGCGGGGCGAGTGTGTCGGGGCTTGATTTGCGGATATAGTGACCATTAAGCCAATTGAGTTTTTCCATGTTAAAGACGGACGCGGAGGAACAGCACGATTCGAAAGAGAAGCACTCGATCATTGATTCCCTGCAAAAGATTTCCTCGTCCCCGTGGCCCCAGCCCAGCCTTACAAGGTAGTTGATCAGGGCATCGGGGAGGTAGCCCATTTCTTTGTAGGCCATCACGCTTGTGGCCCCGTGTCTTTTGGAGAGCCTTTTTTTGTCGTCCCCAAGAATCATGGGCAGGTGGGCAAAAAGAGGGACGTCACAACCCATGGCCCGGTACAGCTGGATTTGTCTGGGCGTATTGTTAAGATGGTCATCGCCGCGGATCACATGCGTGATCCCCATAAGGACATCGTCAACCACAACAGTAAAGTTATAGGTGGGAGAGCCGTCGGTTCTCTGGATGATGAGGTCGTCCATTTCTTTGCAGGCCACGGTGACGGTGCCCTTTAAAATATCGTTGATTTCTATCGAGCCTTCATCGCTTGATAAAAACCGGATCACATGTGGTTCTTTATTGGCAAGGCGCTGGGTGATTGCCTCTGGATCAAGATGCAGACAGGTTCTATCGTAACGGTATTTTATTTTGTTTGTTTGTGCCTGTTCTCTCTTTGACTCAAGCGCTTCCTGCGAGCAGAAACAGGGGTAGGCCTTTTTTTCTTTAACAAGAGCGTCAATGGCTTGTTTGTAGAGATCAAAGCGTTTGGTCTGAAAATAAGGGCCCTCGTCCCAGCGGAGACCAAGCCAGTTTAATCCATCGATGATGGCCTGAATGGACTGCTCGGTGGATCGCTCAAGGTCTGTGTCCTCGATTCTGAGTATAAATTTTCCGCCGTGTTTTTTTGCAAATAAGTAATTATACAGAGCGGTCCTGGCACCGCCGATGTGAAGGTAACCGGTAGGGCTTGGTGCAAAGAGCACAACAACCGGCGCGGTGGTGGTTTGAATGTGAACGGGTGCATTTTGGGGGTTCATAAAATTTCTCCAGCAAGCCAAAAAAATGGGGTTGTTATTGTCTTGGCAAATGAATATTTAACGACACATCACTAATTCAAAGTCATCAGAATTTCAAAGACGAAACAGTAAATAGTGCACCATTAACAATCAGGGGTGTTTCTCATGAATGTCATATTTTTATCACCGAGCGCCACACCAAATCACCACAAGTTTTGTGTGCGACTCAAAGAAAAAGGGGTTAATGTCCTGGGGCTGGGCGATGAGCCCTATGAGTATCTGCACCACGAGCTAAAGTCTGCCCTGACAGAATTTTACAAGGTTGATAACTTGCACAACTATCACGACCTTGTAAGGGCCCTCGGGTATCTGACATTTAAATATGGAAAAATAGACCGGATTGACTCGCTTAATGAGTACTGGCTTGAAACAGAGGCCAAACTCAGAACAGACTTTAACATCCCGGGCATCAAGCTCGATACGATTTACAATATCAAACGCAAATCTCTGATGAAAAAAATCTATGAGGGGGCGGGTCTTCCCGTGGCCCCCGGTGCTCTTGTCCACTCTCTCAACGATGCAAGAGCACTGATCCATAAGACAGGCTATCCGGTTGTTGCCAAACCAGACATCGGCGTGGGGGCGTTAAGCACCTACAAGATTCACAACGAAGAAGAACTGACAAACTTTTTTTCTACAAAACCGGCAGAAGAATACATCATGGAGGCCTTTATCAACGGTACCATCTGTTCGTTTGACGGCCTTGCAGACAGGGAGGGCACCCCTGTCTTCTACACATCGCACGAGTACTCACGGGGAGTGATGGAGACAGTCAATGATGCGCTGGACATGTACTATTTTTCTCACAGGGAAATTCCTCCGTTATTAGAGGCGACGGGGCTTAAGACGCTCGGGGCTTTTAATGTCAGGGAGCGGTTTTTTCACTTTGAGTTTTTCAGGACAGACACAGGTTATTACGTGCCGCTTGAGGTAAACATCAGGCCGCCCGGTGGTTATACAACAGACATGTTCAACTATGCCGCAGACTTTGACGTTTACGATATCTGGGCCGAGCTGTTGGTCAAGGGCAGCGTCAAGGTTGAGTATCAACGAAAGTACCACTGCTGTTATGTCTCAAGAAAGGCAAACATAAGCTACAAACACGCGCACGATGTCATCATAAAAAAATACGGGGATGTCGTCTTGGCACGCGTCAGTGTGCCTGGCGTGTTCAGCACAGCCCTGGGGAACGAGGGTTATCTTTTAAGAACCAAAGAACAAAACGAGATGATTAAAATCGCGGAGTATATTCATCAACGACAGTAACACACCTTGACAACCAGAAAGGACAGGCCATGCACATAGAGCATCACAAGTGGTGGAGCGAGAACTTAAACAGAGACATGGAGCTTAAAATTTATGGAGAGGATGGGGGGGTCCCTTATCTTGTCTTTCCGTGCTCAAGGGGGCGTTTTTTTGATTACGAGGGTTTTGGTATGACGGAAAGAATAAGCTATTTTATCAACTCAAAAAAAATTCAACTCTACACGGTTGACGGCATTGACAGCGAGTCGTGGTACAACTTTTCTGTCCTTCCCGGAGACCGCAACGCGAGGCACGAGGCGTATGACCGGTACATTGTGCGCGAGGTTGTTCCGTTTATCCTTAAGCGCAGTCCCGGTTCACAGCAGCGGATCATGACCACGGGCGCCAGTATGGGGGCCTATCATGCCGTCAACTTTTATTTTAAGCACCCCGATGTTTTTAAGGGAACCATTGCCTTAAGCGGGCTTTATCGTCTTAACAGGGATGAGTTTGGACTTAAAGAATACGATATGCCCCATGTTTATTTTAATTCACCAATCAGTTATTTAAAAAATATGGGAGACCCCCATTATCTCGATCTGTACAGACACGGAGAGATTGTCATTTGTGTGGGTCAGGGCGCGTGGGAAGAAAAATCAATCGAAGACACACGCGAGATGGACTATATTTTAAAAGCAAAGCGTGTTCCTGCATGGGTTGATTACTGGGGCACCGACGTCAACCACGACTGGCCCTGGTGGTATGTGCAGATGAACTACTTTCTGGAGCATCTGCACCCGTGAGTTTGATATCATTTAAGTTAGTCAATCATTATTGGATAATCCTTGAGTTCATAGGGCACATGACGCTCATCGTATGTATATACCCCGTGCCCCTTTAAATAACAGGGCAGACCTTCAATCCTGACCTTGCCATCTTGACTTGTAATAACCTCCATTAAGACATTGTCCTTTAATAGAATAAACATCTTTTGATTGGGGAGAGGGTTGTCGCTGGTATCTACAAAGGCGAGATCAATAAATTCGGGGACACAGGCGTCGTTGGTTTCTTTATTAAGGGATTCCCTGTTGCGGGTATGAAAGGAGACATCCTGTTTGTTCCAGTAAACGTTAACAAGCTCACCGTAGACCGGTGATGGGTTGTAGCAAATATTTTTTTCAGAGCACCTGACAGCATTTTGAAAACGATCGGATACAAAATACTGTGCAACAGGAATGTCTGGATTTTGTTGTTGAGTCTGGTTTTGAGCGAGTGCGGCTTGGGCATCTTTTAAGTCACCTTTATAGCCGATGAGATAATTGAAGTCGTGAGGCGCCAGCTCTCCAAATTTATATGTGTCGTTGCTGATTTTTGTGACCATCTGGCAATAACCGGCAATGAGTCCTTTATTGCCAAGAGAACCAATTTCAAAGGGGATCAGTGATGTGATTTTTTTACTGAGGTTTTTTTTCTGAGAACTGGTTGCATACAGGTATGGCGGCATACCCTGAATTTGAACCTCTGAAGCACATAGTTTAAAATTTTCTTTGTTGTTCTCAGGGTAATAACCCGAGACCCCCAGCGCTATCCATTTTTTCACATCCTGATGCTTGTAAAGTGCCGGCGTGATACGCAATAGCGCGGGAATTTCATCTTTATTAAAGACGTAGGTGATGTCGAGTGTTTTGAGTCTGATCATCAGTTCCTGATTTTCTGTTTTGATGATTTCGACATCGTTATAACCCTGCAAATTTTTTTCAAGACCACTATTATAAAAATCGAGGATTGAATCTGTTGACCAGAACAGTGGCTTGATCATGATCTGTGACAATTCCTCGATTCGCGGTTTTTTTGGATCTGCGTAATAAGGCAAGGGATTGTTTTTTACATCCAATGAGAGATCGCTCAAACAAAGATAGCCCTGAGGGAGTTGGAGACAATGTTGTTTTATCACATAGACTTTAAAGAGATTGAGCACAAAGACATCCCATGCCCGCCCAAGACTGTCTGTTTCTTTTGTTTCTTCAAAATCATCGGGAATTTCCTTAAGGATAAAACTCGTTGCCACATTTTTTCGCATAAAGGGATGATAAATTTGATCAATTCTCAGCCCCTCATCACCGAGGAGTATTTCTTTTCTTTCTGCCATTGTGGGAAGACGCCGGTTTTCCCACGCTTGATACGGCTCAAAATCAAGATGAACATAACCTTTGTTTTTTAGATTTTGAGTCGTATTGCCCTCTTTGTAATAGTCATCATCTCTGTTGTAGGAGGAAAAGTTAAAGACAAAGGGATTGTCCTTTGTTGTGTTTATTGTGCCATCGGCTTTAACTGTAATGTGATGGACCTTTTCTAGAGATTTGTATTCATAAAGTTCATGGTCTTTGTATTGCTCTGCAAAATATTTGTAATCCCACTGATCTTCTGACGGCAGGTAATAAGTAAATGTTTTTTCAACAAAGAAGTGATCGGTGTGTTGCGTGACATTGAACAAATCGTACCTTGGCGAAGGGATGATTAACGGAGTCTCTGGTGTTGCGTGGTCTTCCCAAATCACTGTTTTGTTGTAATCACTGTAGGAATTCTGCTTTCCTGTGTCTGTATCCAGGCGCTTTTTAACCGTATCAAAGGCCCCGGTCAGCGCTTTAACAATGATGAGACCAAAGCCTTCCTTAAAGGCCCCCATCTTTACGGGCGCCTTGTATTTCACGTTGACACTGTACAACTCTTTGGTCTCCTGCGGCTGAGTGTTCCAAGTGTAGGGAATTTGAAGTCCATATTGACTGTAGATGTAAGGAATGTATTCGCGGGGTAACTTTGAAAAATCAATTTCTATGTTTTTTGAATCCTGATTTTTATGAAATTGCTCCATGCCACTGAGTAAATCATGAGAATCGGTCGCAAGATTGTAATTTTCCGAATAGCCACCTCTCGCAAACACAAGCCCTACAACCTTTCCATAGCTGTTAAGCAGAGGCCCGCCGCTGTTCCCCGGACTTGCCGCGGCGGAAAATCTCAAAAATTTTATTTCAGGATTGATATCGTCCTCAGTTTTGCTGGCTGTCATGCCATCTCTGATGGCAATCCCCTGACCATGGACATTACCAATGGTATATACCTTTTCGCCAATCTTATACGTGGGTTCAAATTCAAAGTGCTCATACTCGCTTAAACTCGGAACTTCGAGAAACATGTAATCCAAAGGCATGCTAAATCCTAAAATCCGTTCCGGCTGGTGGATCTTCCCATCGTGTGTCTTGATGATAAAGTTATCTTTGATTTCCAAATTGTGAGGACTGATCACGCAGTGTCTTGCTGTTAAAACAATGTTCTTTTCCACAATGAAGCCGGTACAAAAACCAATGCTGTCTTTAAAGTCTTTTTCGGTCAGTCCCGAGTATTTAATAATTTGATCTATTGTCTTTTGATCACGATTGATTTCGAATTCGACAACTTTGGGACGTGCAAACTTTAAGAGAGCCATTGAGTCCATTGGCTTCTTTAAGTTGAGATATGACAGGTACGTTACTGCTCCTGCACAGACAATCAGAAACAATGACAGAACGGTCCAAATGATTCTTTTGTTTGTTTTGATGTGATGTGATTGGCCAGAGTCTGGCTGAAGTTGAAGCTCTCGTGCTTCAAAAGAGGCTGTCTGCGACATGGCCACGTATTCTTCGGTGACGAGTTCTATGTCCGCATGAATCTGGATGGCCGCAGTGCTGGTGATGGGTTGTGGGAGGGCGCTTGAATGATCCCCGCGGATGTCCTTGTACCACCACTGGTTGTTTTCAAAATAAATCTCGGCATGCTTGCGACTGATGTGATCGTCATGAAGCCTGATCCTACAAAAAGTTCCCCTGCCAAGCAGATGTTTTTGATCAGGTTGCAGGTCATACAGAGATACAAGACTGCCTTTTTTTCTGATGAGAATTTTCATACAACCCATCTCCGTCAAAATTTGCTCATATGTCTTTTGAGTTCTTTGGGGGTAGTTTCAGATTTTGACCCCTCCTCTTTAAAGAGGCTGTCGATTTATGCAATAAATCGACAGCCTCCATCCATTTTCTATTTTCTAATGCCATTTTCATTAGAGATTTTTGAAAATGGAAAATGGAAAATAGAGGGAGGCTGTCTAAATCGACAGCCTCTAAATTGGGGAAGGATCTTATGTTGGTCGCGACCAAAGAGAGTTGATTGAACAATGGAGAATTCATTACAACACAAAACGACCACACAGCGCACTTGAGTTACAGACCACCAGCGCCAGTGACAAACGGACAAACCTGCGGTCTTTCCGCATTATGGAACTCACTTGAGTTCTGGACCAAAGACCGAGGGGGCAAGTCACAAAATTCAGTTACGCAAACTTAAGGCTCGTGATAAATTTTTCAAAGGGTCTTTCGTACAGCGAAAACTGCTCTGCAGGAAAGCTGGCTGTAAAATTAACTGCGTAGTCATCTTTGATAAGCGAAACCTGTATCTGCTGGACCATCTGGCCTTCTTTGATGTGATCGAGGTTCTGGCCGCCGCTCATTTCTTTCATGGCGGACAGGTCCCACTTGCAGACCATTTCCATGGCGGGGATGCCCCCGATGTCGAGGTCAAACTCGTCTACAATTTCGAAGGATTTGATCCCCCGAGCCTGAACCGATTGTTTGATTTTATCGAAATAGGTGACCAGATCGACGGGCTGAGAAAGCCTCTCTTTTGTGACGATGATATTGGGTCGCACTTTTTTGTCTGTTGATGGCAGCGTGAGGGTTACCATTCCCTGGTCTTTCCAGTTTGCCGGCACTTCCAGACTTAAATCGCCTAATACGAGGTTTGGCATGTGAATCTCCTGATTATCTGTTGATAATTAAATGTCAGACCGCACTAACCCGAAAGTGTAAGAATTTCAAATGCAAATGTGTGTTATTTTTATCGTGCGGGAAAGAGGGGATAACTATCGAAAAGAAATGATTCTTTCGATAACGTCGCCTATCACCTTGTTTGGGGTAGAGGCCCCGGCAGTAATGCCTATGGACACGGGACCGTCTGGCAGCCAGTTTGATGTCATAATCTCTTCTTTTTTGTTATAAGGTTTGTGTCTGATTTTTTTGTTGTTGATGATGCAGTCGACAAGATTGATGTGATAACTTTGTGTGCAGCTTGAGGCTATTTTGTGCAGTTGGGTTGTGTTGGAGCTGTTATAACCTCCAATAACAATGATACAAGCCGGTTTTTTTTGTTTAAGCGCCACAATCGAATCTTGTCTTTCCTGTGTGGCCTGGCAGATTGTATCAAAAGTCATGAGATAATTTTTATATGTCTTGGGCCCGTATTTTTCTTTAAAGCACACTTTAAATAACTCGCCGATTTCCAGGGATTCTTTTGAGAGCATCGTTGTTTGATTGGCAAGACCAATTTTTTCAAGATGTTTATCAGGATCAAAATCGGCCGATGTACAAGATTTAAATTTTTTAATAAACATTTTTTTGTTTTTTTTGCGGAGTATATAATTGCATACGGTCATTGCCTCATTTAAATCTTTGATGATCAGATAGTGGGCGTTTTTATGCTGGGTCATCTGCGAAACGGTTGCCTGTATTTCTTCATGATCACGCTTTCCATGAATGACCGAGGTAAAACCATTTCGCGCGTATTTTTCGATGCGTTTCCATACAACCATCACAGACCCGCAAATAGTGTCGATAAGAGTGCAGCCAATGTTGTGAAGTACATTCAGATCCCTTATGGTGGTTCCAAAAGCGGGGACGATCACAACATCATCTTTTGTCAGATCATTTATTTCTGCTGATTGATGAGGGCCGGAGAGGAACCTGATCCCCATGTCTTTAAAGTTCTGGTTAACGGTGGGGTTGTGAATGATTTCTGTTGTGAGGTAAATATTTTTTTTTGGGTATTTTTGACAGGCTTCGTACGCAAGCGCAACGGCACGATCAACACCATAGCAAAAGCCAAGGGAGCGTGTCAGGTGGATGGTGTATCTCCCAAATTGCTTTGAAAAGTTTTCTGATTTGATGTCCTCTACAAGCTGGGAATGATAAATGTTCTGTGACTGCCTGCGGCTCTCCTTTTGAGGGGCGGGCACCTTGAGACTTCTGCTGTTTAAGCCGATAGAACCCTGGAAGGTTTTTTCTACGCGTTTCGGCATCAATTTTTGCATGGTGTCCGCCCGCGTAGTGTCTGGCGCACAGCGCCAAACATGAAATCCTTCATGTTTGATCGCAATGCACTCCGCTTTATGCGGGTTATGACTTTTTGTTTTATTTTTTCTGGCAGCACTCATGTTTTGTATTATTGCTTTCCTGGCAGCACTCCTGTTTGATGTGTGAATGTTTTGAATTATTGCTTTCACAACAGGAATCATTTGCGCAGCAATCGTGGCCATCGTCCCGACGGGTATCAAAGGCAACGATCTGATTGATCAGAAAACGTGGCCCGCGGCGCATCAGACAGAGTAAATAGATGATACTCAGTATCAGAAGAAAGAACATGCCCAGATAGTGATTTTCTGAGTGTTGCAGAGTTTCTGGCGGCGTCATTGATATAACCGGGCTGATCGCGTTGACAAGATAGCCAAGGGAAATTGAAAGAAGGGCCATGAGTATGGCAAATACAGAGGCAAGGGCCTTGCCATGAAGCTGTGACAACAGCCCAAAGGTTGTGACGTTGGTTGCCGGTCCGGTTAATAAAAAGGCAATGGCGGCCCCGGGAGAAACCCCTGCGTAGATCAGGACGGCAACAAAGGGCGTGGCCCCCGTTGCACAGACATACACAGGCATGCCCAAAAGCGCAAAAAGAGGAATCTGCAACGAGGGTGGAATTGATTTCATTATTCCAGAGTCAGTAAGATAGGGGTGTGCAACAGCAGCAAGCACAAGACCAAGTACAATCCAGGGAGCTGTGTGATCAACCGAATCCACGAGGCCCGTTTTAAGACCCTCCTTGATTTTTTGATAAAATGATTTATGGATAACGGGATCGCTGTGGGGTGAGTGTTCTTCTGAGTGCTTTGTTTGAAAGAAAACGCCAATGATGAGCCCTATAACAAGGGCAACCAATGCAGCACAAACAAGGCGAATGAGGGCAAATTTTGTACCGAGCAACGGTATTGTCAGGAGGAGGGCGTCAATACCGAGTTCTGGGGTGGCAACAAAAAATGCGATAGCGCTCGCGAGAGGCGCCCCTTTTTTAATGAGGGTTCTGTAAATGGGAACCACTCCGCAAGAGCATATGGGCAGGGGCAGGCCAAAGGCCATGCCCTTGAGTGACTGGAGAAAAACGGACCCCTTATGCATCCACGCCATGGATTGAGGCGGGAGCAGGGTGTACAGGAGACCCGAGAAAACATAAGCTGCCACCAAAGCGGCGGCGCTTTTTGATGAGAGCATAATAAAAACAGAAAAAAATGATGTTTCATGCGAGAGGGAATGGGCGTGGGTTTTTCCTGATGAAACGAGTAAAAAGATGACAAGCGCAATGCCCAGGATGGCGCCAGTTGATGAGGACCATTGCCATTGTGTAGAAGATGTTTGATGTGTAGAACCTTGGAAGGTTTTTTTTACGTGTTTCGGCATCAATTTTTGCATGGTGTCCGCCCGCGTAGTGTTTTCGGCTTTATGCGGGTTATGAGAAGGGTGTTCGTGGCGGTGAAACATGACATGCAGCAGGGCGCCGGCAATCAGGGCTTCAAAGTAGCCAAAGTACTTGAGTTCGAGATTGGCAAGGGCCATGTTGCCAGCAAAGAAGCCCGCAATGGTAAATAGTGCCATAATACAGAGAAACAAAATTGTTTTATGGTTTCCATACACCGGTCGCAGGATCAACCAGAATATGAGTCCTACGGGTAATCGATGCAGGATCACGGCTATGGGCAATAGAGAAACCGAGGTGATTGTGTCCGGAGTGTGCGGCATTGATGGGTTAATCAGCGCAACGCCGTCTGTAAACTCGTGAAAACAGATCCCCACAAGCGTCAGCAGTAAAGTGAATTTATGTGCTTTGTGTGCAAAAGAAACGTGTAATTTTTTTTCAAAAAAAGTAGGCAACAAAACACCCAAGAAAGTGATAACAACAGCAACAAGGCCAATCTCGGCGATGACATGGGGTAAAAGATGAACGGTGACGAGGTATGTGACAACAACAAGTGTGAACCCATCAATCAACTCAATAAAGGCAGCCTTGTTTTTTATCAGGGCAAAAAAAGCAGGCCCCGCAAAGAGTGAGACAACACTCAACACGAGGTAATAAGATGGACTAAAATGTAAGATTGAAAGGATATGGGTGATATCAAGATTGATTGTTTGCACTGCTTTGCGGGCTTTTTAACAATGAAATGTGTTGAAAACAAGCTAAAAAACAATTCGATATTACTACAGACAAAGTTACAAAATAAAATGATTTAAAATAAAACAAAAGATTTAAAAAATAATTATAACACATCAATAAATAATGAAAAAAATATATTAAAAACATAACAACAGACCCAAGGATGAGTGATGGGTATCGCCCTTTCTTAAAGAGGGATGGGCTGCGTATCGACACTGCCACAAAACAATTTTGGAAAGATATTTTAAAGACAATATAGTTGCTATAGTTACCCCCAACGCCAATGGACCTATTGGAATTATTAGAATTTCCGGCCAAGAATCAAAACAAATACTTGAAAAAATATTTATAAAACGTTCAAAAAAAACAACAAAAAACATTAAATCGAGACAATTATGTTTTGGGCTTCTAACCACATCAATTCATGACGTTTTTGATGAGGCCTTGGCGGTCTACATGAAAGGTCCAGACACATTTACTGGCGAGGACGTTGTAGAAATTTTTTGCCATGGCAATTTGTGTCTTTTGAACAGCGTCATAAGAAAGATCTTGAGCCTCAAGACTGAGTTTAAAATCAGGGCTGCTGAACCCGGAGAGTTTAGCAAGAGGGCATACCTTAATGACAAGATTGATTTAACAAAGGCCGAATCAATCTGCGAGATCATTAATGCAGAGACCGAGGATGCCTTGATGCTATCGATACAAAATACACACGGAAAATTGAGATTATACATAGAGGAAATAAAAGTACTTCTTACAGAAATTCTAGCCCAGATAGAGGTGACTTTTGAGTTTTCCGAAGAGGACTTGCAGGTCATTGGCGAAGCAAAGGTAAAAGACATCCTTATTAAGATTGTCGATAGGTTGACAACCCTGGAACAAGGTTACGAGCAGACTGTAATTTTAGAGAGAGGGATTAATGTCGCTATTGTTGGCGATGTGAATGTTGGAAAGTCTTCTCTCTTTAACGAGATCCTGTTAGAGGAAAAGGCGATTGTGACGGATGCAGCAGGGACAACTCGCGACATAGTTGAGGGCTCGTTACTACTAGACGGGGTAAAAATTAACGTTAAGGACACAGCGGGATTGCGCTGTACAGATAACCCTATTGAAAAAATAGGCATTGGCAAAACTAACGACCTTATAAAAACGGTAGACATCGTATTGTTTGTAATTGATGAGCCGTTTTCATGCGAAAAAGTTAAACAAAAAATAGAAGAAGCAATGCTATCTATTGATAAAACAATAATTATATTAAACAAGGCCGACATCTTGTTTGCAGATGCAGACAGTGGTTTAATTGATCCTTTGGCCATCAAAGCATACACTGATGCAATGAGTGATGTCGTGGTTGTGTCGGCCCGAACTCGCTTTGGCTTAAATGAGGTAATTAACAAGATCAAGGCCCAGATTCGAGATAAGGTAAGTAGAACCTGCATGGTTCACATTAATCAAAGACAGTGTTTAAAAATCTTTGAAGTAAAGGAGCGCCTGCTAAAATTACTCAATGGCACCCAACTTTCATTTGAGTGCGATCGAGAAATCATTGCGGAGGAGATTAGAATTTCTATTGACACCTTGGATGAGATTACCGGAGCCATTACCAGTGATGATGTCCTTGGGGAAATTTTTTCTAAGTTTTGTGTGGGAAAATAGTCGCCTCTTGCTGCCAAGTATTCACGCCAATAAAATGACATTACATAATAATCAAACAAAATAATAACACATCGCAATGTCGATGAAATTAAAATAACCCGGATAAAAAAATTCGAATATTTGATATTCAATATCAAACTTAATAAAAGACGGACTATGACGGATAGTATCCACATCACTGATAGAGACTACGATGTCATCATCGTGGGTGCAGGTCATGCGGGTTGTGAGGCTGCATTGGCATCATCAAAACTTGGCGTGAAGACATTACTTATCACAGCCAATATCGACAGGATCGCTGCGATGAGTTGCAACCCATCAATTGGAGGTCTTGGAAAAGGACACATAGTAAGAGAGATTGATGCCCTTGGTGGCGCAATGGCCAAGGTCATTGATGCTACTGGAATTCAATTTAGAAGACTCAACACCAAAAAGGGGCCTGCAGTTCAGGGGACGAGGGCGCAAGCGGACAAGTATCTTTACATGAAGATGATGAGGCAGAAATTAGAAAACAGTGAAAACGTCTCCATTAAAGAAGGCATCGTTGCAAAAATATTGGTTAAGAACGCGCGTTGCATGGGTGTGCAGCTTAAGTCCGGCAATCAATTTTTTTCAAAAACGGTTATTATAACGACTGGAACTTTTTTAAAGGGATTGTGTCATATTGGCCTTATATCTCAACCAGGGGGCCGCATTGGAGAGATCTCGGCAGAAGACCTGAGCGCTTCTCTTATTAATGACTGCGGCCTGGAAATATTAAGGCTTAAAACAGGCACTGTGCCTAGGCTTGATAAAAGAACAATAAATTTCAATGCATTAGAGGAACAAAAGGGCGATGACCCCCTGCCTCAGTTTTCATTTTCACATCCACTTGTCCGGCAGAAACAGGTCTCTTGTTACATTACTTACACAAACCAAGAGACACACGATATTATTCGCAGCGGTTTAAATATGTCCCCGTTATTTACTGGCGTTATTCGCGGGAGGGGCCCTCGTTATTGTCCAAGTATTGAGGATAAAATTGTAAGGTTTGCAGACAAGGAAAGGCACCAGATTTTTCTTGAACCCGAGGGTCTTGATGTTCAAGAAATTTATCCCAATGGCATTTCTACAAGTTTACCATATCACACTCAGCTTGCATTTGTGAGAACCATCCCGGGGTGTGAGAATGTCGAGATCACCAGGCCTGGCTATGGAGTTGAGTACGATGCGGTCTGTCCCACTCAAATCAAATCAAATTATGAAACAAAAAATATTCAGGGACTTTTTTTGGCTGGGCAGATTAATGGCACAACTGGTTATGAGGAGGCTGCTGCACAGGGGTTGATGGCTGGGATTAATGCATGCATGCTCGTCAAAGAAGCGCCCCCTTTTTTGCTTGATCGTACAAACTCATACATCGGAGTCATGACTGACGACCTTATTACAAAAGGCATTGGCGGTGAACCATACAGGATGTTTACTTCAAGGGCCGAGTATCGATTACTCTTGAGGGAAGACAACGCAGATCGAAGGCTCATGAGATTCGGATATCAAATTGGATTGGTTGATCATGAAACAATGTCAGATTGCGAAAAACGGGAAAGCCAAATCATGCGAATGGTCTCGGCCTCAAAGAGGGGCCTGCTTCAAGTAATCAAACATGACAATCCTGATAGCGCCACGGACTCGAGAGAAATAAAAACAAAGATTGAGAATATTATTTTTGATGCAACCATAACTGAGGATGAAAAACATCTGGCGGTCAACCTTTTTTTAAAAAACAACTTTCCTCAAGATGAAATTTTTTCAAGCGATGTTATTAAGTCGTTTCTTAGTGATTTAAAATATGATGGCTACATTAAGAGATACAGCAATCGTATTTCCAGGATGGCCTTGTACCAAAATGTAAGAATACCTAAGAATATGCGTTACGAAGAACTGCGCAGCCTTTCAACAGAGACGAGGGAAAAGCTAAATAAACACAAACCAGAAAATTTGGGACAGGCACTTGGAATACCCGGCATCACGCCCGCTGCCATTGAGCAAATAGAAATTTTTTTAAAAAAGAAAAGCAAATTGGAGCAAATAGAATCAAAAAAATTATAATGCCCTGTTTCACGTGAAACCACCTTGAGCGAGGACGTATTTATAAACCTAGGAGCGTCAGCTGAAGACTGCTAAGCAACAGGAGATACGGGATTTAATTGGGTTCGTAAAATCAAAGCTCCTCACACACCGGGTGAAGCACGGAAAGTCGCATGAGAACCCAATTAAATCCCGTATCTCTTGTTGCTTAGCGTGGTGCAATTGCTGTTTGTAGGATAAATAGAGGACGGGCAATCTCTGCGCGCAGTCGAATACAAATTATGTACATAATATAACAATGACATGCAAACAGAAGATAGCAAATCAAATCCAATACACACAATGAGACACAACAGTGTCGTGGAATATATTTGTTTTGTTTGTGCTTTAGAAATTGACAGGCGCATAAAGAAATGCGTTGTGCGTGTTCCACGTGAAACGTTTTTTGTGTTTTAAAATAAAAGGACAGCCCTGTCAGCTTAAATTTAGCAATTATTTCATTGTATTACATAAATTAAAATTTATTGTGGCCAGCAAAAACAAGGTTACGCGACATTGGTCTGTTTTTTTGCGGGACTGTTGAAAAATGTCGTTTTTGGTATTGCAAGCGACCAAACTGATCGCCGCAATCTAGTGGTTTCGACCAGTTCTGGATTGCCGTGATTCTTTTGCAATGATTCTAGAAGCGGCAGTTGAAGGATACAAGGCGACTGGAGATACGGGATTTAATTGCGTTCTGCGCGACTTCCCGTGCTTCACCTGTTTGGTGAGCCACTTTGACTCTCCGAACCCAATTAAATCCTGTATCTCCAGTCGCTTAGCCGTTTTTAGGTTAACCGCCCCCTTTGTTTTAATTTAGCAGGATTAATGTATGAAAGCTGATCTAAACAAAACAATATTAAATGAAATTATCCAAGGTTTTGCAATTAATCACATTAATACTTCAGAAAGCACAATAAAAAAGCTTGAAATACTGTACATACTTAATCAAAAGTGGAGAAAAGTATTTAATATTACAAATAATTACTCTAAACGTGACTTTTTATGTGAGAACATTCTAGACCCCGCCCTTTCTTTTTTTGCCTTTAATAAAGAGGGGGGTAGAGGAGTAATCAATGTAATCATAGATGTTGGCTGCGGAAATGGATGTGTTGGATTCATTTGGAAGATTCTCTTAAATAATCAGGTAAAACTAGTATTGGTTGATAGTAACCGAAAAAAAATTAATTTCTGCAAGCAGGTTGCACGCGAATTAAAACTGGGAAACGTCGTATTTGAAAATGGTAGGGTAGAGGCAGTTAGCAGAAATGACGGGGATATTATACTGACTAGGGCAACATGGGGGTTAAATGAGTTTGTAAAAAAATGTACAAAATTAAGGTCAAAAAATGGTGCGTTGGTCGCGTTTTGCTCCACAGTCAAGGACGAAGATAATGTTCTCGAAGGCGAGGCAGTTAAGGACCTTGTCTATATGATTATGCCTTGGGGGATAGAAAGGAGGCTCAGAGTTGTTTTTTAACTAGTCCAGAATCCGACACTTGACCACAACGGAGACTGTCCTCAAATCTATCCCCTACCTTGTAACAAGGTAGGCTGTCGATTTAGACAGCCTCCCCGAAGAACGAATTACGAAGAACGACATAGACTCAATAATCCCGTAATTCGTTTTTCGTTCTTTGGGAGAGTCCGCCAATTTTCTTCGAAAATTGACAGCCTCGTTTCAAGGGGGGACAAAAACTCACCCAGGAGGTGCTGTTCTGACGATTGTTTTTCTCCGTACAATGCCCTGTTTTCAATGATTATCACCATAGAACTCAAAATTTGATGTCGCATTAAGGACCATTCAGTGACGATGTAATATGCCATAACTAGGCATGTGCCTAGCCACCACGCCAGGCGAAAAAGTTGTTAATTTGTTGTAATTATTTGTTAATTTATCACAACCACTTTTTGTCAGTGTCAAAACACGACAACAACGCGGCGCGTTAATTTTATGTTCCACGTGGAACAGATAAGCTTATGATAATAAAAGAAATCTTTTTTTTAAAAAAAAAATAGAAATCTTCATGAAATAGACTTGCATTTAATGAAATATATACTAAAAGTGTTCGTGCTATTGGGCGTAAAGCTCTCAATGGGAATTTTTTTGGTGTTTTTGTTTATATATACTAGTAATTTCAATATGTTAGCTGTTTTTTTGTGGTGGTTTTCTCAAAAGGAAGTTTATGAAAATTATTGCTATGAGCAATCAAAAAGGTGGGGTAGGTAAAACAACCAGCGCGGTGAATATCGCCGCATATTTTTCTAAGATGGGGCACAAAACCCTGCTTGTTGATTTGGACCCCCAGGGCAATGCGGGGAGTGGTTTTGGTGTAAGTAAGTACCGTGTCGAAAAAAGCATTTACCATGCCCTGATTGGTGAGGAGGTCCTAGATAAAATCATCAGGAAAACAGAATACGAAAACCTGTTTATTGCGCCTTCTAACCGAGATCTCATCGGTGCCGAGATCGAATTAATGCAGGCCTTCTCAAGAGAGACAAAGCTAAAAAAAGTACTTAATAATGTACAAGATTATTTTGACTACTGTTTTATTGATTGCCCGCCATCGTTAAACTTATTAACGGTCAACGCGCTCACGGCAGCAGAAGAAGTCCTCATTCCTGTACAGACAGAGTATTATGCACTCGAGGGGATTTCAGAACTTGTACATACCATCGACCTAGTTAAAAAAGGCCTTAACCCCGATCTTAGAATTCTTGGTATTTTTTTGACAATGTACGATTCAAGAAACAATCTCTCTAATCAGGTTGTCGAAGAGGTAAAGTCTTATTTTAAAGACAAGGTGTTTCAGTCTATCATTCCAAGAAATGTAAAATTAAGCGAGAGCCCCTCGCACGGGGAGCCCATATGCGTGTATGACGCAAAGTCTCGAGGCGCAGAGGCTTATAGCGATTTATCAACAGAAATCTACGAAAGAGTATCTGGAATAGCCAAGGGAAATCTAAGACTGGTTTCTGGCTAACTTCAAACAGCATAGGTAGCGGCCCCCCTGTCTGTCATGTGTCATGACTGGGCGCTGTGAAATGGTGTTTGTTGTTTGTTGTTTTTAATGATGTTGCAACAGTTTTTTAAAGTTTTACATGTAGTATTTACAGAGGAGATTTTGCTTTAACTTTTACTTAATAACTATAAGGAATATAATACTATGTTAAGAGGTGTCATGACAAACCACAAAAAGGCGTTGGGCAAAGGGCTTGGTTCACTCATACCAATGGATAACAAGCAGGACATCAATACATCATCGAACAGGGTGTATTTTGAGTGCCACGTTGACGACATTGTCCCAAACATAAGCCAACCGCGAAAACTATTTCAAAAGGAGCAGCTCAACGAACTTGCTGCCTCCATCGAAGAAAAGGGAATCCTGCAGCCCCTTGTTGTCAGGTCTATTGGCGGTGGCAAGTACGAGGTTGTTGCGGGCGAAAGAAGATATCGCGCCTCTATTCAAGCGGGTCTTACAACAGTCCCCGTTGTGGTCAAAGAAACAGATGATACAGGGGCCCTCGAAATGGCCCTGATCGAAAACATCCAACGAGAAAATCTTAACCCCATCGAAGAATCTCTTGCTTATAAAGAATTACTCAGCAAGCACCAATACACCCAGGATGAATTAGCTACAAAACTTGGCAAAGACAGATCCAGCATTGCCAATTCACTTCGCCTGCTCAAGCTGCCCGATAAAATAAGAGACCACCTCATCAACAGCAAAATATCCATGGGGCATGCAAGGGCACTGCTTGCCATCGAATCCAAGGAATTGCAGATTCAGATTGCCGACGATATCATCAAGAGCTGTCTCTCTGTGCGCGAGGTAGAGATTTTAACAAAAAAAATAAGAGAGCAGGAGGTTGACAGCCCACCTGAAAAACCGGATACAGAAAACCACGCAAATGCCCCCGCCAGAGATTATACATCACTGATAAAAAGCTTAGAAAGCAAACTAAGAAAAAAAATATCCATCAAGGACAAGGGTGAAAAGGGTCAAATTTCAATTACGTTTAACAATCAGGATGAACTACTAGAGCTTGTTAACAAACTGATGCTCTAGCAGGGTGTTAAATAGTGTCTGTCGGGAAACGCCCTGTTTTGACGTAAAACGAGCGAATCGTCATCGCGAGCGGTGCGTTGCGGTGGACATGACGGGGTCATGTCCACCGCTGTGCGCCCACGTGGCGATCTCCTGAAATCAATTGCTTGCGGGAGATTGCTTCGTCGTTTTACTCCTCGCAATGACGAGAAGCGGCGTTTCCCGACAGACACTAAATCGCAGCAGCAGACTGCTGGTGTGCTGAATGACACGATCGTTTGTTTAAAAAAAATTGAGTTCTCGCGGACAAAGCGGGGCGACCTTCTGGGGGCATTGTATCACAAATACGACTGCGTCGCCTGGCTCACCGCAATGACGCAATATATGTCTAAGATCGGCAATTATTTTTGTTGGTCAATACAGAATTTTATTTAGGAGGAAACATGTTTCGAGAAAAAGAAGATCTGAGAGATGATGTAAGAAGTGATGTCGAAATAACAGACGCAACCAACGCAACGGTACTTAAAAAAGATGCGTGTTTTGAAGGCAAGCTTGTCTTTGAGGGTCATGTTGTTATTGATGGTAAGTTTAAGGGAGAGATTTTCTCATCGGGAGAACTTGCAGTGGGTAAATCCGGCTATCTCGAAGGCAATGTAGAAATAGGCACTATTGTGGTCCATGGAGAGGTTAAGGGCAACATTAAGGCAAAAAACAAAATTGTCATCAATGCCCCAGCTCAAGTGAGAGGCGATATCGTCGCCCCTTCTCTTACTATAGACGAAGGCGCTGTTTTTGAAGGCAATTGCTCCATGGGTAAAGACATTGCCAGAAACAACCTGCGCAGTAATGTTGTGGGCCTGCCCAAAACAGCGGACCAGGATTATTAATAAGTGTCGTGTCCAGGAATTTCAAGTTGGCAACTTGTTTTTGTATGGAGCACAAAGCAGATATTCAATGTTGCCATCGGCACCCGTGATAGGAGACACAACGGTTTGCGGGTTTATAAAGCCGTGATCGCTGATGTGTTTTATAAGTTCATTAAGAACCCTTTCTCTAGCCACAACACTTTTGACAATGCCGCCCTTGCCGATGTTCTCACGACCCACTTCAAATTGAGGTTTAATCAGTGCGATGAGTGTCTGGTGTTGACAGCTATGGGGTTTGTTGAAGAGCGCGGTGATTTTTGGAATGAGCAGTTTGATTGAAATAAAAGAAACATCCATCACCACAATGTCGACAGGATCGCAAATAAGATTAATATCGATGTTTCTAAAATTTTGTCGGTCTATTCTTACGACACGCGTATCACCTTGCAGACTCCAGTGCATTTGTCCGTAGCCAACATCCACAGCATACACTTTTGCCGCTCCGTGCCTGAGAAGACAATCTGTAAATCCGCCGGTTGAAGCGCCCACATCTACTGCAACCTTGTCGGTAACATTAATGTTAAAATCACTCAGGGCCTTTTCTAGTTTGATTCCGCCACGGCTCACGTACTTGGGCCGTTGTTTAATACGCAGCTCTGCTGTCTCACTCACCAGAGTACCGGTTTTGTCTACGGGGGTGTTGTCAACCAAGACCTCACCTGCAAGGATCAGCGCCTTTGCCTTGGTGCGTGACTCAATGAGGCCTTTATTAACAAGCAGTTGATCAAGCCGGCATTTGATTTGTTTGGCTGTCACTCTTCGAGCACACCTACATAAGGGAGGTTGCGATAAAGCCCCGCATAATCAAGACCGTAGCCCACGACAAACTCGTTGCCAATTTTGAAACCCACATAGTCAACAGTCAGATCTCGCTTGAGGCTTGCTGGTTTAAAGAGCAATGAACAAAGTTTAACAGAGGCAGGATTGCGCGCCTTTAACAGTGCCAGTATGTACGAGAGCGTCAATCCCGAATCAACGATGTCTTCTACTACCAAAACATGCTTTCCTTCGAGCGGGTATTTGGTATCCATGGTCAGTTTGACTTCTCCGGAACTTTTTTTATCGTTGCCGTAACTGCTGGTGGCCAGAAACTCGCATCTGAGCGGCATTTTAAGAAAGCGAATAAGGTCGGTAAAAAAAACCATGCCCCCTTTAAGGATACAGATGGCCGTGACATCTTTTCCCTGATAATCATGATTGATTTCATCTGCCATGATCTTGATGCGGCCTTTTATTTCATCCTCGGAAAGAAGAAATCGCGGCGTTTTAATTTGTTCTTTTTCCATCTCGGCAATCCTTTCTTTAGAAAAGTTAAAATTTAATAAGCCACATCAAACGAGGCAAACTCATTTGTGGCATCTTCCCATTCAACGGATACGGTCTCGACCCGTGCCGACCTTGGCCCCTGATGGGCCCAGTTAATGATTTGCACAAGCTGATCGTGAAGACCCTCGGCGACAATCTCAACACGGTTATCCGGGATGTTTTTTACAAAACCCAAAAGCCCCAATGTATGCGCGGTTTGCTGGGTGTGGTGCCGAAAACAAACACCTTGTACTCGTCCCGATACGATCAGGTGCACGCGTTTGTTTTTGTTTGTGGTCACTTTTTAAACACCCCCAGCCCTACTGGTATTTTGACATAGTTGGGAATGTAGAGATTTAATTTTTCAGACTTGATAAACATCTGCGAAGAACTCCCCCCGTCAAGATTGAGCGCATAAGGACATTCGAGTCCCCCGTTTTTTTCCTTTTTGCTGAATATTTCTGCCAGCTTTTTTATCGGAATCGCGCCTTCGCTCACAGCAAGCAGAAGATCTCCCCTGTTATTGATGCCTGCCGCTGTTTTTTGAGAGAACTCATCCTTGAGTTTGGTGAGAGTACCTCCCGCAACAAGTCTGGGGCCCGCCTGAAAGGCCTGATGACAATATCCCTCTTTAACATGACTGGACTGGATAATTTCGGCTTTATTGTTTCTAAAACAAAGGACAGACCACCACGAAATATTTTTTTTGGGATTAATAACAGCACCGTCTTTTTTTACCAGCCCGAGCACCTTGCCCGTTTCATCAAAGAAATTTGCATTGATCACAGCGAGCGCGCCAGACTTGATGGCAAGATTTTTGGCAGATAGGTTCGTGCTGCTATAAACAGGTTTGATCACGAGTTTGTTGAGATTGATTTTAAGTACGTGGAGCCGTGTGTTGATACCTGTTTGCGGGGTATTGAGCGGTATTGTTTGATACTCGAGTCCCTTATCAAGGGTTTGCCATGAGTCGGCGCGCGCCATGTTTGGAGGTACAATAAAAAGCAAAACCGCGATGAGGAGTGCTGTTTTTATTTTTTTTTCCTTCATGCTGGACGGACCTGTGTATTGTGTAAAAGGGGATTCTGTGCGATGGCCTTGCGCAATGGCACAGAATCTACCCCGGCGGCCATGAGAAATCTCTGCCACCAAGAATATGAATATGCAAATGAAAAACAGACTGCCCGGCTTTTTCTCCATTATTAATGACCACCCGATAGTCGGGCAGATTCTCGGCCCGTGCAATTTCCTGTGTTTTAATCAAAAGATGGCCGAGCAGCGACTGGTGCTGTGGTTGCGCGCTTGAAAGTTTGTCTATTGAGGTGATTTTTGGAATGACGAGAATGTGCACGGGCGCCTGGGGATTAATATCCCTGAAGGCAAGACACAGATCGTCTTCGTAGACAATGCTTGCAGGTATTTCTTTGTCTATTATTTTTTTAAACAGGGTGGCCATAATAAATAACCATGCCGGCAGAACAGGAGGGGTGCATTGTCGTCGTGTCTGCATAAATTTAAGGCAGCACCAGCACCTGCCTTGCGGGCAGTTTGAAAAAGAAACCATGCATTTTTGTTACATTGTCAAAAAGGACGTTTCTCCTCAAGGAGATAATTCTTGTATTTAAGAAAATATGGGGATAGGCAACTGGGCGGTGGCGGGTATAAAACGTCTTTGTCCTGCAACGAAAACAGAAAAAACGGCCGAGTGGCGAAAATAAAGGCACAGGACCGGGGGATTATATGTCAGAATACAAAATGCTTGGCGAACTTGTCTGTTATTGCCATCGGTGCAAGCTCAATCTCAATCACCGCATCACGCTTATGGATGGCAATATGCCGGCTCGGGTTTTGTGCCTGACCTGTCAGGCTGAGCACAGGTACCGAAAAACGCCGGATCAGATCAAAGAGGCCCAGCCCAGAAAAGCGGCCTCAAACGCTGACAAGTCAAAGGCAAGGCAAAGCCGCGAAGAGGATGTTTGGCGACAAAAACTTGATTATAAAGACGTGACGCCCCACATCTACAATATGAATGATGGTTACATGATCGATGACCGTGTCTTACACCCCAAATTTGGTCTGGGACTTGTGATTGGCTTTGATTTTCCAGACAAGGTCCACATTTTTTTTGGTGATGAGGTCAAGATCCTCAAAGCCAAAAAAAGAGAATCATAAAAAAGAATATCATGACGCACACACAGGATCCAGGTAAAGGGCATGAGGTCGTCGGGTCTGTTATTTACGGGCCTGTGCGGTCCAGGCGCTATGGTAACTCTTTGGGGATTAACCTCTCACCGATGGGTAAAAAGGTCTGCACATTCAATTGCGTCTATTGTCAACTGGGATGGGGTGATGAAAAAAAAACATGCGGTCGTGATGATTTTTTATCAAGCGATGTTCTGCTTGGAGAGATCTCACAGGGGCTTTTTAAACATCTGTCAGAAAACGATGCTGAGGTAGACAATATAGTCGTGAGTGGCAACGGAGAGCCAACGCTGCATCCGGATTTTGCTTTGCTTACGCATCATCTGATTCACTGTGCAAAAAAAAACAAGGCGCGGATGCCCGTGATCTGTTTTACCAATGGTTCAACACTTTCTGATGACCGCGTCTTTGATGCGCTGCAGATGTTTGACGAGTGTTGTGTCAAACTAGATGCCGCGACATCAAAAATTGATCTGCCAAACGCCGCATTTAATCTTGATGCGGCGCGGGCTCGCATGGCTGCTCTTGATCACCTCGTGATTCAATCCTGCTTTGTGGAAGGAGTGCTCTCAAACACGCACGCAGATGAGGTTGGCGCCTGGGTTGATTCTCTTGAATGGTTGTCGCCAAAGCGGATTGATATTTATACAATCTCCAGAAACACCCCCCACAACGGATTGACGGCCGTAGCCCCGGATGCATTGAGCAGGATTGCAAATCATTTGTCGGAAAGAGGGTACAAGTCCGTCAGGGTGTGTATTTAACACAGGGCTCTCCCTCGCAGGGGGCTCAGTTGAACCACACACCTCAATCCCGTATTTCCTGTTGCCATGATATTCTGCAACGGCCGATTCCAGGACGAATCACAACATGTTGTAATGCGAAAGGTTTTTTTCAAGAAGAAGCCGTGAGGGATTTTATCCTTGGCAACTGCAAGGGTAGAATATAATAAACAAGCGGTATCGTTTGGTGTTTGCGAAAGAGAAACCCTATTCGGAGTGCGTATGATCAGCATTAAAGAGGCCCTGGAAAAAATTCTTGCAGAGCAGCTGCCTGGTGAACCCGAGGAACAAAAACTGCTCTCTGCCAGCGGGTGTGTGCTGGCTGGAGATGTCTTATCAAAGGTGGATCTGCCGGTCTTCGACAGTTCGGCGATGGATGGTTTTGCCGTTAGAGAAGAAGACACGCTGGAGGCCACAAAAGACCGGCCTGTCAGACTGGTGATGAAGGAGGAGGTCTGGGCGGGTAAAGTGCCTGAGCGCGGTGTTTCTAAAAAAACCTGTTCAAGGATCATGACGGGGGCCATCATACCCCATGGGGCTGATTCTGTTGTGATTCAGGAAGAGGCAACGCTTGAAGACGATGAGGTCTTGATAAGCGCACCGGCTGTAAGGGGTGCCAACATTCGCTTTAAGGGAGAGGACCTTCATAAAAACGATGTCATCTTGTCAAGGGGTCGGGTGTTGACACCTGCGGCCATGGGCCTGCTTGCGCATGCCGGTGTGGGCAGCTGTGTTGTCTATCCCCGGCCCAAGGTGGTGGTGATCCCCACAGGGACAGAGCTGGTCAAGCCTGGCAAACCTCTTAAAGAGGCGCAGATCTACGACAGCAATTCTTATTCGCTCAATGCCGCGATCGGGCAACTGGGTATTGAGGCACTTCTCTGCGAACCGGTGATGGATGACAGGGAAAGTATTTTTAATTATGTCAGCCACGCTCTTCACATGGCGACGCACGTGATTATCTGCGGGGGGGTTTCTGTCGGGGATTATGATTACAACAAAAGTGTTCTGGCCGACTGTGATGTTCGTGAAGTTTTCTGGAAGGTTTCGCAGAAGCCGGGCAGGCCCCTGTACTACGGTAGAAAAGGCAAAGCCCATGTTTTTGGGCTGCCAGGAAACCCCGCAAGCACCCTGCTTTGTTTTTATGAATACATCAGGCCTGCCTTGTTAAAGTACATGGGGTATGATGAATCGAAAATTCTTTTAACCGAGGATGTTGCAGTCCTTAAGGAATCGGTAAAGAAAAAAGCGCAGAGGACGGAATTCTGCAGGGCCTATGCCGAACATACTGCTCAGGGACTCTCTGTCTGTGTGCTTGACAAGCAGGGGTCCCACATCATGACATCTTTTGTGAATGCCAATTGTCTGGCTATTTTACCGGAGAACATGCACGATGTTCCCGCTGGAAGCTCGGTTAAAATTCACTGGCTGCCCGCTTCTCCGCTGTGTCGATAAATAGTGTCTGTCCCGACAGACACTCAATCGGGGTTACTCATGACAATCAAGATCCTTTGCTTTGGTTCTCTAAAAGAAGCTGCCGGTTTTTCAAGCATCGAAATTAATCACCAGCCAGGGCAGAATGTCAGCGCTGTCTTTGATCATGTTTTTAAAAATCACGAAAAGTACGCTGTGTGCAAGGCAGACATTCTTTATGCCGTTAATCAGCAACATGTTCCGCCAAACACCCCTGTGCACGATGGTGACGAAGTGGCCTTGATGCCACCTCTTGCTGGAGGGTGATGGCAATAGCGGTGGCGTTCTTATGATAAAAGAGCAAAAAAAAAGCAGGGAAGTGCGTTTTTGGGGTTGGGGGATGCTGGGTCATTCTTTTGATAAAGACAAGGCGCGCGCCTTTCTGGAATACTTGCAAAAGTATTACCGTCTCAGCGAACTGCCGGATAGTTTTTTTGAACTTGAAGATGATGCGTATGTGATTCCCGAGACGCGTCTGCCTCCAAAATTTGTCGACCGCTGGATCAAGAAGGGCCTCACTCTGGACAACAAAGAGCGCCTGATACATTCACTGGGCAAAAGCTACAGGGACCTGCTGCGTGTCCGTTCTGCACGCATTTCACATTATGCCGATGGCGTGCTCCATCTTCTCAAAAAAGAAGACCTCACAGAACTTTATAAGGATGCAGGGCATTTTCATATCACGCTCATTCCTTTTGGCGGGGGCACGGGCGTTGTGGGAGGCACGGAGTGTATAGGCGTAAAAAATAGTCCGGTGCTTGTGGTTGATCTAAAAAAAATCGACGCGCTTCTGCAACTGGATAAAACCGCGCAGACGGCGCGATTTGAGGCAGGGATCCTGGGACCCAAACTTGAGGAGACGCTCAACAACAAGGGATTTACGCTGGGTCATTTTCCGCAGTCATTTGAGTTTTCGACTCTGGGAGGATGGGTGGCCACAAGGTCTGCGGGGCAGAACTCAACCAAATACGGCAAAATTGAAGACCGCGTCCAATCGTTGACCATTGTGACGCCCGTGGGACAGATCACAACCAACGCCGTGCCCTCTTCGGCAACAGGTCCCTCTATCAAACAGATTCTCATTGGCAGCGAGGGAATTTATGGCATTATTACCGATGCAACACTGCGGATTTCTCCTCTGCCCGAAGATCAAAAATTTGTCCCCGGTTTTTTTAAATCGTTTAAAGACGGGATTCATTGTTTTAGAGAGGTCATGCAGGAGGGTACCAGACCCAGTGTGATGCGGCTTTCTGATCCCAGCGAAACAGAGATGTTTATTCAGATTGCCCTGACATCACCTTTAAAAAAGAGGCTCATGCCCTACTGGATGAAATATAAAAAGCTTGGGGACGCCCCGTGTTTTTTTATGATCGCAACGGAGGGGAGTCGCGACGAGGTCAGATATTCTGATGCCCGTGTCAAACACATGATAAAAAAGTATGGGGGCGCCATGCTTGGCCCCTCTCTCGGTGATAAGTGGAAAAAGGACAGATTCGAACTGCCCTACCTGCGAGATGACCTCATGGATCACGGTTTTTTTATCGACACGCTTGAAACGGCCGCACCGTGGTCACAACTTCAAAAAATATATTTTGATATGGCAGATGCCTTTGTCAATCAAAGGGGATTCAAAGAAAAAATCGTGTTTGGTTGTCATCTGTCCCACTGTTATTCGGACGGCGCCTCGCTGTATTTTACATTCCTGGGTTTGCAGCGAAAAGGGCAGGAGCTCAAACAATGGGAAGAGATCAAAAAAATAGCGACAGATGTCATCATGGAAAACGGGGGGACCCTCAGCCACCATCATGGCATTGGGTACGATCATAAAAGATGGATGGAGCAGGAAAAAACCCCGCTCGGGATTGAGGTTCTAAAATCAATCAAGAGAGAACTAGACCCCGATGGCTTACTTAACCCAGGAAAGGTTGTGTAGGTGGCCTTATTGTTTGCTGTTTGCACAGCACCCCGTCTGGCAAAGTGCCTCAAAGAGTGTGTGTCAAGGACACTATCTTGATGTCTAGGAATTTCAAAGTTGACAGAGCGCGGGTGCGTACCTCGCATGACGAGGAAATTCAACCGCGTCAAAGTCAAGTTAGTAACTTGTTGTAATCAAACAATAGTTGTTTTTTTTCATTTTTTGCTTTCTTTAAGGTCATATAATTTAGTAGGCACGGCTGCATTAAAAAGGCATGGTTCTTTAATAATGGGTGGTAAATAATGACATCCAGATTTACACCAATCCAAACAACACCAATTGCTTATACTCGTGAGGTCACTGTTGAACACATGCGCCTTGATAACGCGCCGCCTAAGGGGCCTTGTTTTAATGCCAGTTTTGATACAGACGCCTTGGTTACCCGCCCTTCAATAGACGGGCCTGTCAAAAATCAGAGTGGACTACTCTTGAGTGCCAACCTTGCTCGGGCAAACAGCTTTGCCGTTCGCCGCAAACTCCTCAACCCTAGAACCGGTAATTTCGAAGCAACACCTTATCCCGACAGAAGGGGGCTCGTTTATCCCAGCGTTGTCAGTCATCGTGGCCAGCAGGGTCTTTTAGACTTTTACCGTGCAATGGTTAAAATGCACCGTGAAAAGTATTTTTTGGGAACCCCGATCAATCTCGGCTACACCTCTGAACTCCTGACGGCCTTTCGGTATCTGCAAAATATCGACAGACTCGAGCAGGAACATATTTCTTTTATTGGAGACCCCGAACTTGCACTTTTGGCCTTTGAGGCAGGGATCGCTGTTGTCTTTATTCCGCATTCCACTTCTTTGCCTGAGGCACAACTCATGCAATTTGGCGGCGCCCTAAAGCTTGTTGTAGACACCGGTGATGACGAAATCAGCGATATAAGAGACCTTAAATTGTCAAAGCTGCTCTGTACACTCGCAAAGTGGCGGAGCGTGTACCCCAAAGGACATAACTACGGGTTGCAACTGGGATTAACAGGTCAAAAAAATCTGGCAAAAGTACTCAAAGAGGGCTTTGCAGAAGCCCTTAAGGATGAAATAGATTTTGTTCTACCCAACGGAAAAAATCTTGAAAGATCCTTGATGAGCCTTGTTGGTCATGATGATGCGCACACAATATTCTTTTTTACAGAAGATTTTAAAAAGGCGGGGGAGGCTGTGACCCTTGGTTTCTCTGCCGGTGTCATGATTAACGAAAGCAATAAGGGACATCTGGAAAAAATGAGGGATCAAAAAAGGGCATTAAGCCAGTCCTCGCTGGCATTGGAGGTTCTCAACCCAGATCTCAAGGGAAAAACCAAAGAAATTATCGTCCCACCGCTACATATTGTACTCGATCAGACCGCACTTTTTTCAGAAGGGCATAAGGGCAGTATCCGGCCCGGACTGCCCCTTGTGTACGGCGCGCTTCGCATCGCCCAGGAGCTTAAGCGGGCACAGATAGACACCCGTCCCCTTCGCGTCAGTCTTATAGCAACCGCGGGCATGAGCGGGGCTGCAGAGATTATAATGGCCATGAATCGGCTGGATTGCCCCGACGAACTAAAAAACGCCATTTGTGAAACACTCCTTTATTCCCCGGGACAGGAAAGGGCGATAATCGAACACCTGCTTTGTGGCGTAGCTCATGACGAGATTGACCTCTTTGTGACAGGAAACCCCCTCCTTTTGACAGGCGCTGTTTTGGGTGATGTCCCCAGCGTTTTTGTTGACGACTATGCTGCCGCGGTTTCCCTGGACAAAATGCTTACAGGCGGGGCCCTGCAGATGATCTTTGATGGTGACAGGGTTCTTATTGACAAACACAATGACCAGCGCACCACGGACCATGGCCTTGAAACTGCGGCTCTTTCTGAACTGGTCCACCATGATGAGCCACACATGCCTGGCCCTTATCTCCCCTTATATAAAAAACTGGCTCATCTCCGTGCCCTGATTGCCCCTGGTCCAAATCGTCTTTTACAACTGGGGTTTGACACAGCACGGGGTATCACTCATTCTCAAAGATTTTTGCATACGCTCAATCAGACGGGGCTTGCCATGCACATGGATACCGGACATTTCTCATCCGGTCTGACAAAACTTCCATGGATGGAGGCCCTGCCTGTCAAAAACGATCCCTTTCTCACCATGCTCATTGACGACACGCTGGCCAATTTTGAGGGGGCTAGAGACATTGGGCTATCTGCCCTGCTTGCCGTCGTAAGGGGAAAACTCCTGAACGAATTTATGAGGCGTCACAATATTGATTTTGATGCCCTGCATCGCATTGGTGTGGTCATGGAAATAGGCACACAAATATCCGGACAAAGACCATAACAAGTTACTCACTTGACTTTGATACCCCCCACTACCCCTGACTGATCTGGGCAATTTTATTGAGTGCCTCATCAATTTTTTTGTTGAGGTTGTTTGTTTTTTTAAAAAGTAAAAACAAATACACTGTGGGTATGAGCCAAAAGACCGTATAGGCCGCGTAGAGGTAGTTGGTTGTGTCCATAAATTAAATCCCCTCGCTGATCCTTCCTTCGAGCTTATGTGCACTTTCCTCAAGGAGAAGGAGGTGTGTCTTTAAAAAAATAAAAATAACCGCGAGCGCGATGATCGTAAAAACGGTAAAGGCAAACGTGGCCTTCATCTCGCAGGGCATGTTGCCCTCTTGACCCAGAACCACAGGGTGAATCCCCCGCCAGACCTTGACAGCAAAGACCACGAGCGGGATATCGAGCACACCAAAAAGTGTGAAGACCGCGGCAAAGATCCTGCCACGTTGATCTGGGCCGTAAAATTTTCTTAACAGAAGCGTTGCAAAAAAAACAAGCCACAGGATGAGCGTTGTTGTGAGACGCGGGTCCCATGTCCAGTAAGCCCCCCAGACGGGCTTTGCCCACAACGGCCCGCTTAATAGGACCATGGAGCAAAAGACAAGACCCACAGAGGCGCCTGCGTGTGCAAGGGCGTTTGAGAGATCCGTTTTTTTTATGACGTAAACCAGCGCCGCTACCCCGGATACGATAAAACCAAGATACATGGCAAAGGCAGAGGCCACATGAAAGTAAAAGATCTTTTGAACGGGACCCTGCGAGGATTCTTCAGGTGCAAAAAAAAAGATGAGATAAAGGTTAACCACAACGGTGAGTAAAAATACCCACGGGACAAAATAAACCAGCCTGTTTATGACGGTCTTACTCATAGGTAAGCACTGTGGGGCAATAAAGATCAGCCCATGAGGCGTTATAAAGCCTCCAAGTAAGCTGTGTTGTATAAACAGGCATGTTTTGTCAACAGTTTACGGCGTGTCTGAACGCCACGAGGGCTGCATCATGCTGTGGTCAAGACACCTCTCCCTTGAATTTATTGGGGAGCACTATCGTAAAACAGGTTCCCTGTCCAAGGGTGGATTCGATGGAAATTGTGCCGTTGTGGCTCAGCGCAATCTTGTTTGAAACAAACAGGCCAAGCCCCGTGCCTTCTGTCCCCTTTGACGAAAAGAAAAGAGAGAAGGCCTTGTTTTTTGTTTCTTGATCCATGCCCACGCCGTTGTCCGTAATGGTGATCACTGCGTTGTTATTTGCAGTGCGCGCAAAGACCTTAACCTCATGAGTTGATTTTTTTGATCAAATCTGCAGGCGTCAATGGCGTTCTCGATAAGGTTGACAAGCAGTGAATAGATGGCGTTCCTTCGGGTTTTGGCAGATCCTTGTCGTAGATCACACGACGCATTTTAGAAACGGTCTTTAGTTTTCATAATCAAGCGCCTGCACGAGATCCCCTGCATTAAAGGGATTGGCGATGACTTTAATGATGCGTTTGTTTTTGTCTGAAAACTTCTGCCTGCTATTTTTTGCGAGAATGATTTTCATCTCGGGGATTCTGGGGTCACCCAGAAGTGACTCGCACCACTCTTCGCATCTGTTTTTCTTGAAGCCCGCACAATCAATGACGGCATAATCCGGCCTGAATTGATCGATGAGGCCCGAGCATTCGTATTCGGTGCTGCTAAAACGGACAACAAACCTGGTGGATTCGCCTTCTTCGACAAGCGCGGATTTAAGGGCTTTGTTGTTTGTGATGATCATGATGTTGTAGGGCTGGCTGCGCATGTCGTTTTTGTAGGTGCATTGATCGCAGCTTGTTTTGCAGTAAATGCCGGAAAATCCGTGTTCGGACGAGAGCGAGCTGACCTCCCAGCACCGCATGCAGCGGGACTTGTAGACAATACATTTGAGGCAGTCCTTGCTGAGGTCGCCCTGACGCGCAAAGTGTTCCCAGCAGAATTGAAAGTGTCTGCGTGATTTTAATTTTTGTTTTGTCAAAGGGGCATCTGTGTCCTGAAATTGATTGGGGACGAGGGCCGCTACTGTTTCCCTGGGAATTCTGTAATGCCCGCCGGCAGTGCAGACCGCTTCAATCTTTTTTGCCTTGATCCATTTGAGAACGGTATCCGGGGTCACAGAACACAGACGCGCTGCCTGCCCTGTCGAAAAATATCTTTGCTGTTTTTTCGGCATTCAATCCCCTGAAAAAAAAGTATCTGTTTTATCGATTTTATGAGATTTATGATAATCGAAGTTCCGTGCGCTTGTCAACGTGTTTTAAGAAAGGTCTTTGCCTTTTGACGCGAGAGATTTTAAAAACGGTTTTCAAATCACAAACTTAAAAAAGTGGAGTTTTCTTGAAAAAAAATCTTCGATACACATTGATGGTTTTGTCGTTGTTTTTTGCAGCACATGTTTTTGCTGCAGCAGAGTTGAGGCGCGCTCGTGACTTGATTGTGTTTCACGCGGGCAGTCTCTCGGTCCCCGTCAAGCAGATGGTGGTGGCATTTAAGAAAGGGCATCCGGATGTGAACATTATTCTTGAATCTGCGGGCAGCAGGACCTGCGCGCGAAAAATCTCCGATCTTCACAAACCCTGTGATGTCTTTGCCTCTGCGGATTATACTGTGATTGACAGTCTTTTAATCCCCGAACATGCGGGCTGGGCCATCAAGTTTGCGTCAAACGAAATGGCGATTGTCTACCATGACGCGTCCAGAAAATCCCGCGAGATCAACAGCCACAACTGGCATGAAATTCTGCTTGATGAAGGCGTGGCCGTGGGCAGATCCGATCCTGACAGCGACCCCTGCGGGTACAGGGCGGTTCTCACCATGAAACTCGCAGAAAAGTATTATCAGAAAGGGGGGCTTGCGGACAGGCTGATCAGAAAAAAGAATACGCATATCAGGCCAAAGGAAACAGACCTCTTGGCGCTGCTTGAAGCGGGAGAGATTGACTACATCTTTCTTTATCGCTCGGTGGCAGAACAGCACGGTTTAAAGTACCTCGCACTGCCTGACGAGATTAATCTCAAAAACCCTCAAATGGAGTCTCTGTACGGGACAGTCACAACAACACTGGCAGGCGAGACACCGGGAACAACTATAGAGCAGAGGGGGGAGGCGATGGTTTATGGGGTCACGATTCCCCGCAGTGCCCCAAACCCTGGCCTTGCCCTTAGCTTTGTCTCTTTTATGCTCGAAAAGGAAAAGGGTCTCAAAATTATGGAACAACATGGCCAGCCCCCTGTTGTCCCGATGTTTACCCCGACATTTAAAGCCATCCCTGAAGAATTAAAAAAATACGCGAAAGAAAAATAGAGCCTTGGACATTTTTTTTTAAAAATGCCATACGGCCCCGTTACAAAACGCCACGGATGACCCGATGGCATGGGGGAATCAACGGCACATGGCACAGGAAAAACAGACAACATGCAAGGACCCGCGACTCTTGGTCCTGTACTGCCCCAGATGTTTGGCCAGCCCTCTTGATGACAACGAGCTGGTACGCGCGCTCGAGGGACAGGGTTGTTTTTTGCAACCGCTCCCTTGCAGCAGCAAGGTCAAGGTCTCGCATCTGATGAAGCTTCTTAACGAGAGCGCGGATGGCATCGAAATACTTGCGTGCCGCGATCAAGAGTGCCGGTTTTTGACAGGCAGTGTGCGCGCTCAGGGGCGTGTCGCTCTTGCGCGTGAACTCTTAAGCCATGCAGGATTGGAACACGAAAGGATCGGCATTACGTTTCTTTCGTCGTTGAACAAGGGGCATTTTGCCGACTTTCTTCAAGCAAAAATAGAGGGGCTCAAAAAACTGGGCGTGAACCCCGCAAAAACAAGTTACTAACTTGACTTTGACGCGGTTGAATTCCTCCATTTTGCGAGGAATGCACCCGCGCTTTGTCGACATTGAAATTCCCAGGCACTAAATTATGATCTTTGGCGAACAAAAACCCATAGAGGCGCTCATCGAAAAAATTGCAGGCCATAAAAAAATTCTTATTGCCGGCTGCGCGACCTGTGTCGCCGAGTGTGCCGCGGGCGGCGAAGAAGAGGTCGAGACACTGGCCCCGCTCCTTTCCATGGCACTCAGAAAAAAAGGCATTGAGATATCAATTGAGACCTGTGTCATAGAAAAACAATGCGAGTATGAATTTTTGGAAGAAATTGCAGAAAAGATTTTACATGTCGATGCTGTGTTGAGCCTTGCCTGCGGGATCGGTGTCCAGGCCCTTGCAGAGAGGTTTAAGAACACCCCTGTGTATCCAGCTGTCAACACCGCGGCCTTGACCATCAGGGAACAGGAAGGCGTCTGGGCCACGCGCTGTGTGGCCTGCGGCGATTGTGTGCTCGGCGAGACCTTTGGGATCTGTCCTGTCTCAAGATGTTCAAAGAGTCTTCTCAACGGCCCCTGCGGCGGCACAAGGTCAAGCGGCAAGTGCGAGATCAGTGAAGAACTCGACTGTGCGTGGGGTCTTATTATCGACAGGGCAGAGTCTTGTGGAAAAACAGAGACCCTTATCACTGTGAACAAACCAAAAAACTGGTCCACATCGTCCCACGGAGGGCCCAAAAGAAAAGAGCGAAAGGATCTTAAACCATGAGCCTTGGCAATGTATCAAACCTGGGCAGAGTCCTTGACAGCGGCAGTTTTGCGGTCACCGTGGAGATCGGCCCGCCCCGCGGCCCGGATATTGAGGCCCTTAAGCGCAAGATCAATCTTCTTAAGGGGGTTGCTGATGCCTACAATGTTACAGACAACCAGACGGCCGTTGTGAGGATGTCCAGCATTGCCGCGTCAAAAATTATTCTTGATGCGGGGCTTGAGCCAGTCATGCAGATGACCTGCCGCGACCGCAATCGCATTGCTTTGCAGTCGGATCTTATCGGCGCCTCGGCCCTGGGGATCAGGAATTGCCTCTGCCTGTCGGGGGATCATCAATCTGCGGGGGCAAGCGGCAAACTCAAAGGTCATGCGGGTTCAAAAAACGTCTTTGACATTGACTCGATTCAGCTTGTGTCGGTTCTTAAGGGACTGCGGGATGACGCAAAACAGGAGAGCGGAGATGCGGTCACCCACCCGACACCTTTTTTGATTGGGGCTGCGTGGACTCCTCTTGCACCTCCCGTCTCATTCAGGACAATCCGCCTCGCCAAAAAAATTAACGCGGGCGCCGACTTTATCCAGACACAGGCTGTTTACGATATCACCAAATTTAAAGAGGCGGTGGCGCGGGCCCGTGATATGGGCCTTACCGACCGGGCGGCCATCCTCCCAGGCATTATTGTGCCGCGCTCCGCCATGATGCTCGAATACATGCATAAAAATGTGCCAGGTGTTGACGTCCCAGAGGCCATCATCAAAAGGATGGCCGCTGCGCCAAAAGAAAATAGGGTGGCGATTGGGATCGACATTGCTGTGGAGCTTATTGCGCGTGTCATAGAGATCCCGGGGATCAGGGGCGTGCATGTGCAGGCGATCGAGGCAGAAGAGGTTCTGCCCGAGGTGATCAAAAGGGCTGGCTTGCTGCCGCGTCCGTGAGAACCTAAGTAGGTTTTTTCGACGCGTTTTTGCATCAATATTTTTCAAGGTGCCCGCCCGCGTAGTATCTGGCGCATAGCGCCAAACATGAAACTCTTCATGTTTGATCGCAATGCACTCCGCTTTATGCGGGTTGGGGGATCATGTTATCAAAGTATCATGTCAACACCGTACCCACACCATCGCGCTTTGCCCCCATTCCCAAATTCTGCGCGATCGAAAACGAGGGGTGTATCGGCTGCAGGCACTGTGTCAAGCGGGAGGCCTGTGTTTATGATGTCTACAAAAAACGCGAGTTTTTGGCATCAGAGTTTGCAGACACAACGGACGTGTTGTGTGTGGCGTGTCTCAGATGCGTTCAGGAGTGCAAAAAAAACATCATCCTCAGATCCTTTAATCCCCGCCACACGGCCCTTGGAAACCACTACTGGACACCGGAGATCATCACGAGCCTGATCAGGCAGGCGGAAACCGGCGACATCCCCGTATCGGGCGCTGGTTATCGGGGACCGTTTACGGGGAGTGGTTTTGACGCGATGTGGACCGACATGTCAGAGATCGTGCGGCCTACAAGGGACGGGATTCACGGCAGGGAATACATCAGCACCGTCATCGAGCTTGGGAGAAAGCCCGCACATCTGCGATTTACAAGCGATGGCGGGCTCATCACAGAGGGTCTCCCGTTTGTAGAGGTCGCTGTCCCCTTTGTTTTAAAAATCCCTGATTGCAAGTTTGTTTCCTCAAAAGTCAAACACGCATTTTTAAGGGCTGCTCAAACCTTGAACACACTTGTGGTTCTTAAGGACGCAGACATCAAAGCCGCGGCACACAAGGATCTGGGGCATGTCATCCTTGAGCGTGATGGCCAGCAGCTACAGCCACCCTTGCCGGAACATGTTGGGGTTGTTGAGATTCCCTACACACCCGACTGGAAGGGGGTTGTTCGGGAATTTAAATCGCAAAGGTCGGATCTCGTTGTCCTGGTCCGCGTCCCCTTTGACGGGGAGGCGGAGGCGCGCATCATCGCACTGGCAGCGGAAGGGGCCGAGGTTCTGCACCTGCAGGCCGAGACTGACGGTATGGGGCGCGGTGGTATGAAGGACGTGTTTGTTGCCGATTTTTTGCGCGATCTTCACCTTAAACTCACGGAACTCTCTCTGAGAAACCAGATCACCCTTCTTGTGTCCGGAGGCATTGCCATGGCGGAGCACATGGCGAAGGCCATCATCTGCGGTGCCGATGGTGTGGTCCTCGATCTCGCCCCCCTTGTAGCCCTCGAATGCAGGGTATGCGCGGACTGCCACCTTAAAGGTGCCTGCCCTGTGAGTATCGATCAGGTCGAAGAGGCCTGGGGGGCGCAGCGCATTGTCAATCTTCTTCATGCGTGGCACTCACAGATTATCGAGGTGATGGGCGCGATGGGGATCAGGGAGGTGAGAAGGATGAGGGGAGAGCACGGCCGTCTCATGCTCTTTGAGGACCTGCAACGGGATAACCTTGCGGGGCTTGTAAAAGAGGGCGGGTGCATGGCGCCTTCTTTAGAAGCATCGGCCGACGTCACGGCCTGGTTTGAGAGTCCCCCATCTTTGGGGCCGGCAGCAAAACCTTGCCCGTCAAGGTTTAGAAACCGGATCAATCGTTTCAGGGTGGTGCGCCTGTCCTCCTGTATCAAATGCGGCAGATGTGCAGAGATCTGCACGGCGGGCGTGTTTAAAAGGGCCGGGGATTTTTTGGTTAAACCGGCATCGCAGTTTTGTGTGGGTGCTGAAGTGTGCAGCGCCAGCGGGTCTTGCTGTCTTGAGGCCTGTCCCGTGTCTGCCTTAAGAATGGGCAGGGATCCGGTGAGCGAGGTCATTGGCGACCGGCGCTGGACCCCGGATTTATTGATGAGCACATGGGAGCAGGCGCACACAGGCAGGCCTCCCCGAGAAGGCCTTGAGTTTAAAACAGGGGCCTCTGATGGCGGTTTTGACAGGATCGCGATCATCTCAAACGGGGTTAAAAACAATCGCCCGTTTCACCCCGATGAGATTAACATTGGCCTTTCCCTTAACAGGCGCGGCGAACAGGCCGGTCAGGTTGCGATCGGTGTCCCTTTTTATGGTGGCGGGATGAGCTATGGCTCCATCAGCCTTGCCACCATGATCTCAAGGGCAAAGGCCTACAGTGCCTTTGATTCCTTTATGTGCACCGGAGAGGGGGGCTTTCCTGATGAGCTTTTGCCCTACAAAAAGCATGTCATCACACAGGTGGCAACAGGTCTCTTTGGTGTGAGGGAAGAGACCATACAACACGTGCGCATTGTCGAGTTTAAATACGCGCAGGGCGCCAAACCGGGGCTAGGGGGGCATTTGTTGGGAGACAAGGTGACACAGGCGACGGCGTCCCTCAGGGAGTCTGTGGCTGGTGTGTCGTTGTTCTCGCCGTTTCCGTTTCACTCGGTGTATTCTGTCGAGGATCATAAAAAACACATCGACTGGATCAAGGCCATTAACCCAGACGCTCTTGTATCGGTGAAGGTCTCGGGGGCCAGCGATGTCGATATGGTGGCTGTTGGCAGTTATTGTGCAGGGGCACATATTGTTCACCTTGATGGAAGCTATGGCGGGACGGGCGCCGCGCCTGATATTGCCAAAAAAAATATCGCGATGCCCATTGAGTACGCTATCCCCAAGGTTCACAGGTTTTTGGTTAACGAAGGGGTGAGAGACAAAATCACCCTCATCGCATCGGGCGGGATCAGGACGGCATGGGATATGGCGAAGATCATCGCCTTGGGGGCCGATGGCATTGTGATCGGCACAGCGGAGCTTGTAGCCCTGGAATGCGTGCGTTGCGGGGTCTGCGAGAGGGGGCGCGGCTGTCCGCGGGGGATTGCCACCACCGATGATGAACTCTCTTCTCAGCTTGACATCGCCTGGGGGACGCAGAGGCTGATCAATTTGTTCTCTTCTTTTTCAATCCAGCTTAAAGGGATTCTTTGGGGGCTCGGCATGAAGGACGTCGGCGAGCTTGTGGGGCGGACCGATGTCTTGCGGCATCTCATAACGTAGGTCCTGCCCTCTTTGTGCCCCTCTTTCTTAATTGCGCTTCTCACCGATGGGGACATGAGTCTTAATCCCTTCACGCAGGGAACTGCATTCAGATATAAAATACAGACACAAAAATGATATTACACTTCAAGAGTCTTAATCCCTTCACGCAGGGAACTGCATTCAGATGTGTTTCGGGTTTCAAGACGAATAATGACGCGAAGAGAGTCTTAATCCCTTCACGCAGGGAACTGCATTCAGATTTACAGAACATACCCACTCGACCTGCTCGAGTGGGCGTTGGTCTTAATCCCTTCACGCAGGGAACTGCATTCAGATGTCAATGCTGTCACAAGAGTATCACAAGACGTTGAAAGTCTTAATCCCTTCACGCAGGGAACTGCATTCAGATATTTGTAGGTGTGACGCAATTTGCCCGTGACAATAATCAGGTCTTAATCCCTTCACGCAGGGAACTGCATTCAGATCAAAAAAACCAGGAGATTATTCGCACATTAACTTTGAGCGTCTTAATCCCTTCACGCAGGGAACTGCATTCAGATATGGAATGCTATACAGCGTATCTCAATTTTTTAGGTCTTAATCCCTTCACGCAGGGAACTGCATTCAGATTGAAAGAACGAAAATATGGCACTAAGCAGTGCGCTGTAAAGTCTTAATCCCTTCACGCAGGGAACTGCATTCAGATAATCTTGGTCAGAACTGCCCAGGGTTACAATCTTCCCAGTCTTAATCCCTTCACGCAGGGAACTGCATTCAGATAAACGCTCAACACGACGTGTTAGCGGACATTTTGGAAGGGTCTTAATCCCTTAACGCAGGGAACTGCATT
>JADGCS010000189.1 GCA_015228875.1 Deltaproteobacteria bacterium | reverse complement strand
TGTGTCCAGACTGATTGTGGCCTGATTTTCTGAGATGTAAAGATCGAGCCACAAATCGGGTGTGCGCCGGTCGACGTTGGGACGGGTCCCTGTTTGCTCTCTAAAATAATCAACAATGGCATCCTTAAGACAGAGGGCCGCGTATTGTGAATTATTGATGTGGCTGTTGACTACAGTAGAAGAGATGCAAAAACTTTTGTGCTGGTCCAGCAGTTCGTTCCAGGGAATTTTAATCGCCGTTTTGTAGAGATATTTTGTGCTGTGACAATCAAACGTCAACAGGGCTGCGCTGATCTTTGAACAAAGACGCGTCTGGTAATTAATACGATACAGGGTCTCATGATCGGCCGTAAAATGCAGACCGCGATAAACTGCGCGGATGTCCCGTGCCCCAAGACCTGCCAATTCCTCTGTGGCAATCTCAGTCAAGCCATCGGCAATTTGAGCAAAAAACTGGCTGGATTTATTATACTGAAACATCATGAATATAAAGACACCTGATACCAACAAGTTACTAACTTGACTTTGACGCGGTTGAATTCCTCCATTTTGCGAGGAATGCACCCGCGCTCTGTCGACTTTGAAATCCCTATACATCAAGCCGCGGGTTGATTTTGAGATTGATCACACTGCATGATTTTTGTCTCCTGACCACCCGGATTTTTTTCATACCAAAGTCAAAACACTGGCGCAAATTTTTTACCAGAAAATCTCAGACGGAGTCCAAAAAAAATCCGCAATTGCCTAACTTTACAGAATGGTTTAGAACCTCTGGGGCATTTTTTCAAGTTACTAACTTGACTTTGACGCGGTTGAATTACTTCATTTTGCGAGTAATGCACCCGCGCTCTGTCGACTTTGAAATTCCTATTCATTAAAAATACATGTAAAATCTCCGATCAATACTGTTTTATCAGGCTGAGATTGAGGCCCTGCTTAAGAATGCACACAATGCTGCCAAAAGACTCCATTCCCTTTTTATATCAGGATGATCACTGGCTGGTGGTCCATAAACCAACCGGGTTATCCACTCACGCGGCCAATACCGGTGACCTTGGGCTGGCGGGATGGATTGAGCTTCATCATCATCTTAAAATCCATGTCTGTTCTCGTCTCGATAAAGGAACCAGCGGCGTTTTGGTCTTTGCCCTGACTGCCCTTGCGAGTGCCCGGGCACAAAAGATTCACACGCAGGAAACAGCCAGAAAAGTCTACCATTTTATATCAGACAAAAAACATGCTACAGGGAATAAATGGATTTGCAGAAAAAAACTCGATGAAGCGTCATGCAAAACGGCCTTTGAACTCGTTGAGAGTAAGGGAGGGTATTATTTATATCGCGCCGAAATCTCTCGCGGCAAGACTCATCAGATCCGTCGTCACGCAACGGAGTCGGGGGTGGCTATTCTTGGTGACGATGAATACTGCGGTACAGATTTTTCCAGACTGTGTCTGCACTGCAGCGAGGTCGTTTGGCCCGAGATTAAACAAAAATTGTCTCTGGATCTGCCCGAGTCATTTCGGGGATTGCTGTTAAACAAAGATCAATTGGTTGTTCAGGCAGCAGTTGCGGCCGAGCGGCGTCTTGACTGGATCAGCGGCATCTCCAACGCATTTCGTGTTGTCCATCGCGGTGAAATTATGGGCCTGCCGTTTGCGATTGATATTTATGACGCGTGGATGTGTGTGACAGGTTATGACGAAAAAATTTCTGCTGTGAAGCTCAAGGATAAATTAATGCCGATGCTCGATGCCCTCTCGCAAAGGTATAAATTAAAAGGTGGCATTATCAAATCGAGTCAACAGGATCCGCACCGGCAAAAGCTTTTTGGTGATTCTGTGACCTTTGGAGAGCCTTTGCCTGAATTGATCGTGGTTCGCGAGCATGATCTTGTTTACGAGGTGAGGCTTAATGACAGCCAGCACACAGGATTATTTCTGGATCAACGTGATTCACGCAGGCGCTTAAGTCAAATCACTTTAAACAAACGTGTGGCCAACCTGTTTGCCTTTACCTGCTCGTTTTCGGTGGTTGCCGCACAAGGCGGGGCCGAGGTGGTCTTTTCGGTTGATCTTGCGGCAGGCGCCCTTGAGCGCGGCAAAAACAATTTTTCCCGTAACAACCTCGACATTCTGCAGTGCGGTAAGTTTATCCAAAAAGACGTAAGGAGTTGGCTTGCCAAACAACTCAAAAGCAAAAATGAATCACCCCCCGCAGTGAACGCATCAGCTTTAAGCAATGCAGCATCAAGCTTACAACACCCTCATGTTACGACGCATCAGGGGGCGGAGGATCTGCCCTCTCGTGGGGGATTTAAGCCCTGGGACGTGGTCATCTGCGACCCGCCCGTGTTTGCTGTGACAGGCAGGGGGCACTCGTTTTCAGTTTTAAAAATGTGGCCGGAGCTTTCAGAAAACATCAGTAACATTCTGTCGCCGGATGGCATTGCCCTGTTTGCCAATAATCATCGCAAAGGCAATAACCACTACTATCTCAACGAATTAAAAAAACACTTTTCGCGCGTCACTCAACTGCGCCCGCCCTTTGATTTTCCCGAGATAAAAGACGCACCGGCAGAGGTCAGAATTTTTTTGTGTCAGTTGTAGTGGTGATTTTATAAAGATTGACAACGAATGAGTAAATCCGAGGAGCCTATCGGATAACACCTGTTTCTCCGGAAGTTTGAAAATTTTGCCGCTTGCAAAATATTTCAAACCCTAAAAAATCATGTCTTTACGTTTTGTCACGGGACATGATTTTTAAGGACTCCTCCGAAACAGGTGTTATCCGTTAGGCTCCCCGTCAAGCTTTGACCGTGGTTCCCATAGGGAAATATGTTATCAACAAGTGATACAAAAACCTGTTTGAGTATAACACCAGATCAAATTTTGTATGAGGACTCTTATCTCATTGCTGTCAACAAGCCCGCTGGACTACCAACGCAACCCACCCTCGACAAAAAAAGACAGAACCTGTTTGATGCTGTAAAGTCTTTTTTTACCCTGCGTGACAACCCAGAAGACGCGTATCTGGGCATGCCTCATCGGCTCGATGTGGAGACTTCGGGCGTCGTCCTGTTTACCAAATCCAGAGAGGTCAATCCCGCCATGGCGCAGGCTTTCAGCAAAAGACTCATCCAAAAAAAATACATCGCTCTTATTGAACACCCTGCAGATTTTACGATACCCGAATATTGGGAGATCAAAAATTATCTTGGAAGGGATAAAACAAGCAAAAAGATCGACAGGTTTGTTGCCGTCCGCTCAGGCGGCAAATGTGCCCGTACCGAGTTTAAGCTTTTAAAGTCCTTTGCGCACACGGCCCTCATCGAGGCCACACCGCACACAGGCAGAACTCACCAGATCCGTGCCCACCTGTCGGGTTACCAAACACCAATTTTGGGAGACACCTTTTATGGTGCCACACACACGGCACCGCGCGTGATGCTCCATGCCTTAAACCTCAGGTTTCTGCATCCAGCAAACACTGCCGAAATCTGCATAGAGGCCCCTGTCCCGCGGGATTTTAAGGCGGTGTTGTTGTCTTTGTCGTGATGCCCATGCAATCCCCGGTGACAGACTGTGCAAGCTTGCGGGGCTGATCGAGGATTTGAGGAATAAAAATATGACGGTATGGTTTGTTAAAAAATACTATTTTGGGCATTGTATAATTACCATATTTGGTATATCATGAGACATGAAGTGGACTGTTTTATTTAAAAAAAGAAAAGGATATATTTCAAACGGTAAAGAAAATGAGAAAGTCTACACAGGTTGCCTTTTATGAAGCTGTCAGCGATATGATTGAACAGGGTCCATTTCCCAAGGGTTGGAGAACAAAGCGTTTGAGTGGCAAACTAAAAAAACTGATGTCTTTAAGATTAGATCAGGGCCACAGAATTGAATACACTGCCGATTATAACATCCTGACCATGGTTATTATTAAGGCAGGGCCCAGAGAGGGATTTTACAATAAGTGAGGTAAATATATGTTGGATAAAGCCTACACCTACAGCATTGAGACAGAACAAGGTAAAGTCTTGGTTATAACGGACTTTAAGGTTGCCACCAAGATAAAACATGGGCTGGAACAGGCCATCGATAATGTCTTTAAAAACACTAAACCCGTCAAAGAAATCCTCGATTGGATCAAAAATAAAATCCCGGAGGCCGGCACCCCCATTGGCACAATTAAGGCCTACATGTCATCAAATGGCTGGACACAAAAAAAATTGAGCCAGATTTCTAAAATCCCCCAGAGTCACATTTCTGATATCATCAATAAGAAGAGAAAAATTGGGGTCACGATTGCTAAAAAGTTCGGTAAGGCCTTTAGGGTTGATTATAGAAAGTTTTTGTAGTCTAGCGCGGCCCACGCCGCAACCAAACAGGCCATTACATATGCGAGGTCATGTGGCAATCACTGAATGCTGTCAGCGATCAGCGGTCAGCAATCAGCCAGACAAGAGAAACCCTTTTTTCTGGCTGA
>JADGCS010000188.1 GCA_015228875.1 Deltaproteobacteria bacterium | reverse complement strand
TCATCCCGACAGGGCCCATGATTTTTGGATGGGGGACAAAGGCGGCTTTCCAGTAGTAACTGCTTGTGTAACAGGGGTAGTCCTTGCCAATCTTTGATAAAAGGAGTTCGAGCTGGTTTGCGTAATCGGTTCTTTTGGCCCCATCATCGAGTTCTTGAAACAAAACAATATCGGGGGTTTCTGCGTTAATAATTCTTACAACCTCTTTGAGTGTTGCCAAAATATCTCTGGCCTCAGGTCTTGTGTCGGGCCCCGACCCGTCAGGTTTATCGTAAAAAAATACGTTCTTTTTTCCTGCCATGTATTGAACATTCCAGCTGAGTATTTTTAAATCACGGCCCGCTGATAGAGACGGTGTTGGGGCCAGGGGGTCACAGTATGTATTTTCTTTTTCAATATCTTTTGGGTGATAGGTCAAAAACCAAAAGGCCAAAACAAAACCAATGATAAAAATTAAAAAAACAACGACAAGCCGCTTTATGATGGGTTTTGAAAAAAATTGTTTTATCATTTTGCCATTGGTGGTTGGGTTATAAAAACCTGCTCTACGCACCCGGCATAATCTTTTTTAAGGGCTTAATCAGCACAAACAAAATCGCGGCAACAACAAAGGCCATGAATGCCAGGGTAATAAAAAATTTTGAGTGGGACCACACATCCCAGTAAACACCTATGGCCGTGAGCTTGTTTCCAATGGCCGTTGCCAGAAACCAGCCGCCCATCATTAAGCCCCTGATACTTACAGGGGCCACCTTTGAAACAAGCGAAAGTCCCATGGGGCTTAACATGAGTTCCCCAAGGGATATGATGAGATAGGCCAAAATAAGCCACAGAGGAGAAACCCTGTTGGTCTTATCAACAAAAGTTTTGCCGTCTTTTACTTTAAGGGTTCCAAAATCCCCGATCTTTGCATTGCTGTCTTCAAAAAGCAGTTTATCAACAAAAATAACCTTAACCTTTTTTGTTCCAAGCTCGATTGTATTAATCTCGTTTGAGCTTTTAACGGCATCAAGTGTCTCTTTGGTTACCATCACACCATAAGAATTTGTGGGCGCATCAAAGGATACAAGTTTTGCAGCAGGGGCATTGAAATTTCCGCTTACTGCTGCAAAATAAAGCACCACAAAAGAGACCCCTGTTAAAAGCATGCCAATGGCCATTTTTGCCGGGGTTGATGGTTCAAGGCCTGCTTTGTCGAGTTTGCCCCAAAACCATGACAGCGGAAGGGCCAAAACAATAATAAAGACCGGGTTAATCATGTTTGAGATAATCCCGGTAACACTCCAGGCGGTGTGATCGTTTGCCCACAACGTGAGTGTGCTTCCGTTTTGGTGAAAGATCATCCAAAAGACAATAACAATTATAAAAATGAGAATGAGAGCCAATACCCTTTTCCAGGCAGGGACCAGATCCATCTCTGTCTTCTTTTTTTCTTCGACATCTGGAATCCGGGCAGATTGTTTGAGCTTTCCGGGCTTTCTGTCCGCATTTTCGATATGTCTTTTTAAACCCCAAAAAATTACCATCGAGATCATCATTCCAAAGGCGGCAGTACTAAAGGCATACCCGTAACCAAAATTACTCTTTATTAATTCGGCAACCAGTGGGGCAAGGGCCGCGCCGATATTGATTCCCATATAAAATATAAGGTAAGCCCTGTCTTTAAGGCGGGATCCTTCGTCATACAAATTACCAACGCTCGATGAAATATTTGGCTTAAAAAAACCGTTTCCCAAAACGAGCAGGCCTAAGGCACAATAAAAAAAGGTCAAATTGTGAGCGCTTAACATCAGCTGTCCGACAAAAAAGAAAACAGCTCCAATTGTTATGGCCCATCTTGTGCCAAGGTATCTGTCAGCAAGAAACCCACCAATGAGGGGTGAAGCGTACACGCAGGCCGTGTACCACGAATAAACATTGGTTGCCTCAGCTGTTGTCATTCCAAAGCCGTCGTTAACATCCTTCATATATAAAACCAGCATCGCCAGCATTGTGTAAAAGCTGAACCTCTCCCACATTTCTGTTCCAAATAAAACGTACAACCCCTTCGGGTGTCTTTCTTTAATCATCTCCATAAAAAAGCTCCTTGTTTTGGTCGGTTTTTTTGACGCGATATTTACCTGTCTTTATTCTTTAGTCCAGTAAAAAAACAAGGACAAGCCGCTTGATGATCGGTTTTGAGAAAAATTATTTTATCAAGATGCCATTTATTTTTTTGGTTTGATGCTGATCAAAATCTCATCGCGCAATTTTAGATAAAACAACTTTAACTCAGACAGTTTTATGGGCCTGATCATTCGTGGCATCATGGGGAGTTTTTCGACATCGGCTATGACAGATGCCCAGACAAAGGGTTCGAGACCGCCGTCCTTGTTTTGGCCGAGCCTCAAAAGTTCAAAAATATCAAAACACTTTTCGGTCAAGAGCAGGTATAAATCAACATAGTCTTTGGCATCGAGCCTGCCTAAAAGACAACCGACTTTATTAACTGCAATATTTTTGAGCGAATCAACCATGAAAGTTCCGGTTAATTGAGGGGCCCCGAGACGCCACTCGATATCAGACACAACATCAACCTTTAATTCTTTATTAACAAGGTAGCGCTGAAAATTGGGTGAGGTCTGAATACGCTCTACTGTCGTGTTTGTTTTTTTTGCGACAAAATCCATGAGCTGTGGAATAGCCAAGAGCTCGATACCATGCGTAAAAAAATCAAGATCATCAGAGTAGCGATGAAAAAGATAAAAAGCAGAAAGGGCTGTGCCACCCGTAAGATAAAAATGAGACCTGAACCACTCATCTAAAAAAATTTGCTTCATGAATTTTTCTTGAAGCGGTGTCAGAATTTTAGGTTGATTCATGCTCACTCCATAGTTTGATGGCATATTCCCACCGTTTTCGGATTTTTGTGGGAAGTTTTAGTTCGGGAAGGACTTTACGAATATCATCAATCTTAAGGTACTTTAAGACATCATTAAAGCGGGCCTGCATTAAAATTTTTTCAATGAGCCAGCGCTTCTGGTTTGAGAGACCTGCCGATTGCAGAATTTCAATCGCCTGGGTTACCCCAATATCATAATCCCAAAGAAAATAGGGTTTTGTGTTTTCTTTAGGTACAGGACTCAGTCGAAGCAGGTTTTCTTGACTGATAAAAGTGAGTGTTGCAACACGCGCCAGGGCAGAAAAACTTTCGAAAAGCGGGTTTTGTCTAAGATAGGCCGCGACAAGCCCCCCTTCTTTCTGTGAAAAACGAACTGTTTTTAATTGCCCTTTTGCCATTCTTATAGTGTATTCGATTCGAATACATAATGCAACACGTACCTTTTTCTAGATTATTCCTTCGGAACTTCTTTCTTTGTAAAATGAAGAGATAATTTTTGGACCTCGGCCAGTCCCAAAAACGAATACGTTGTGAGGGTCTATGAAATGTCAGGAAATGAAATGTCAGGGTGCCCTAAGTGGCACAGTTTTTATTTTTCTTTAACCTGAAACAAGTCGGAACTCAGCCAGTCCACACCAAGAAAGGTTCTTTTAATCCTGTGGACCCCAAACTTGTCTCCCGTAAGATAATTAAGGGCCGTGGAACAGGCCGCCGCATCAAGTTCTGATGAATATAATTTAAGCTGGTCCCTGAGACAGCTTTCGTCTGTGCCTAAAAGCCTGGGGAGAAGCTGACGTACTGCGTCTACTGACAGGGCGCTGAGTTTGGAATCGTTTATCTCATGACGAACAGTCTGCTCGTAAAGACACACCTTCTCCGACACACTGACCGGCAATTGATCATACAACCTGACCCCCGTAAGATGGACCTGATAATAAGTGTAGTCACTTCTGTATCGTTGAATACTCAAACACAGAGAGCCCTGCCTGAAATATTCATTGTACGCGGACAACAACTGAGAGAGACCCTGAAACATTGTGCGGTCAAACTCTCGAGGCAGACTTACCCCAGGCGCATCTTCATAATACGTTTCATTGACAATCCTTGTTGTCCTTTGTGCGATTGATGTTGTGCTTTCTGTGACTGAGAAATTTGTATCTCCCATATATTTTCTCCATTAAATTGATTTTTAAAAATCTTTTTTTACTGACAACCAGAACAAAAGCATAAATAAAAAAAACAATCTGACAAGAGTATAATCGCGACCAAATTTAGTGCTATTGCGACCTGATTTATAAAGATGCCCATAAATTATAAAAAAGTTTGTCTGATTTTTTCTAAGCAACCAAACAAACACTTATTTCTGTTAACATAAAAACAAGGGGAAACAAGGGGTCAGAAACAAGGGGTCAGGCTTTGACATGCTACAAGTTTAATAACTTGTAGCATGTCAAAGCCTGACCCCTTCTGCAAGCATCTGCCTGACAATCCGCCTGATCTGGCCTGCGGCATAAAGCGGGAGTGTAAGAATTTTGTCTTTAAAAGAGGGGGGATCCAAAGAGATCCTTATGCCAAAGGGAATCGAGGGGTTTTCTTCTAAAAATATTTTTAACCCTTTAAGCCAGCCGTGTTTGCCTGATTTTATTAAGACCGGAAAATATTTATTATCCACCTCAACAAGGTAATCGACCTCAGCCGAACTCCCACGTTT
>JADGCS010000187.1 GCA_015228875.1 Deltaproteobacteria bacterium | reverse complement strand
CTGGGGATGGTCTACAATAAGCGGGCCAGCATTCCACGAATATGTTCAAAGACAGTGTGTCAGCTACGATGCGACATCGGGCATGTACATCACCGATGAGACGCTGGGGTCGCTGGCCATCCATTACGCCCCCACACCGACGTGTTCGACCGAGGCCGGTAATGATTTTATTTATAACGCCGTGGACTCAACAGTGAGTTCCCCTTACACTAACGACAGGTATGATGATTCTACAGCGGTGACTCATGACCTGCTCGATATCAGCGAGATGGTCTTCACACTGCCTACTGTGCCGACGGATGTGTATTGATTTACCACACTGATGCCTAAGACCGGTGGATCAACTCCCGCACCTCGCGAAAATCTTTGCAGACAAAGACGCGGTCATTTTTAAAAGCAGAAATCTCTGCATCGTTTGTGTAGCCGCCGAGGAGGAGGGCGCAGTCCATGCCCGCATTTTGCGCGGTCATCCGGTCAATCTCGCTGTCGCCCACAAAGAGGGCCTCTGCGGGCGTTGTGTGACATTGTTTAAGGATGTGTGTGACGGCTGTGATGTCTGGCTTTAAGGGGAAGCCGGATTCGGCGCCGATCATGACCGAGAAAAAATGCATCACCCCAAGACCTTTAAGGATCTTGTCGGTATAAACTTGCGGTTTGTTTGTAAGAACCGCTTGAGGCACGAAAAGCCCGCCCAATGCCGTGAGAGTCTCCATGGCGTGGGGGTACAGGCGGGTATGATCAGTGCAGTGATCAAGGTAGTGGGCCTTAAATATTTCGAGAGCCCTCGCTTGCGCCCCATCGTCCTTAAAGGGCAAGGCCTGCAGCAGGAGGTCTCTCACCCCTTTGCCAACGCATTTGTACACAGTCTCTTCGGGGATTTGTGTGCCGCCCATTTGTGTGATGGTGTAATTTGTGGTGATGAAGATGTCCTTTTTTGAATCAACCAGAGTGCCGTCAAGGTCGTAGATGATGGTTTTGTATTTCATGTCAGTGTGACGAGATTAAGGACCTTGTTTGAGATGTCCAGTGCCACGCGGTCACCGTAGTCCAGTGTGAAAAATTTTGTGGGTCCATCCAGGTACAGGCAGGACCGCGTCATCTTGCTCACAATTTTTAACTGCTCTCCCCTGTTGATAAAACCGCGCGTGAGTCTGTAGGGATTAAAGGTCCCCTGGTAGGGTTCCCGGATCAAATACTGCAGCCTGATGTCGAGGGGGTGCTGCTTAAGCCCCCCCGCGGCATTGATGGCGGCCGATGATCCTGTCTGCGTGGCAATCCAGATGCCGGAACTTTTATGTTCTTCTTTAATCCTGTCGTGAGAAATAATGTAGCGGCTCGTGGCGGCAGGTGAGATGCTGGTGTAGAGCACATCGTTGATGGGCTCGACGGGGAGGTGTTTGTTGTTGATTTTAATCCGGATGCGCTGGATTTTTTTTGTCAAAAAATTTCCCTGGAGAATGTCGTCCAGTTTTTTTTCCAACTGGTCGATGACCAGCGCACAAAGAGCGCCCACACTGTGCTGTGGCGCAGAGTTGATGCCAAGAACAAGTTGATTGTGAATGTGATGGCAGGTTCTTAAAAGAGTGCCATCGCCGCCAATGGTGATGATGAGGTCGTAGCCTTCGAGTGATGTGATGCGCGTTCTTTGCGAAACCTTGGGGTGTATGCCCCTTTTTAAAAGGAGTTGAATGACCTTTTGAACGGCCAGAACGTGCATCTTGTGACTTGACTCGATGGGCTTTGTCAGTGGGTGTTTTCTCTTGATGAAGTCGAAAAGTTTTTTATTTTTTTTTCCGACAACATGGTTTTGAAAGAATGTGTTTTTGTAAACGATGCAGACTTTTTTAATGGGGCCAGATTGATGGGGTATCATAGTCGTGGGACTCTTAATCCTCGCGTTTTAAGTTGGGTGCGTTAAAAAAGGGCCTGTGGGGTCGACCTGTAAAAAAAACTTGCTGCTATAGTAATTCAACTTTTGCCAAGTACAGCAGTGCTTGGCAAAAGTTAGAAATTACTTATGGTTGTAACAATTGAATGTACTAACGAAATCATAAACAACCATATTTATTTTTTGATCTCGGCAGCAATTTTATTGAGGGCAGACCCTGCCCTGAACCATTGTATCTGCTCCACTGTGAGTGTGTGCTTGACCTCTATTTTGCTCTCTGAGCCGTCTTCGTGCCTGATGACGATCGTGAGCGGTTTTTTTGGTGCGAGGGTGTCAAGACCTACGACGGAGACGCGGTCGTTAAGCTGAAATTTGTCGTAATCTGATGGATTAACAAAGACCAGAGGGAGCACTCCCTGTTTTTTCAGATTGGTCTCGTGGATACGGGCAAAACTTTTTACAATGACCGCCTTGCCGTTGAGCAGGCGTGGCTCCATGGCCGCGTGTTCACGGCTTGACCCCTCGCCGTAGTTTTCGTCGCCGATCACAACCCAGCCTATGTTTTGTGATTTGTAACTGCGGGCTATCTGCGCAAACGGGACGGATGTTTCTTTGGTGATTACGTTTTGTCCGACACCGGTCTCTCCCGAAAAGGCGTTGGTCGCGCCGATAAACATGTTGTCGCTGATGTTGTTAAGATGGCCCCTGAATTTAAGCCACGGGCCCGCCGGGGAAATGTGATCGGTAGTGCATTTGCCGCTTGCCTTAAGCAGAATGGGCAGGTCGGTGTAGTCCTTGCCGTCCCATGGTTTGAAAGGCTCGAGCCTTTCGATGCGCTTGCTTTGAGGGCTGATCGCAACCTCGATTTTGGAACCATCGGCCGCGGGCTCGATAAGACCGCATGCCGAGGTGTCGAAATTTTTTGCGGGGAGTTCGTTGCCCACGGGTGGAGATAATTTTACAGCCTCGCCCTTATTGTTTTTGATGGTATCGGTGATGGGATTAAACGACAGGCGTCCTGCGATGGCCATGGCTGTGACGAGTTCGGGCGAAGAAATAAATGAAAGTGTCTCCGGGTTGCCATCGTTGCGCGCTTTAAAGTTGCGGTTAAACGAGGTGATGATGGAATTTTTATCACCGCGCTTGATGTCGTCTCTTTGCCATTGCCCAATGCAGGGACCGCAGGCAAAGGCGAGCACTGTGGCGCCGATGCTGTCGAAGGCCTCTTTTTGCCCGTCGCGCCTGATGGTATTAAAGACGTGTTCGGATCCCGGAGAGATCATCAGCGGTGAGTTTAGTTTAAGTCCTTTTGCCTGCGCATCCTTGACAATACTGGCTGAGCGGTCCATGTCCTCATACGATGAATTGGTGCAACTGCCGATGAGGGCGTATTTGAGTTCTTCGGGGTAGCCTTTTTCTTTGATCTCTTTTGCAAACGCCGAGACGGGGCGGGCGAGGTCTGGGGTGTGCGGTCCCACGATGTGGGGTTCGAGGGTGTCGAGGTTGATTTCGACAATTTTGTTGTAATACTTTTGCGGGGACTTGATGACGTCGTCATCTGCTTTTAAATCTGCAGCGATCTCGTTTGCCATTTTTGCCCAGTCTGCCCTGTCCGTTGCCGCGAGGTAGGCGGCCATTTTTTTGTCGAAGGGAAAAAGCGATGTTGTGGCGCCAAGCTCGGCACCCATGTTGCAGATGGTGGCCTTGCCGGTACACGAAATGGAGGCCGTGCCTTCGCCAAAGTATTCGACAATGTGGCCTGTGCCGCCTTTGACTGTGAGTTCGTCCAGGACCTTGAGGATGACATCCTTTGCAGCAGCCCAGCCGTTGAGCTTTCCTTTGAGGTGAACACCAATGATGCCCGGCCAGCGCAGGCCAAAGGGCTGCCCTGCCATGACATCGACTGCATCGGCCCCGCCGATACCAATGGCGATCATGCCGAGACCGCCGGCGTTGGGTGTGTGCGAGTCGGTCCCAATCATCATGCCGCCGGGGAATGCGTAATTTTCGAGCACGACCTGATGGATAATCCCCGCGCCGGGTTTCCAGAAACCCAAACCGTATTTTTGCGACACGGATTTTAAAAAGTCGTAGACCTCTTTGTTTTCTTGATTGGCAAGGTCAAGGTCATCCTTTGCGCCGGTGTGCGCCCGGATGAGGTGGTCGCAGTGGACTGTTGAGGGGACCTGCACGCGGGGGATGCCCGAGGACATGAATTGCAGCAGGGCCATTTGAGCGGTGGCATCCTGCAGGGCAACACGGTCTGGAGCAAGATTTTCATCGGACTGCAGACGTTTGAGTTCGGCGCCGTTGATGTTAATGAGATGCGCCGCAAGGACCTTTTCGGCGTAGGTGAGAGGTCTGCCGATTATTTCGCGCGCCGTTTTTACCCTGTTTGAAAAATCTGCATAAACTTTTTTGACGAGATCTTTGGAACCTAGGCAGGTTTTTTCTACGCGTTCTGGCATCAATTTTTGCATGGTATCCACCCGCGTAGGGTTTTCCGCTTTATGCTGGTTATGATTCATGTTGCCTCCTCGGTTATGGGTTGATTTTTGGTGGCCTTGGATAGCTTAAGATGAGGCGTCAGTCAATCCCCCTGCGCGTTGTTCAGGGCTTCGTAGGCAAATTTTTTTGATATTTCCAAAAATAGAAGATGGGGGCTGTGATTTTAGGTTATTTTGATGAGTCCATGAGATTGGGGGGGGCTTGGTGAAACCCGGAGGGTTTTTTTAG
>JADGCS010000186.1 GCA_015228875.1 Deltaproteobacteria bacterium | reverse complement strand
CCTGTTGTTGATTGGCCCCATGGTGGTTCTCCTTAAAAAACATTTTGGCGCACAATGGCACCTTGGGTTTTTAAAATCAAGGAGCGCAAGAATCCATGCATAACCGATCTGGCCGTCGCGATGTTTATACTCCCATCATGATAAGAATTGTGCGGAGTAAAGAACCCACATAACCCAGACTGTTCTAAAATCGTCAGCGTATCAGGGGCAGTATCATACCATCGCTAAAGGCAAGATGACTATGATCCGACCGGCTACTGATTTTCTTTGCTTTCACGACATAGTATGCGGGTAATTTCACAGCAGGGCAAAGCCTGCGTCGGCAACTTTCATATTTATTCACAATTTCTAACTTAAGTTTTTTTTTCATTGCACTATCAGTTACTTTTTTTAAGAGGGTGTTGAGAAAATTCATTTCCAAATCCATTTGTTTTATGAAAGAACTGCTCTTGAGATGGTATTGAAATTTTTTCATGCAAACTTGACCAAACCCACAATACTGCAGAATTTTTTTTAATTCGGCGGGGTAGATCTCTTCGTAGTGAGTCAGATATAAAAGGTGAGCAATTATTTTAGTAAACAACCATCGATTTTTGCTCCATTCGTTGCCAACATCTGTTTCTTTGATAAAAGGATAATTTGAGGTTATAGCAACGAACCCATTTTTTTTTAGTACCCTTCGCAGTTCATTAAGGGCAATAATCAAAGTAACAGGTCCGTTTGTCAGTGCTTCTATGGTTGTGTGTGTGCTTACGATATCAAAATGGTTGCTGGGATAACCTAAATTAAGCATGTTCATTTTTTGAAGGGTTAAAAAATGATTCCATTGTTGTAGTTTTTTTTTGAGGACAAAACTGATAGCATGATTATCAATTGAGAAAAGGGAGATGTTTTTTGTTTGAGACACATAATCACAAATATCAGCGGTGTGCTCGCCTGCACCAGTAGCTACCTCCAAAATACGCGCGTTATTTAATGTCATTCCCTGAAAAATATATTTTATGTATTCTGGTGCCGTACTCTTGTTCATAAGGTTAAAATAATATTTTATTATTGCAAATCACTAGTGTCCGGTTAATAATCGAACAGTAATAGTTGCTCTGACTTAAGTTTGTAGCACCTTTCCTTTGGGACGTGGCCCCAGAGTCCCGTCATTAGTACATTTGAAAATAAAACAACCGTTAGACTCGCCATAATCGCTGGTGTGCTCCAACCCAATCTCGATTGATACTTTATTATCATCATCAACAAATACGCAATTAACGCTACCCATACCTGCGCTTTTACAGCATTGACGCTGGTTCCAAGGAATTTTTTTATCTGCAAATGCTGTTTCATTGTTTTAAAAAAAAGTTCCACATCCCAACGTGCCTTATACAATGCACAGATGGTTTTTGCCGACAAATCAAACCGGTTCGTTATAAACACCAAATGCTTACCGGTCTCTGGATCACGAAAACTTACCCTTCGCAACTTCCCTTCGTATTCCGATCCCTTGATCCCCGTCATCCGTATCACCTGATCCGCCATGATGCCTTGTGTCCGGTCTGTCTTGCTACACGTCAGCACCTTGAACTTGTGATTCTTTTTCAGACGCGTCACAAAGTGCGTGCCCTCCTGTGTGAGCTGCCACAGCCATGCATAGTCGACGTACCCACGGTCTACAAGCAACATTGTTTGCGGTGCGAAATGAATCCTTTTGGCCACCGCCATATCGTGCTTACGCCCATCGCTGAGCACCATAAACACTGGCAGATCACCGGCCAAGTCGACGGCCATGTGGAGCTTCATGGCTCCCTTGCCATGATGAAACTGTGCCCAAGGCGAAAGACTTAAACACAATTCGATCGTGGTCGAATCCATCGCCAAAATTTTTCCCTTGAATCTAAACTTATGCCGAGGCGCCAGCCTTTGAGCCTTTGGCAGGAGTTGGTAAAAAGTCTTTTCAAAGATCCGGCTGTCCCGCTTGTCGTTGGCATCCGAAAGGGTGGAGCGGTGGATCTCAAACGCCACACCCAAATGGTACAGTTTGTTCTTAACCGTCTTTAATCCCGCGGTAATGGGCCTGAGACCGCTGTGTCCGGTTAATTGCCCAAATAAAAGAGCCACAAACTGGCCCCAACATTTTAATTTCCTTGTTTTTTTATCGCCCTCAAACTCATCCACATTTTTTTGAAACTCATCACGTGGAATCCATTGCAACAACTGTCCAAAAACTGTAGGAAGTCTCATAAACCTGATCCTTTCGTGGTTTTATTCACTCTGGCATATGCCAGATTTACCTTGAAAGATCAGGTTTTTTTATTCCCCTCTTCCATGCCCCTCCCCGATTCTCGGGTAAAGGGAAGAATCAAAACGAATCCCCTTATCAAAGATCCAACCCACATCCCCCGCAATGCTCATAAATAAAGCCTTTTCTGTTCATCAAATAAATCATGTTAAATCAGACCGGACGGTAGTGATTGCAAATCTATCTGTTTTGTTGATGGATCAAGGCAATATTTTTTTCTGCAACATGCCTGATAAGATCGCAGCAGTTAGCCCCCGGCGCATTAAGTTGTTTGGTGGAAGCGTATGAACAATAGGCACAGCCGCCACCACACAGGTGCCTTGCCCAACAAAGGATACATTCTTCTTTGTTAGAAAGGTGTATTTCTTTGGCAATGCGATCTTGGGATTCTTTGTCTACACCTGATTTCAAGCTTCCCAACTGATATTTTGTGATATTCCTAAAATCAGCACAAGGCCACATGTTGCCAAAGACGTCAATTGACAATAGCCTTCTGCCAGCGCCACAACCATAGTATTCTTTGTTTTTTCTTTTGATTTGACCGTTTAAAAAAAGGAGCTGATTGTACAAAATGTAGTTTCCATTTTTCTTGAGATATCGATTAAAATAAGAATCGAAGTCATGTCTTAAGCTTCTCGTGTAATTCTTGCTTGATATTTTACCTTTTGGAAGGGATGCAATTTCAAAAGATGCCCTTTTAAATCCTAAATCATTTGCGTGGTTCAACAAGTCGTACAGGTGTGATTTTGATCCCTTGGGAACGATTGTACCTCTGACAAACGTGTTTGGACATGCAGAAAGAAGCCTTGGGATCCATTTGATAACGTCGCTGTATGTCCCCTTGCCGGTGGATGCGTAGCGGCGATACTTGTCATGAATCGGTCTTGGGCCGTCTAAACTTAAAAAAATTGTAAAATTATTTTTACCGAGAAAGTCAATAATTTGCTTGTTCAACAGGGTCCCGTTTGTGTTAACAACAAACCTTAGATTGACCCCCGTTTTTATGGCCCTTTTCTTTGCATATTCAACACAATATCTCATCAGATTAAAATGTGTCAGAGGCTCACCGCTTTGAAATCCAATCAGGGCATCATTTTTTGCCTTTTTGGTTAACAATTGATTAAGAAACCAATCTATTGCTTCTTTAGCAGTTCGTTTTGTAATGGTGCCACTTTTATTCCATGTTTTATTTAAACGCTCGTAACAGTACGAACAACGAAGATTACATTTGTTTGACAAAGATAATTCGAGGGTTTGAAAGCAGGAGCGCTCATTCCTGTAGCCCTGCACGTTAATTTTTCTTTTTGTTAGCAGGCGATATTTTTTTAGTACCCCCAATGTTTTCGGGGATAATTTTTTTGAAATGCTTGTGTTTGCCGACCCAATTTCTGAAAAACTAGAACGACGCTCAAAGAGGCTAAGGGCTTTAAATTCGTGAGGAGCAATACAGAAAGTCGTACCACAACTGACCACATACAGGTAGTACTCGCTTTTGTTTTTAAAACAATGAAATGGGTTCAGATAGTCTGGCTTCATTCTCTATCGCACAACCTGTCAAAAATTCTTGCCCCAGAAGGAGGGGGCATAAAAACAACACTCCCCTTGCCAAGCATAAAAACACGCAAACCAACAAGCAAGCTACAACGACAAAAGCTACTAGAGATTGCGGGTTAACATTGTTTGTTTGGGCCGATTCAGGTTACGCGCAGAAGGTCAATAATTTTTTATTTGCGCTTGCCTTTTTTTCCAAACCTGCTTGTTGCGCCCACCGCCGCAGACACAGTTCTGGCGACATTAGCCGCAGTCCTTGCGTTGGTTGCTTTGGTTTTGTTACCTGGTCGTACAACAGAATTGGGGTCTTTTCCAATAACACCTCTATGGCCGACTGAACAACATCCTTGATCTCCCATAAAATTCTCCTTGTTAAATTAAAATTATTAATGAACCAACCTCGATTTTAGCATAATGTGATTTACATGTAAACGCAAAACTCGGGAATATTGTTGTGTTATAAAAAATACGTCACATGACGGTGTGAAGATTATCGCAAAGACTGAAGGGCCTCTTCTAGAGTTAATCCCACGACTTCATAAGTGCGATCATCGATAACTTTGATGTTCTTTCGATGGAGTGGAACTAGCCCCCTAGAAACGACCTCGTATCTCATTGTTACCGGTGACTGTATTTTGTAGGGTTTTATTTTTTTGCACAGAGACATTGCTTTAGTCGCGGTCTCTCGTATGAGTTTGTGAGAAACATCCTTTGATAACAAAATACCACCTTCAATATCCAAGCCCTTTTTTACCTCGGCTGTTTGTATTTCTTCGATGAGTTCGCGGGCTTCTTTGCAGGCTTTGTCATCACCGCTAAGCATAATTGTGGGTACCTGATGATCTCCGGCAATCCCAGCATCTATGGCTATTTCTCCACTTTTTTTTCTATTCTGAGGAACTTTATCAAACCGAGAATTTCATAACAACCAAAAACAAGGCAA
>JADGCS010000185.1 GCA_015228875.1 Deltaproteobacteria bacterium | reverse complement strand
GCATCCCTTTCAAAAAAAATCCCGCCTACAAAGATTATTGTCGCGAATGGGGGATCAGCGAGAGCGAAGATGATGTTTTTATTTTACTCACGACGATTGGCAGACGTGGTCCTTCGACATTTATTTTTGAGCCCGCCCTTGAATGCAATTTCACACCCGCTGAACTTAAAAAATTCAGAACCCGCCTTGGGTTAACCCAATCCGAATTTGAAAACTTATTTTATATTTCGCACATGACACTCGTTCGCCTTGAAAACGGCAAACTCCAAAACAATTTTTACATGAATTATTTAAACTTGTTTTCAGAAGTGCCCGAAGCATTGACATGGCTTGTTAAAAAACGAGGACAACTCCTGCACGACACCAAACAAGCGTGGCTGTTAAAAATGATTCTGGAAGATGTGTGATCCTTCTTATCGATTCGCCACAAAATCATAAAAAAATAACGGGGGTAATTTTTTGACGAAGAATAAGACCCTCCTCCGCAGGTATTTTCATATCAGGCCCGGTCAAATGAATTGACATCATTCTTGCCAGCATGTAGCGGCAACGCTTGGCCATCGGGTCCCGCGCAAGAGGAGGTTTATGAACCCCGCCAGGCCCGGAAGGGAGCAACGGTAGTAGATTGATTCTGTGCCGCGGGGGAGCCTGATGGCCTTTTTTATAAAGTGAAGTTTGTCATTCAAAGAGTTTCAAAGGCCGGTGTTACAATCAACAAAACGCAGCGGCGCGCCATGGGGGCCGGTCTAGTTGTCTTTATGGGGATTCACAAAGACGACCGCGTTGAAGACTGCGGCAAATGGATCGAAAAAATCCTCAATCTCAGAATCTTTGCGGACGAACAAAAGCCCATCAACCGGTCGGTGCGTGACATCAACGGAGAGGTCCTCCTGATTTCGCAATTTACTTTATACGGCGACTGTAAGGGACAGAACAGGCCCTCGTTTATTAACGCCGCAAAGCCGGACGTGGCGCGTGTCATCTACGATGCGTTCGAAACACAACTCAGACAGGCCTGGCCCAAAACAACATCGGGGGAGTTTGCGGCGCACATGGATGTCGATCTTGTTAACGATGGGCCGGTAACAATTATTCTCGAGTAGTCCGGTATCTCCTGTCCCCCGTGGCGATTTAATTGCTGTGGTTAATTTAATACACGGGCACCTTGCTGTCTATTTTTATGGCCCACGCGTTGATGCCTCCTGTAAGGTGTGCGCAATCTTTAAAGCCCCTTTTCTCCAGGTACTGACAACACAAAAGCGAGCTTAATCCAAGGTGGCAGTACACAACGACAGCATCATCTGGTTTGATGATCTCGGTGTAACGGCCCTCAAATTGCGAGACGGGGAGGGAGACAGCGTTACCAATCCTGCAATATTTGTATTCCGCCTCTTCGCGGCAATCGATGAGCGTGAGAGGGGCGTTGTTCTCAAGTCTTTGCTTGAGCTCTGTGACCGTGATTGATTTCATCTCTCGGTGAGTCCCACGTTGGTGATCTCTATTTGCGGGCTGCGCATAAAGTCGTCCAGACGGCCTAAAAACTTTTTTTCGACCACCATCGAGGAACTCAGATTACCGGTGAGGCTTTTAACCACCGTGTAGACAGAGACGCCTACCTTGTGTGATTCTTGAGAGCACGTGGCCACGAGCTGATAATAGGAGCCGGAGTTTGCCGAGTAATCCCTGCGGTTAAAGAGGTTCATGTAGTGCGAATCGCTGGTCACGGGGCGCCAACCGGTGGTGATTTGATTTGTTGACCAATCGACACCCTGGACATTGTAACCCAGGCTTTTGAGAGCCACCTGAGTCTGTTGCATGGCGATGGGGATGTTTGTTGAGTATGAATGTGCGATGGCCTCGGTGCGGTGATCCTTGGCATATGTGACAACCTTGGTGCACATGGCAGCAGAGAGCGAGACTGACAAAACAAACAGGGCCATCAATTTTAAAAAAAACTTTTGCATAAATTTGCGTCCCCCCTCGGCACGAGATGCCCGCTATATTTTGGACACCCGCGCTTTTTTTGCAAGATACATCCAGCACAAGACCGAAAGAATCACTGCGATGAGGCTGATAAACCTGCCGTTAGACATATAAGGTTCAACCACAAACCCCCTGATCACATCACCCCTAAAGGCCTCGGTGATGGAGCGCAAAACGGAGTAGAGGATGATGTAAAGCAGAAAGACCGCGCCGTCAAAAGGCTTTTTTTTGCGAAAGATAAACAGCACGGCAAAAATCAAGGCCTCTCCAAAAATTTCCATAAGTTGTGTGGGATAAAGAGGGATGCCCGCAGGGGCAATGCCTTTGTCGCTGTGTGGGAATATCAGTGCGAGCGGAAAACGCGGATCACAGGGCTCTCCGTAACAGCAGCCGGCAAAGAAGCACCCAATGCGGCCAAGCCCGTGACCCAGACAGAGGGCAGGCATAAAAACATCACCTGTTTTAAAAAAGGGGATCTTGTATTTTTTGACAACAAAGAAGGCGACGATCACGCAGAGAATCACCCCGCCTTGAAAGACGAGACCTCCGTCCCAGATGCGAAAGAAGACAAGCGGGTCTGACCAGAAATTGGGGACAGAGTTGAAGACATAAAAAATACGGGAACCCACGAGACCGGATATCATCATGTAAAAAAACAAATCCATGTTGCGGTCTGCGTTGAGTCCCGTGAGTCGTGATTCTCTCTTGACCCACCACATCCCGCATAAAAATCCCATTGCGATCATAAAACCATATACGCGAATGTCGCGGTCACCAATAAGGGGGAGCCAATCTGGAAAATCAAATAAGACAGGGTGCATGTTTCCTCGCAGGGCTCTGATTAAGGGCTTGTCTCGTGGTTAAAAAAACTATAGTGGCCAACGAGGCAAGTTTTAAATGAGATCCAGGAATTTCAAAGTTGATTGAGCGTGGGTGCAGTCTTCGCATAATAGAAAAACGTCATCACGTCAAAGTCAAGTTGATACGTAACACGATTTAATCCAAGGACAGACTATGCATACAAATCACCGCATGCAGACTTACTGGGAAGAAACACAGGCGTACGTCAGGGGCACTTGGCCAAAGATCACAGAGGGTGATCTTAAAAAAATCAATGGCAGCTACGACGCCTTCTTGTTGTGTCTTAGGGAGTATTACGGTCACTTTCCCTTGACCGAGGCACAGGCAAGGGACAAGCTCAAGGCCTTTTACAACGGACTTGACGAGAAAAGAGGCGTCAAAGCGGTCAGCCTATGATCGCTGACATCTGATCTCTAAATTTATTGGCCCCGCCGTTTGCGGGATGACGGACTTTGTGTGCTGTGATCCCCATTTCGCCAAGTTGCACCGCGGCCTTTTCTCCAATCGCCACAATCGTTTGAGCATCGCACAGCCTAACAAGCAGATTTAAAGCGGCCTTGCCGTCTTTAAATTCATCAGGAGTGGGTGTACGGTTTGAGAGATAACCTTTGTTTGGGTTAAACGGGTGCCACGAAAATGCGTTCCAGATTACAAAGCACCTTGGGTCTTTTGTTTGATTAAGCATGAATTGCCAGACCATTGTTGCGGTTGGTTCGGTAAACCCCTGCGCTTTGATAGAGGGCCTGCTTGTTCGAGTTGGTGTGATCGTGCTGAGAACGTGATGGGGCTCGATTCCTTTATTGACAAGCCCTCCAAGCAGTATGCGTTCTGATGTCATGGCGATCCCGCTAAAATGCCCGCCTTGATACCCAAGGGCCTCCCCTAAGAGCAGGTATTTTGCCCTGCCTTGTCTCTCTTTAAGATAATGCAGAAGCTGACGACGGCGCACGAGGGGAGAGAGTTGATCGATGTCGTTTTTAAGGTCTGTTTGCCACCAGGGATTGAATACGTTTTGCGATGGAGGCGAGTTTTTAAGTGCGGTGATGAATTGTTCTATCACGCGGCACCCCATAGGGGTGTTTTATTTGGATTGCAACGGAATGTTTGCCTTGTCTTAAAGGTTTACAGCGGAACCTTTACTTGCATTTGCAGGCTTGATGCGATTGCACGAACGGCATATACGCAACAGTCAAAAAGGAGAAACAGATGTTGTCATGGATTGATAAAACAAAAGCGTTGATTGAGGCGAGTGAAGCCTTTGTGATTGTGACAGTCATCAGGAGTGTTGGGTCGGCGCCAAGAGAGACTGGTGCAAAGATGATTGTGATGGCAGACAGCTCTATTTTTGGGACTATTGGTGGCGGGTCTGTCGAAGAGGATGCCATTATCGAAAGCGCGGCGTGCTTAAAAACAGGTGTATCAAAGACAAAGCCTTATTCGCTCACGGCCAGCGCAGGACAGTGTTGCGGGGGCGAGGTGGAGCTTTTTTTTGAGGTCATTAACAGGGGACCGCAGCTTTACATATTTGGTGCTGGCCATGTGGGAAGGGCGGTGTGTCAGGTCATGTCGGGCACATCCTTTACCATCCACCTTGTGGATCAGAGAAAAGAATGTATAGAGTCGCAAGATATCCCGGATTGTGTGGTTTGTCACAATGCCATGTGGCAGGATGTTATCCGTGATATCAAGTGGGACAAGCACATGACATACGTTGTGGTGATGACCCATTCGCATACAATAGATAAAGCAATCATTCTGGCCGTTGCCGAGCGTGATGCAAGGTACATTGGGATGATTGGCAGCCAAAACAAGTGGAAAACACTCAAAGCAGAGATTGCTACACACCCCAATGATGCCAGTGCCGTAAATAATGTTAAATGCCCCATTGGTCTTCGTACCGGGGGTAAGTCTCCCAAGGACATTGCAATTAGCCTGGCTGCCGAACTACAGCAGGTCTATT
>JADGCS010000184.1 GCA_015228875.1 Deltaproteobacteria bacterium | reverse complement strand
AGTCGCGGAATCAAGGTTGACCATGTTGACAAGGTACGTGACGCCTTTTGGGGCAAGGTACGTGGTTCCTTTTTGCAAGGTACGTGGTACCTTTTCCTTTTTTTGCTAAAAAAACCCTCCGGGTTTCACCAAGCCCCCCCCCCAACCTCATGGACTCATCAAAATAACATAACCCGCATGAAGCGGAAGACACTACGCGGGCTGGCACCTCATAAAATATTGTTGCCGAAACGCGTAGAAAAAACCTACTTAGGTTCTAAAATCACAGCCCCCATCTTCTATTTTTGGAAATATCAAAAAAATTTGCCTACGAAGCCCTGCATCATCAACACTCCTTATTTTTTTGCTTGCACTCCATCTGCTTGTTGGAAAGGAAAGCAGGTTATGCATGAAAGAAAGTGCTATCCAACATAAAGGTGTGCAGGTCCGCAGGTCGGTGGCACCGTTCGATTCGGAGCCGCGCTGGCCCGATGGTTATTTTGAGGTGTTGGCTGAAGGCGGCATCCCAGAAAAGGAGCGCCCATTTTACGCCCATTGGGTGCGCCAGTTTTTCCAGCGGTATCCCGGACGGGCCAGGCGTTCTCTGGGCATTCGCGAGCTTCAGCGTTTTTTGGCTGTGCTCCATTGAGGCAAAGCCTGACCCCTTGCTCCAAAGAACTAAGTATACTTGATAAAGTTTAGTTTATAAAGTATACTTATACAATACCTCAATACCTCAACGAGAAAGATATGATACCAAAACCTAAAAGCCAGCCACTGCTGACCAACAAGAAAATAAGACTCCTCATTGCAAAAGGTGAAAAACAACCTTTGGCGGTTGAGTCACCCTACCCTTCGCGCGGTCAGACGGCCTGGCAATTATTGTATCAAACAAAGGCTGGCAGGTTGTTTCTAAAAAAAACATCAAAAAAAAATCACATCGAATGTTGTATAAATGAAAACTCAGGGTCTCTTGCCCAAAGAGAATTCTGGTGCTTTTGTTTGGCCAGGGCTGTGGGACTGCCGGTCCCCGAGCTCTGGCTTTTGGACAAAGAAACTACTATTCAACGCTGGCTCGACTTTCCGGATGGACATATCTTTTCAACATCGCTCGGAAAAATGAATTTTTTACCCCAAAACGTCTATGAGTGTGCCCTGTTTGACTGGTTGACGGGACAGGTCGACCGGCACGATGCCAACTACTTGTATGACTATGTCAACAAACGCATTATTTTGATTGATTCGGCCCACAGTCTGCTTGCCCATACCGGAAGTCTCCCTGATTATCTCAAGATGTATGAATTCTCCGAGGTTAACGAATTGCAAAAGGTTATTCAAACCAAAACCTCCGAACAAATCAAAAAATTTAAGGTTGCCAAGCTTAAAAAACTCGTCCCTTTAAAGGATAAAAAGGAGTCAGAGGCCCTCGCAAACCGCCTGCAACAACTGCAGGGTGTAAATACCATCAGGGGCATTATTTCGCTGTACAGGGGAGGGATATGACAACAAAGCCGTCACAGGATAAAATTGACACTTTTTTTAATGCCCTCCAGTTATCTCTGGATAGCAGGGTTTCGCAAGTTATTGATATCGATCCTGAAGAATATCAAAATCTAAAAAACCTGTTTTTTGTTGGCGTTGATCAAAAAGAAACTGATGAGCGATTAAAATATTTTACAAAAATCATCGCCGGCAGATGGCTCAAAGATAATATATATTGTATTGATGATATCGACACAGCCTTATCACAAGAATTCATCAATTTTTTAATGCTGACCCGTCTTAATAAAGAAAACATGGTGAAGCTTGGTCAGATTGACAGACAGTATAAACGCTTTATTAAAAAACTAAATCTTGAGGAATCAACAAATGAGGTAACAGTAAATTCAATTGAAGAGGCACGCCTGCATCTGTTTAGGGTTGTAGAACAAAAAAAAATGACCTTAAGGGTTTTGGCAGAACAAACCAAAATGACTCAAGTGGCACTTTCTAATTTTAAAAATGGTTCTAATATTCGCCTGTCAAACTTTATCAGTCTTTGCAAGGCACTGGGGGTGACGATTGTTCTCAATAACGATCAGGGGGACTCAAAATTTTAGACAAGGGTCAAAAAAAAAATTCTCAAATGATTTTTTTAATCCCTCAATACAGAGGTAAAATACCCGCCAGCCGTTTTCTGCCAGATTGATGACAACACAACCCCTGCCGGCTGTCTCACCGCAATCTCCCCAAAAGACTTCGCAACGCCCCGAAGACCTTGTTTTGAGGATGATCTTGTGTCGCTGGTTGGGGCTCTTGTGGGGCCACATCAAATACTGGTAATTCTAAAGCAGGCAACACCTCAAGCGCAAACTCTGTCCCGTTTGAGTCAAGTCGGGTGTTCATATAAACAACGGTGTTACCGATCCTTATATCCGGCTCAATCCCCGCTATAGTACGGTTTGTTCTGGAGGTAACGGGGATCTCTGCCAAATGGGCAAAGATAATACCGGATTTTGGATTTTCTGCTATGGCCTCACGCGCGATCATCATGGCATGGTTTGCCATATGTTCATAAGATAATGAGATGCGCCGCCTGCAATTGCGGGTTGCCCAGCACACCATTCTCGAACTGACATCGGTAAGGAGTGTGTAGCCGGTGTCTTTAAAACGCTGATCCAAATCCTTTAGCACGTCATAACCGCCATCCCACCAGACAAGGGGCCCTTGGTGAGTCCCTACTCCAATGACATATTTTGCGGTAATATGGCGATTATTTACTGTTAAATTCCTCTCTTCAGTAACGATCTTGGGGAGTGATTTATGTTGTAGCAGATAGGGTATCGGTGCGCGTCTGTTAAGAAACACGCCCTCTATTTGACTTGGCCCCATTTCGGCCTGGATGTACTGTAACAAACTCACAAGGTTTGCAAGCATGGCAGGCTCATCAAATGGTGTAAGACCCAGGGGTCTGTCTTTGTATTCTTTTTCGTCCAGGTAAGCGAGCCCACCCCCCTTACGTAAACACATTGGCTCATAACGATCACCAAAAAATAATGGTGTTGCAGAAACACGACAATCATCCCCCCGAAAAAAAGATATCTTTTTTTGATGATAATCACGTACTGAGAGCACACCACCCTGAGAACCCGCATATAAATATGTTTCGCTTCGATCCTTGTTTCCCAAAAAAAGAATTTCTCCGCTCTCACGATCCACATTGATTGTCACAGCATCACTGCCAATCTCTACTGTCCTGTGGCCAAGGCCTTGGGCAAAGACCATGTGCATCTCTCGTGGACAATGCACCCAGGAGGTATCGGCAGTAAAGCTCACAACCCCCAGACCAAACGCATCAACCTTTGCATAGAGATCAGTTAAATCAGAATCATCAGTTAAATCAGAATCAACAATTAATGGATCATCAAATATATCAGGATCTTCAATGACCCGCCAATCCCCGATCATTGGCATCAAGGTGATGCCAAGCGTTTCATCGGCCTCCTGCAAATACCTGATGCCGCAAATAAAAGACCTTAAACTTTTGGCATCATCATCACGTGGATCAAAGACTTGAGCGGGGGAATTTTTATTGCCAGATATTTCTTTAAAGGCCGAACTGCGAAACATCCACGGCACCCTTTTACTAATGCCAGAGCGCATCCGGTCATGTTGTTCTTTAAGAGCCCCGTCTGAAACCATGCCGTGTACACGCGGCGCAATGCCGGCCGCTGGTTCAACAAACAAGGCACTTCCCGGCCTTTTAGAAAAAACATTTAACAGACCTGCAAGACCCGCAGTCTTGTCACCATAAACCTCCGCAAGCCCCTTTGTTTGATAGGGGACATTGGCTGGTGCAAGCTGTAATATTGCCGGTGCGATCATGAGGTATCCTTAAAACAATCCAACAATTCATTTACTGTTTGTTGCTTTATCGAAAAATAAAACCAAAGGGTGTGTTTTTTTGTGTTTTTTTAACAAGACAAATATTGCAACATTTTCAACAGGATGCGTTAATCAAACAGCTCATCAAACCCGTTTTTTTCTTAAAACATAATTGAGATTGTTAAGATCAATCAGATCCTGCATACGCCCGCTTGCCTTCTTTGACTTAGCAAGGGGCCCCATCCCAGCAGGGTCAGCGAAAATCCACGCCCCTCTATTTTACTGTATTCTTGTTCACGGCCCATCTCTTGGAGTGTATCGTAAACAAATGCCGCATCTGCACCGGATTCAAAGGCATCACTTATCCCGCATAACAACCATCCTGTAAAAAAAATCCAGTACCCATAACCCAACAGGATGACCACAAGGTAACACGCCTTGATTATACCAGCCAAAATCAGTGTGTTTTTACGGCCAAAAAAATCAGCCACAACTCCACTTGGCACTTCACACAATGTCTGTGCAACCATCTGAACAAAAACCAGAGAGGACATTTCGGTAAGGCTTAGCCCCTTTGATAAAGGGTACAACGTCATAATAGGCAACCAGAACGAGAGCGTCCTAAGAAACTTGCTTATGTAGAATTTTATAATGTTGTTATGTACGTTATGCATAAAGGACGTGGCGATCCTTCTGATACCATGTGGAGCAAAGAGATTGCCGCGTCGCTTACGCTCCTCGCAATGACGTGGATTGCCGCGTCGCTATCGCACCTCGCAATGACGCGGCTTGCTTCCGTTATCGGCAATTATTGATGTCGCTCGTTATATTTTGTTTTCATCCCCACCCCATCACGATGCCCTTTTTCCCGCGTTTATAAACGGGGGGCCTTTGCCTACGATGCCCTTGATCCACGGCATGGGGCCAAAGGAGTCTTTGTTTGCGCCTGTGGCAAGATAGATTG
>JADGCS010000183.1 GCA_015228875.1 Deltaproteobacteria bacterium | reverse complement strand
GACAGATGATGGAAAATCAATTCCCAGATATGTTGCAGACCACTCGAGACGATTAATGTGGTCCTTTAAAAAAAAGCATTGCGAGTTGCAGCTTTTAAAACTCTCAAACAGGCCCTCGCCAAAGAGACGGGTGTTTTGTCTGGCATTGTCAACGCACAGCAGATTCAGGGAAAGGAACTCTCATTCAATAATATTCTGGACCTCGAATCTGCATACAATTGCTGCAGAGAATTTTTGGAACCTGCCTGCGTGATCGTTAAACACCTCAACCCCTGCGGTGTGGCCATGTGCTGCGATACAACAACGGCGTTCGTCCGTGCCCGCGAGGCCGATCCTGTCAGCAGTTTTGGGGGTATTGTGGCCTTTAACACAGCAGTCACAAAAAAAACGGCCCTGATCCTTGCCGAAACATTTTTCGAGGCCATTGTGGCCCCGTGCTATGACGATGATGCCCTGTCGGTGCTGAGCAATAAAAAAAATCTGCGTGTGATGCGACTCGATAATGCTGGCAGCAAAGAGATCTCTCTTGATTACCGTCGTGTTGGTGGGGGAATGCTGGTGCAGAACTTCGACAACCACATGATCGACATCAACACGGGAGCCGTTGTCACCGAAAAAAAACCTTCGCCAGAACAAATAAGCGATCTTAACTTTGCATGGCGTGTGGTCAAGCACGTCAAGTCAAATGCAATCGTCTTTGCAAAGGACCAGCAGTCTTTGGGTGTTGGTGCGGGGCAGATGAGTCGTGTGGATTCTGTCAAACTCGCCGTCATCAAGGCAAAAGAAAATTTTAAGAACGACCACATCCTTCACAATGCTGTCATGGCAAGCGATGCCTTTTTTCCCTTTAGAGACGGGATTGACACAGCCGCAAAGGCGGGGATCAAGGCCATCGTCCAACCTGGTGGCTCCATGCGCGACAAAGAGGTTATCGATGCCTGCAACGAACACGGCATCTCGATGGTTTTTACCGGTATAAGGCATTTCAGGCATTGAGTCTGAATGCGCAATTGAATAACGCGCTGTACTTTTCAACTGCCAAATCTAGGTTGCATAGTTGACAAACCGAGGAGAGTGCAATGGCTGTACTAAAACTACTGGTCACAATCGGCACACACACAGAAGAGAAAACCTTACCCATCACGGAAGGCACCGCCTACACGGTGGGACGCAAAGACTGCTGGCTTACAATCAACGAAATCACAACCTCGCGCCGTCACTTGAATCTTGAATTAAAAAACGGGGGACTCCTCATCTCCGATCTCGGAAGCACTCACGGGACCGAGGTTAATCATGTCAAGATCAACGGGCTGACATGCGTTGGCACCGGCGACGAGATTAAACTTGGTGAGACCAGAATCAAAATAATACAACTTGATCCGGGCAAGCCTTCTGCAAAGACCACCCTGACACCCCCTTTGCCTGCAAAGGCCGATTTACCTGCAAGGGCGGTTGCTGTTAAAGACCAAAGGCCCAAACCTTACAACAAGCCAGGGCAGCGGGATTCTGTGTCCAGTGAAGTGACATCAAACAGGCAAACTCTGCCACACAAGGATGCAACAGCACAGTATTCCAGACCGGGTGAACGTATCCGCCACAGTTACCCGGTCCACGCGCAGGACAGCGGGATAAAAACCGTGGTGACGCTGTATTTAAAAACGCTTCCCTACGCGCTGGTGCGTTTTGGTATTTTGTTTATGGCCTCCATCATCACCATCATTTACGGCATCATTTGTTTTGGCGGGTTCGGGTATCTGTTCAAGGCATTTCCCTCGACACCTATCCCCGCTTACGCGTGGTTGCTGGTCACAGGAGGCGCCGGTGCTGGCCTGTGGGGCTTTGTGGTCCGTTACGCGCTGTACATGGTCAAGGCAGGGCACATCGCGGTGCTGACCGAGGTTATTAGTCACGGCAGTGTGCAAAACGGGACTGTGGGGATGTTTGCCTATGGCAGGCAAAAGGTTAAAACACAGTTTAAGCAGGTTAATATTTTGTTTTTGATTGATTCGTTTGTCCGCGCCATTGTCAGGGCCTTTAACAGGACAACAAATTTGATCACATCATGGCTTCCCATCCCCGGTTTGGCAAGACTCATGGCCGTGGTGAACCGGATTGTCTACGTGTCGGCCTCTTACATCGATGAAACCATCCTGTCTTACAATCTTGCGCGCGGCGACGACAACCCGTGGCGGTCGTCAAAAGACGGTGTGATTTATTACTGCCAGAATTATCTGGAGATTTTAAAAACAGCGGTACTCGCTGTGATACTTGATTACATCGCCACGTTTATTGTCTGGATCATCTGTCTCGTCCCTGCTTATGCAGCAGCGCTCATCATCCCCCGTTTTGCCTTTCTGCCCTTCATTCTTGCGTTTCTGCTGGCGCTCCCCATACGGGGTGCCGTGGTACAGCCGCTGATGTTGATCATGATCATCCTCAAGTTTCATGTGCGTATCAATAATCAGGAGATCAATCTCGAATGGGACGAGAGGCTCTCTAAACTCAGCAAAAAATTTAAGGGGCTTACCGAAAAGGCAAAGGCGTGGGGGGCAGTACCGGAGTCCTCTGCCATCCAAAAACAAAAACCCCGGTTGCCATTAACCTGACAACCGGGGTGAATCATCTAACCATTATCAATTATCGGAGGGGACAAGTTACTAACTTGACTTTGACGCGGTTGAGTTTCCACGTCATGCGAGGAATGCACCCGCGCTCTGTCAACTTTGAAATTCCTAGATATTAAAATAATTATTCTTCGTATTGCTGCTGTATCAGGGAGAGCCTGTACTCCGTGGGTGTCATCTCGGTGGCTTTTCTAAAGAGATACGTAAAATACGCATGATCTTTAATGCCCACCATATAGGCGACCTCACCAACAGAATTTTTGTGCTGGGCAAGATAGGCCTTGGCGCTCTCGATTCTCATGTCGAGCAACACACTTGTGTAGGTGCGTTGCAGGAAAAAAGAAAAGAGGCGTTGAATTTTTCGCACGGAGACACCTATCTCTTTGGCAAGGTCTGCGATATTGGCATCCCTGTAAAGGTTTTCTTGCATCCAATTCAAGCATTGAGCAAATAAGAGTTCGTCTCGCGTGGCATTAAACGAACTTGACTCAACATCTTTAACAAAATCCTGTATGTTGTGATTGTTTTGTTCGAACGACTCACGCAATACATTGGCCCTCTTGTTAAGATAGAGCTTGCGAATGGATGGCGACCTCGGTTTTGTAGAGATGGTCTGTAATCTTGTAACTTCTTGTAAATTTTCTGTTTGCTTTTGCATACCAATTACCAATGCAATATAAATGCCAAGGCGTTTAACATAATATCCAATGATATCAAAATGTTAAACAGAGTGGCGTTTATAGTTGTGGTTTTTATACCTCTATTGTCAAAACAACAGGGGGCGTTTAACATCGGGTAACACTGCCCTTCATTTTTCTTTATGTGACCGCGTTTCCCCCAACCCTTTACTTTTCAAATTGCTTTTCAAAGTTCCTGTAAAAATCAGATCAGAAATAAATTATATTGCAAACATTTTTTTTAAAAAAATTTTAGTCCGCGTGTCATATAATATAATGCAATAATATTATATAGTTACAAACTCTGTTGTGTTGATGGTTTTTAAAAAACAGGTAAAAAAAAACTGGAGAAAAAATAAAAGTCCTAAAACCAATATTAAACGTGTCACATCCGCTGTCATCTGTGTCGCAATAATTATAATTACGGAGGTTATTGTTGCATTTTTTTGAAAGAAAATGATCATGCTGTGCGCAAATTCATGCAAAAGTTGATGTCTGACAAAACAATCCGGAAAAAATACGCAAACATCATTTAAGCAAAACCACTATTCATGCGCCTCTGCCGAGGTACACCTTTTGATGCATGGGAAAAATCTGCCTACAAAAAAGTGGTATTTTGTGCCTGTTTGTGACGGGGCGCTTTTTACCACCGGACAAACAACGGGACAGCAAGTTGTAACCACAAGTTTATATTGACTTTTAAGAGAGGGGCCATCGAGACGGCAGAATCCTTAAGGACTTGAGTTGTGGCACAGGGTTTGCTTAAACAAATATGAATAACAAAAAAAGGGGCGGGGGCGTGACTCAACGGAACTTATACAAAACATTTCTCTCCATCGTCTTGACTGCACTCTTTGCAGCCGCGCTGATGCACTGTTTTAAAGTGTCTGCTCAAGATGCGCGCTCTGCCCGGATGTACATCGATGGTGCGATTCTGGATCGTACGATCATTGAAGAAATAAAAAACTCAAGTCCACTTGCGGAATTTACGGCCATTATTTGTGTGGAAGAGCAGGCAACAAACAGCCTGCGTGTGCTGTGGAGCATGGATGATACCGGCGGTCCGGATTGCATCCTTAATCCGCCGGAGTCCGGCGTCTTTACAGAGGTCAGGGACAATGCTTTTAGCCTGCTCCTTGGCGGTCCGTCTCAAAGACCACTGCCGGAACAGCTTAAAACCATCAACAGAAACAACCTTAAAATTTTTCTCTTTGTCAGTGTAAATGACGAGGACTGGAGACTCATTGTCCCCTTTGATTACAAATTTACAAATCCCGATACAAATCCCAAAATGACGACCATCCCCGCAAGGATCAATGTATCCTTTGAAAATGCGGATCACTCGCCAACCATGGCCTTACGATCAGCCCTTCGGGCTGATGGTTATTGGTAGTTCGTAGTTCGTAATTGGGAGGAGGGGGGATCAGCCCTTCGGGCTGATGGTTATTGGTAGTTCGTAGTTCGTAATTGGGAGGAGGGGGGATCAGCCCTTCGGGCTGATGGTTATTGGTAGTTCGT
>JADGCS010000182.1 GCA_015228875.1 Deltaproteobacteria bacterium | reverse complement strand
TAAGGCCCGAAGGGCTGGCAGTGGTTTTGTTTGGTTTATTTCCAGATATATTTTTCATCGTACTCAATATCATTTGCTTTCAGAAATTCTAAAAATTCTTCCTGAAAACTTTTTTTGTGATGGTGTTGTTCCTGTTGAGCTATGTATTCAACGACCTTGGTCTCGTTGGACTTGCTGACCGAAAACGCGCCATATCCCTCCTGCCATGCAAATTGTTTTTTATCTGAGAACGTCTGGTGTATCCATTTCGATGATGCGCTTTTGATAATCTCCATATACTTTGAAACAGAAATGGTCTTTGGCATGGTTGTATAAAGATGGATGTGATCAGGAATCGAATTGACAGCTATGAGCTTTCCCTTGAGTCCTCTCACAGTGCCGCCGATGTACTGATGGAGTTGGCCTTGAAACTCCTTGTCAATCAAAGGCACCCTGTTTTTGGTGCTGAAAATAAAATGTATTCCCAAAAAGGTGAATGTGCCTGCCATAAATTACTGCCAGCCCTTCGGGCCTGTGTTGAAATAATAAATGTGGGTGGTGTTTGTCATCCGTCGTCCGGTCCGGTCCGGTCCGGTCCGGGGGCTTAGGCTCGCACGCTCGCCACACCCCCGGCTATTATCTGCTCGTCCTGCGGACTTTCCTGACTGCATTCATCGGGTCAATTCATCGTCAAATTCATCGGGAAATTCATCGAAATTCATCGGGTCAAAATTCATCGGGTCAAGTCTTGCGTTTTGCGTTTTGAAGAAAGTAAATTCATCGTCAAATTCATCGGGTCAAGTCTTGCGTTTTGCGTTTTGAAGAAAGTAATGGTGTCAGTCACGGACAATGGACAGCAAATTAGAATGAGGAAGATTTAACTCACTATGGCACGACCACTACGTATTGATTATCAGTGGGCATGGTAAAACAGCACCTCCGTCATACTTTTTTTACATTCACAGTCACAGAAAAAATTGGCCCTGTTGAAAATGTTGGCCATATTGTCATCCTCAAACTGGTAGCCGATTAATTCATCCCCTCAGCCTTGAGGAAAACGAGGCCACATAACTCATTGCCGTCACAGTCCCAAAAATGAGGGTTCCTATCAGGGAGTTATGTTACACAAGAAAAAAAGGTGTCTTTGCCATAGCAACTTCTCCCCGTTTGCGACGATAATCTCTGCAGAGGGTAAGAGATGTATTTTGGACCACCAATCAAATGCCGTACTATTGACCTGCGATCAGGACCTCTTGATGTGAACCCCACCTGGCAGAATGTCTTGAGGTGGGGAAATACAGATGTGGACTTCCTCATGCCCCAAGGCACCGCTACAGCGGGGCGAAGTGAGTCCTTTCAGTTGGTCAGGACACTCAAATTCCTCAAAGAGCGAGTGGATTGGAGGTCAGCCTTTTCCGTATATCGTCCGCACTGCGCCCATACACGAAACGTTCTGTTGGTTGGCCGTCCTGTCTTGGGAACAAGGGAACAAACATCATCCCACCACATCCTGCAAAAGGGAGTCGAGACACTCCTGGGAGGCAGTGTCAGTACTGTTGGCACAGATATCGGTCGCGGATACCTGACCGTTAAGCAAGAGGACCCCTTCACGGTTGTCACGATCACAAGTTTATCTGGCAGCAGGGTGTATGTTGACACCGACCAGACACGGCTGTCTGACGCCGCACTTGCCGCCCAATCAGCCATCATGAGCCTGCGCCACGATCATAGGTTTCTCGTTCGTTTTGACGACCCAAACAAAGAAGATAGCTTTACCTCCCGTATGAGATAACCGCCACCACTCAATGACACACTATTAATATCGCTTAGAACCTAAGTAGGTTTTTTCTACGCGTTTCGGCAACAATATTTTAGAGGGTGCCAGCCCGCGTAGAATCTTCCGCTTCATGCGGGTTATGCAACTCTGCTTCTCCGATCCCCATAAAGTCCCGTATGTCCGTCTGTGTGTTCTCTTATACCGCCGTTTCCAGGATCATTTCAACCAACCCCGGTTATTGCGACCCTTCATCGTTTTCAAAAATAAACCTCAAGACCTCGGGCATAGTCCTGTAAAGGGCCTGATAAGCGCGTCTGCCAAATATGAGATCCGTATGACCCGCCCCCCTTATTTCCCAAAGCCTTGCTGCCACGTCGTGATCGGTCAGTGCGCGCTGGGCCACAGCCGCATTATGCGTGTTGGCAAAAGGGTCCCCTTCCCCATAAATAAACGCGGCAGGTACCGTGATGTTTGAGACATCGGAACGGTCTAAGGCGGGGTCATCCGATGTGGTTTTTCCGTGAAGAAAGTGATACACCGGAATGGCGATCTCGTTTGAAACTGGACTCAAACCGGCCATCGCACGCAGAAATTCTTCGTACGTCAGGTTTTCTGCATTTACAACCCCGCGCATGGCAAGCGCCGGAGGCACCCAGCCAAAGCAGCGCATGGCCCTGCCGGCCGCCGGTGTTGTTGCCAAAAGGGCTGGCAGCAAAAATCTGCGGACCGCGCCAGCCATTTCCTGAAGCCTTCTTGGAAACATGAGTTCACGCGGGACAATGTTTTCGTAATAGGTTGTGAACTGTCTTCCGGCAAGCCACAGGGGGTTTGTGATCTCGGCGTCACCAAACGGTGCCCCCATAAAGATAAGACCCTTAAGCAGAGCGGCGCGACTATCGGCCGCCTCCCTGCTCACCGCCGCGACCCTGCCGCTCTCATTTGCAGGGACAATACCGTTTGCAAATCTGGCAATGGCCTCTCCCCCGCCGGAGTAACCGGCCAGAACAAGCCTGTCACCAAAGTCGGCAAAGGATCGCGAGACAATTTCGGGCATATCCTCAAGATAGATCCCCTCAGCCGAGTCGCCAAACACGCTCGCATCAAGCGCATAGGCGCGACCCTCATGAATCCCGTGTCCCCTGAGCACCGGCGATCTGACAACAAACCCCTGATCGGCCAAAATTCTTACAATGTTTTCTCCAAGAATGGGCAAACAACCTACCCCGTGGCAATACACAGCCACACCTGCCTGCACCGCATCGGGATTTACAATATCGGTGTAGGGCATGCGTGCAAGCCCCGTGTCCATAACTCCCCGCACAACCCTTAAATTTGCCGGATACCTTGGTAGATGCGCCGTGCTTACTGCATCATCAACAGCATAATCCGTTCCCGGCCTTGCAAGCCCGAGCGCGCTCCCATGCGGCTGTATCGCGGCACGCAGGGGCAGGGCAGACACTCTCAAACTATCATCACGAACGCATTCTGCCAGCGCCCGGTCCACCCCCGTAAAATTATCAAGCGAAACGGCAGCCATATTAAATGGCTGAGCCGCGGCAAGTTTAAGACCGGCAATGTCGCCTTGTGCAATACCAAGCGCACCAAGGCGTCCTATTAATCCTTGCGGCATGTTTAATTTCATAATGGTCTCCAGATATCTTTGAGGATCTATCGTCTGTTACGGGCCAAGGTTTCGTGTTTTTTTACCTTCTTTTTTTAAAAAAAGTCCAAAAAAAAACAACAAAACGGGGCCACATACCTCATTGCCGTCACAGTCCCAAAAATGAGGGTTCCTATCAGGGAGTTATGTTACACAAGAAAAAAAGGTGTCTTTGCCATAGCAACTTTATTCTCATGCTACCGATAACCACCATAACAGAATAACCATGCTGCAATGAATGACGATGTATTATGCTTGAACGTTTTACACCACAGGTGATCGAATCCTACGATCTTATGGCAAGGGAAGTCATGGGAATCCTGAGCCAACCAACGGCTATGGGTGTGCTTGATGGTAAATTGGCAAGTGTAAGAGAACAACGCGCTACTTTGCCTCAAGTGGAAACACGTTTAGAGCCTGTTAATTCAAGGACTGCCAGAGAGCTGGTAAAACCTGTAGTAGAGATTGTGCATAAGATGGGCATCACAGAGGTGCGTCCTTCGCTCAGGGTGTATGCGGCCTCCGATGCTTTTGATCAGGTGTGTAAGGACGTACTGGGGAGAACACTTCCCATACCTGCTTTTCAGGGAGAAAGACTAAAACCGTTGATATCAGCTACTGTGGGAACAGAAGCTGGGGGTCTCTTTGGCAGAGTCGTTGACCTGGGGTTGATCCATCACCCAGATTCTCACATGGCCAGCACAAGTCAAATACTTGGGCATGATCTGAGTGTTATTTATTTATCTCGACCTCAATATGATTTGCCGAGTCTTTTTTGCGTACTGGCCCATGAGTATGTTCATGCATTGCAACTGAGCTCTGGTCACTGGTATTTTAAGAGCGACGATGAGACCCTGGATAATGGCAATCAAATATTACGGGAGGGGGATGCACTGGCTCAAGAAAGTCGTTTTGCCCAGCAATTTGTGAATGGAGCGAGTGGACCAGAAATAGTATCGGCCCATTTAAAGAGGCATGAGAATTTTATATCTGGGGCGTTGCAACTTATAAATGTATTCACTCTTTTAGAGGCCGGGCAGTTGGCTTTTGGAATAAATCCGCTGGTATTTTCTCCTCATGCCTTGGGCGCCGCCTTATTTGCTGTTGCTGAGGCTATTTGTGGACCGGAAATTCATAAACGGATTCATCGTGGCGACTTGGGCTTTTTAGAGGAATTGGCAAAAGCAGTATAAATGCCTACAGAAAAAAGCAACATCCAACCCAATCATGCAAAGCATATTATGCTTGAGATCAATTGACGACTCGGCATATGAGCCCGCAAACGCAAACAATAGAACCTTGGAAGGTTTTTTCTACGCGTTTCGGCAACAATTTTTGCATGGTGTCCTCCCGCGTAGTATTTTCCGCTTTATGCGGGTTAGGATGGTATTATGCAAGGATCAATACATCAAATACAACCATTG
>JADGCS010000181.1 GCA_015228875.1 Deltaproteobacteria bacterium | reverse complement strand
GGCCAACTGATTTTAAAATCAACCAGCTTAGCCCTGATCTACCTGACCCGCAGGCGATCGACTCAAACTGCGATGGCATTGATGGCAACAGGTATAAAGCGGTCTTTGTTTCTACAGCGGGAACAGCCCCAGCAACGGCAACAGACATCGATGATCCCACCGCGGACCTTAAGGGTGCGCTAATTGTGGCGGCGGGCAGGGGGTATCATGTCTATGTATCAGAAGGCGATTATAATGTGTCGGGCCTTGATCTTGTAAATGGTGTTTCGCTCTACGGTGGTTTTGCCTCGGGGTTTTTGGATCGTGACATTACTGGAGCCGTTTATCGAACCCAGTTGATTCAAGACGAGGCCAACCCTGTGCTAAATGTCAAAAATATTAAAACCCCCATGACAATCGCAGGGTTTGTTTTTGTGAATGACTCTGAATCATTTAAAGGGGTGCTTGTCAATGTTGCAGACTCGGTTGTGATGTTTGAAAACAATGACTTTGCGGGTGTAGACACCGATACCGAGACACTGCTTTTAGCCAGTAAAACTAATCTTAAACTTGTTGGAAACAGGTTTAATGGCAGGGCCAAATACAACTCAACAGGGGTGGCTCTCACAGACTCAGATACAATACTTACGAATAATTTGTTTATCATGGGTGGGGCTGAACACACACGGGGGATAGAGGCCGATGGCGGCTCACTTGTGGTCACCAATAACACCATTGATGGGGGCAATCACGTTACTGGCTCGGCCTATGGTGCTGTTTTTGACAACACCGTAGCACGTTTTGTTAACAATATTGTGATCACGCAAAGCGATCACAATCAGGCAAGTCTTTATTGTGCTGGCCATGAGAATGATACTGTTGAGATTACCAATAATCTGTTTATGCGTTACAGTAGCAACGGGTATACGTTTGCGGCCCTTATTGCCTGCAATGGAAGTCAGACCACAACCAGCGCAGAGCTTGACCTGATTGATACTGTGTCTGCAGATGATAACCTGTTCAGCTCGTCTCTTGCTGAGAGGGACACCATACTCGATACTGATAATCTATACCAACTTGTTGCGGGTTCTGTTGCCATTGATACTGCAAGAGATGCCGATGATGAAAATGATGGTGCCGTGACATTTGATATTTTTGGAATCAATCGCACACCCGATGCCTACGACATGGGCGCCTACGAAAGATGAGGGACATGAATATGAAAAAAAACATGATTATCATACTCACAATTATTTTGATTACTGCGCTAAACGCCTCTGCCTCTGTGACACAGGTGCCTGATATCATATCGGCCCCCGTTGTTCTCTATGATGAAGGCAACAATCTTCTTGGTGACGGGGACTACACGCTGACCATAGCCTTTAAGGACAAGAGCGGGACTTATTTGTACACCGAGGAACAAAACGTCAGCGTTAAAAATGGTGTTGCGCATATTGTGTTGGGAGCAGGCTATGCGGTGGGGTCCGCCTTTGCCTCGCCGGCGGGTGGACTTTCTTATGATGTCTTTAACGTGGATGGCGATGTTATGGTAGAGGTGCTTGTTGAAGGGCAGACAAACCCGCAGGAGATCAGCATCTTGGCCACACAGCCGTACGCGTTTATAAGCCAGTATGCCGTTACCGTGGCCAATGATTCCATTACGTCCAATAAGATAAAGGATGGGACCATCAGGGCAGAGGATCTGGACGCAACATTTTTAGAAGGTTTGATATCGCAGGATAAATCAATAGTTTCTTCTGCAAGCAGTCAGGCGTCTGCCCCAGAGGGATATGTCTCGGCCAATGAAGTCTCTGTCTCATCTGATATAGGTCTTAACAACGCCAGCGGCAATACTGTGTATAAAGTACTTCAGGGGCTTGATAATGCCATAGACACTTTGCGGGGAGTCGATTTAAATCAGTCTTTAAACGATATAAACACAAACGTAGAAGAAGTTTCTGCAAATCTCATAAAAGAAATTGAAACCGTTTCAACAAATTTGTCTACCAACTATATCAAAAAAGATGGTTCCAATCCCATGACAGCAGACCTTAAAATGGGGGGCAAAAATATTATCAATGTTGGCACGGTGGACGGTGTTGATGTGAGTGATCTTAAAGATGATGTGGGTACAGTTAAAACAAGGGTGTCAACCTTAGAAACAAGTGTGGGTAATCTGGATAGCACCTATGCAACCGATACACAGCTATCATCTGCTGTCACGGAGTTAAACACTACCATAGAAGGGGTTCAATCTGATGTTACGGCCATTGATGGCAGAGTGTTTGCTATAGAGGCAAAAAGTCTTTCTGAAAATGATATTCCCATCATGTCCAGACCCATAACGTATGGTTATATGCAGAGCGAGGATGGTTGTAGTGGAATGCAACTTATTCAGGGATATAATGTCGAAAGCATCAACCCAATGCAGTCAAGGATCGATTTTCGCCTTAAAACTCCGCTGTCTCAGCCTGGTAAACTGATTATTATCACCGATGATGTCAGTAACCCTACCCAACAACCAGACCGAGATCACCGTTGTATAAGAGGGCAAGGTATTTATACAGCTAAATATGCAGGACAACAGGGTTTCACGTTGGCTTATTGCAGTATAGCCGCAGTGTGTAACGATATTAGTCCAAGGGCGTTGTCCTTTATGGTTTATTTTATACCAAACTGAATGAATTACGGGATTATGTTTGACGAAATGCGCCAGACCCCTGATGTAGAAGGGACGCGTCGTTACGCCAAGCGCTAGCTTGTGGAGGCAGACAATGAAAAACTTTTTAAATGTGATAATAGCTTTGGCTTTGTTTTCTTCATGCGCATCATATCGGCCAATGATTAAAGAAGGCACAATGGCCGCCAACCCTTTGTCAGGAAAGATTCGCTACCGCTTTGACAGCGATGTGGTGCTGGCAAAGTATGAGCCGGTATTAAACACGGTCGCAGAATACCTTAACAATCACCCAGATCGTTTGATTGTTATCGAAGGTCACACCGACAAGATAGGGACCAAAGATTACAACATGGACCTTGGAGACAGGCGGGCACTCAACGCCAAGGCCCAGCTCATCAAACAGGGCGTTGCCGAGGGTCGCATTATCTCTGTGACCTTTGGCGAAGATCATCCGGCCTATCCCAGGGCAGGTCAAAACCGTCGCGTGATATTAAGGGACGCTACCCTTAAAAAACAGGTGAGAGACAAATGATATGACAATCCCCAGCATCGAACTGATTGACCAAAACAACCAGCTTATATTTGCAGACACGCTCGATGGCCGGACCATCAGTCTTGGCAGGGACAGAGAGGGCAACGATATTCTGGTCCCGTGCGCCAGCGCATCACGGGTGCATGGCCGCATTGTTGGCAACGAAAAGCAGGGATATTATTATGAGGATTGTTCATTAAACGGCAGTACCCTTGGACAAAAGGTAATCAAGGCCGAAAAGGTGCGCCTGACCCACGGCACTGTCATAGGGATAGGGACCTACAGGCTTGTTTATACCCAATGCAGCACCAATCAAAAAAACGTGGTAAGGGTTCAAAAGACAATGGCTACAACACTTGCCCCAAATCACTCTGCGGGCTTTGAGTTGTCCTTTACGTCAAAAAATAAAAAAAACGGGCTGACCAAAACCATCAATATTAAAAAAGAATATTTTTCTATTGGAACCACTACCGATTGCAACGCCGTTGTTGATGATTTTGAACCGCAGATTGTTATCAAGATAATCAACAACCGTGCCTTTATTGAGGCTAGGGGGCAGGGTGTGCGCATTAACGGATGGGAGATGGAGGCGCGCCCCGTTCAACTGGATCATCAGGACTGCATTGCTGTTGCTGACTGGGTGTTAACAACAAACCTTGATTATGGCGCAGACACAAAGGGGTATCCCTACAAGATCATCACTCAAAATAAAAAAATGAAATGGCTTGTTACCAAGATTGGCACCTACAGTCGTTTTGATGAACCGGTCATGATTTTAGGCGAGACGGGGACAGGCAAGGAGCTTTTTGCCAATGCCATTCATCAGGCGTCCGGCCGCAAAAACAAACCCTTTGTGGTGATCAACACCGCAACCATCGAAAAAAATCTTGCGGCCTCTATTTTATTTGGGCACGACAAAAACTCCTTTACTGGCTCTGGCACCGGAAAATCAGGCCTCGTCGTGTCTGCCGACGGGGGCACGCTCTTTCTTGACGAGCTTGCAGAGTTGACGCCAGAGATTCAGGCCATGCTCCTAAGGACCGTGCAATACGGCGAGGTGAGGCCCGTAGGGAGTAATCTTGTCAAACACGTCAATGTCAGATTGATTTCGGCCACCAACAAACCAATCAACCGGGTTTTGTGTCGTGACGATAACGGATTTCGTGATGATCTTTTTTACCGCCTTGCAGTCAAGGTCATCGAACTCCCGCCTCTCAGATCAAGGGTAGAGGATATTTGCTGTCTGATGGATCATTTTATGGAACTCGCCAAGGCCAAGTACACTTTTTTGCCAAAAGATCTGTGTTATGCAGAAAAGGCCTATCAAGAGGCCAAAAACTATTCATGGCCCGGAAATGTGCGAGAACTCTCAAACGCCTGCATGTCGGCTATTATGGACACAAACCAAAAACAGGTCACAGGGATCATCACCCCCGCCATCAAGGCCTTTTTAAATCAGAGCACCACAATTCCCGAGCACCTGCGCAGATTTTACGAAAAAACAAAGGCACAGCATGACATCGATGTTGTGTGTTCCAAACTCGGCATCTCGCGGGCGACGTATTACAGGTATAAAAGGGAGGTGGGCGAGGGGGATTAGTTGATTTACCCCCTACCCAAAAAACCCGACACTCTGTAAATTTTTCATTCAGCTCGGTCGGTACGAAGAGCTGGGTGCGTTTTTTCATAATGTTTGTGACCAGAAATGTTCATCTTTACACCGTTTGAAATATTGATTATTCTGGTGTTGGCTCAGCAATTTTAGAGGGGGCAGGCAA
>JADGCS010000180.1 GCA_015228875.1 Deltaproteobacteria bacterium | reverse complement strand
AATGGCTCTCAGAGAACTGTAAATTTTAGTCATTACTAAAACCTAACAACATGCTGTGTAAGGGGCCGGGTTTGAAAGGTCCCTTTTATCTGAGTATAAAGGGTCCCTTTTATGTGAGCGGCATAGCCCGTCATTCATCGATTTTATCAACAAGGCCCGCTCTTCGGGTGCGGGTATTACAATCCTTCATCAAAGCCTTGGTGACATCAAGGCCGTAAATCTGGGCGACGGTTATTCGCAACAGATTGCCGAAAACACCAACTGCAAAATCATCCTGCGTGTCGATGATCCGGGGACCGTGGATTACTTTTCGAGCATGATGGGGACAAAGCAGATAAAATACTACACCCATCAAACCGAATGGAGACTGTTTTTTAGGACCAAGACCGGCGGGGCCTCTGAGAGGCAGGTGGACCAGTTTATAGTGCATCCCAACGAGTTTAGAAACCTCAAGATTGGAGAGGCCATTGTTTATGTAAAGACACGATCGCAGGTCTATCATGTCAAACTTGATTACCCCTACGTTGATTACAGGGAAATGGCAGAGAAGTATGCGGTACATGATGTCAGTCGCAAGATCACAAGACCCGCTGTCACACAACATGTTGGTTTTGAGAGGGGGAGTATAGATTTGATAGGGGAGGGTGAGGCGTGAAAATTTTGATGTCCTTTGTTTTTCCGTGGATAACGACATTGATTTTTGGGGGCCTTTGTATTTTGCAATCCCAGCAAATCAAGCAAATACGCGCCTCACGCGACAATTTGATTTTTGAAAATGGAACATTAAGCGGCTACATCAGGCAGATTGAACAGGGGCAGGCAAGGCTTGTAAAAAAAATCAGTCAGGCGCAGTCGTTTAAGGGGCGTTTGACTTTACCAGAGGTCGATCCGTCAATACCCGCCATCTGGCCCACCGAAGGGACCATCACTTCCCTCTACGGCATGCGCCGCGATCCCTTTTTAAAGACATACCAGTTTCATTCGGGTGTTGATATTGCCAATTTTAAATCAACAGATGTTTTGGCCACGGCCAGTGGCAGGATTGAGTATTCAGGAAAAAAGAGCGGCTACGGTAACGCCGTGGTCATCAATCACGGCAACGGCTACAAAACCCTGTATGGGCACTGCGAGCGCCTGTTTGTTGCCCGAGGAGACAAGGTTCAAAAAAAAACCCTGATTGCCGCGATGGGCTCAACCGGCCGCTCAACCGGCGATCACCTGCATTACGAAGTCGTGTTTGCGGGTGAGCCCCTTGATCCAACGATGTTTGTGGAGTGAGGGGGTTGGGAGGATGCCTGAGAGCGTAAAATATTTTACGCTCTCCAAAATCGCCCATTGGCCCATTATTGTGCCCGCATCATTAACCTCCCAATTTTGTCAAAAGACAAATTAGAAGTTATCTCTCCGGAAAAAAACACTCCAAGCTTCTAATCATTACCGCATAAGTTATACTCAACACGGTCACAATCTGAGTTTTTCTTAATATAAAAAAAATTAATAAGTATCACATTTTATTTTGAGCGGCACTTGGCATTTCACTTTTACATTACTTGATACCTTTGAGGTCTTCCTCCCCCCGCCCTTGATTGGGGTGCACAGCGTCAGATATGAATAGCTTCATATCTGACGCTGCGCGCAGGGTTAGGGGGAGGGTGATCTCGGGAATCACTTGTGTGTGAGGTATTCCTTTTCGTAAATGACGGAGAAAAACACGAAATAGTGTTATGCCGCCTGGGGCATCGTTTGATTTTTTTCAAAACTCTGAAAGTTACTAGACAAGGCAGATAAATTTCATACGGGCATCGACATTGCCAATCTCAAATCCACTGATATTCTGGTTACGGCAGATGGTGTTGTAGAATATTCGGGCACAAAAGGGGGGTATGGGAATACGGTGATTGTAAATCACAACAATGGTTTTGAGACCCTTTATGGCCATGCTGATTATCTTTTGGTAAGCAGGGGCGATGCAGTTCAAAAAGGCACCGTCATAGCCAGAATGGGCTCAACCGGCAAATCAACCGGAAGTCACCTCCACTACGAAGTCCTGTTCGCAGGCGAGGCCGTGGATGCTGAGGTGATGGTGGAGTAGGGGAAATGTGGCCCCGAGGAATTTTAGAAATCCGGCTAAATTTTTTTTGTGATTTTAGATGGCATTAAAATTATCCGGCAATTCTTTCATTTCAATCCCAACCCCAAGGGCCGCGAAGGCCCTGACTAACCAGTCGAGAGAAAGTGTTTCACCGAGGAACTTGTTGGTAACAGCCTGCCGGGTGATTCCCAGTTTTTTGGCCAGGTCTGACTTTGAAATTTTATTTTTGAGCATGTACTCATTTAATTGATAGAGGAGCTTGTGTTTGTGAAATTCAACGATATCTTCGGGATTTTCTAAATCAAATTCTAGAAAGTCTTCCAGTGATCTTGGTTCTTTAACGATTGATCCTGATTTGATTAATTTTTTAATATTTTTTCCCATCGGTTTAATCCTCTGTTTATAGCTTTATCTTGGACGCTCTCATCAGCAGATCGCTTGTCGACAGCAGACACAATAACATTGCCATTGTCGTCCATAATAAAAAATAATCTGCAACCATGTGCTGGACTTTTTACTTCCCACATATTGTGGTCAACGGCCCGTTGGTTTTTATCAATCTTCTTTAGTAAATCATTTTCAACGTAATCGATCAGCGCAGGCGTTCCTGATGCTTCGATTGCCTGACAAATCTGTATCAATATACTTTTCAACTGCCTTTTAATTGCCCTGGGCATATTGTATTTTGCGGCATCCAGATCAAAAACCGAGAGACCTGTCTCGTCCACAATTTCGAAGAGGGCCCTTACACCCGAAATTCTCTTGAGCTTCATGTCCATTGTATATCATATGGGCATAAAATGTAAAGATAAACCTTTACAATGTTGTCGGCAGTGATTTTGAAGTAGCTGGGTCTCTGGGCGTAAATTCATTTTTTGCCCCTTCCTTTTAAAACCCAGCACCCGTAAAGCCCCCCAAATCTTAATCTTTAACCTTGCGATCCCTTAAATTTCCCCTGTCAGAGCCACCCCAAATCACATTGATTAAATCACCCCCGTTTAAGCAACACAATTTGCTCCCCACCGGCCTTGGCCCCTTCTCTCTGTAACTTAAAAACGCTTGGATTTTTGTTGTCCTCATTTTCCCCTTAATGCTCAAGGGTTTTAAGCCTCCGCTGACCCTTCGCAAGCGGCGTGCCAGCTCGCTGCGCGATCTGTCACTTGCTTGCCCCTGAAGGGTTTAACCGCTGCATCTTAAAACCCTTTCGCTTTTTTACCTTTAAAATTTTTTTTCTCTCCCAGTGGGGGGTGAGAAGAGAAAAAAAATTTAAAACCTAAAAAAAGGAGAAAAAAATGAGCACACCAAAAAAAGCAATGAAAGTTTACACCATCCTAGAGGGCAAAGAAAAAAAGGCCAATTGGAAGCAAATTGGTCTCGCCTTTGTAAACAGTGATGATTCACTCAATGTGTTTCTGCACGCCCTGCCAATAAATGGCAAACTTCACATCAGAAATTTTAACGAAAAATAACCAAGAGGGGGGCCTTTGGGTCCCTTTTTTTTTAAAAGAAAGGGGCAAAAAATGAAAACTACAGTATTTGATGTTATCAACAATACAATCTTTAAAAAACTTGAATCAGGTGTCATCCCTTGGAAAATGCCCTGGCATAATTCAAACAAACCAGCGTGTAACTTGATATCTCAAAAGCCTTATCGCGGTATCAATTACATCATCCTGAATATGCTGGGTTTCAAACATCCCTACTTTCTGACCTACAAACAGGCCGTCAACCTTGGTGGCTCTGTCAAAAAGGGTGAGCACGGATTTCCTGTTGTATTTTGGAAGTACATTGGAAAAGATTGCGATGACTGCAACATAAACGATGACCATGAAAAAAGCATTTATCCTCTCTTAAGGTATTACACAGTTTTTAATGTAGAACAGTGCGACAATATCAACTTTGATCATCTTAAAGCCGATGATTTCAAGAGGGAATTTTCTCCAATAGAAAGCGCCCAAAGAATCGTTGATAACATGTCCAACAAACCAGTTATCGAGCACAAACAAAACAGGGCCTTTTATATCCCATCAAAAGATATCGTTAACATGCCCCCCAAAGAGCTGTTTTTCAGTGATGCAGAATACTACAGCACGCTTTTTCATGAGATCTCGCACGCATCAGGCCACAGCTCAAGACTGAACAGATTGACCCTTACAAAAGAATCTTTATTCAACCGTCACGAATATTCCAAAGAAGAATTGATCGCTGAATTTTGTGCATCGTACCTCTCAGCCGAGGCCGGTATTGATGGGACAACCATCGACAACAGCGCCGCCTACATTGCAGGCTGGTTAAAGGCCCTGCAGAATAACAAAACATGGCTCATCTTTGCAGCCGCGCAGGCTCAGAGGGCTGCGGACTATATTTTGGCAAATGGTTGCAATCTATAGTGGCCGCTCAACCAGCGATCACCTGCATTACGAAGTCGTGTTTGCGGGCGAGCCCCTTGATCCAACGATGTTTGTGGAGTGATTGTTTAGCACCCCTCAGCATACACCTTAATCATCTTAACATCATTAAGCAGTTTATAAACATTACTGCGGCCAATGCCCATGGCCTTTGCGGCGGTTTTGATACAGCCGCGGTGCTTTTCTATAAATATTTTTACGTACTGAAACCGCATGAGCTTGGTGTAGTCGTCTATGTTGAGATTTATAACATCCTTTTCGTCCTTAATCAGGTTCTGCGGGACCTTTAATGTGGAGGGCATGGCCTTTGTCTGCTTGGGTTTGATGATGTAGTCGGGGAGGTCGCTTGCTTCTATTGTATGAGAGGGGCTTAAAACAACAAGCGCATGGATCTGGTTTTCCAGCTCGCGCACATTGCCGGGCCAATCGTAATTTATTAAATTTTGCATGACCGCGTCTGATACTTTTTTTGTGTTGGAGGGATCGTATTTGCGGATAAAATATTCCACAAGCAGGGGGACGTCCTCAATGC